>VHCX01000032.1 GCA_016871615.1 Verrucomicrobiota bacterium
CATCGACTGGGTGGAGCCCATGGCGCGGACGCTGCAGGCCCTCGGGCTGCGGCGGGCCATGGTGGTCTCAGGCGAGGTTCCCGGCCACGGCACGCTCGACGAGTTGTCCACGCTCGGGACCAACCATGTGGCCGAGTTCTACCAGGACCGCGGCTTCAGCACCTCGACCGGATCGCCGACCGACTTCCCGGTGGCGCCGGCGACCCTGGCGGACCTAGAGGGCGGCAGCGCCGCCGACAACGCCGCGATCCTCGTGCGCCTGCTGGAGGGTGCGGACCAAGGTCCCCGGCGCGATGCGGTGCTGCTCAACGCCTCGGCGGCGCTCTTCGTTGCATCCCGCGTGCGCAGCATGGGGGAGGGTTGGGATCTGGCCGACAAACTCCTGCGGGACCGCCGTGTGCTGAAAACCCTCGAGGCGCTGCGCCAAACCAGCTGAACCATCCCTTGGAGAGGACCCTGGCACCGGACCACCCCCGCGGCCGATCCCCGGCTCCGCATCCATAGATCCCCAGCGAATCGATGCCTCCCGAACTGACCCTGCAACAGTGGGCGCTGGCCTGCCTGGCCGCCGTGGGCATCGGGGTCTCCAAGAGCGGTCTGCCCGGGGTGAGCCTGCTGCATGTGGTGCTCTTCGCCCAACTCTTCCCCGGACTGCAGTCCACCGGAGTCGTCCTTCCGATGCTCGTGGCGGGCGACATCGGTGCGGTGCTGCTCTTCCGGCGCCATGCCGATTGGCACCACATCCGACGCACCCTCGCGCCGGCCGGCCTCGGGGTGGTCGCCGGCTGGGCGGTGATGCAGCTGCAGGGACAGACCGACTTCCGGCCGGCGATCGGCGCCATCGTGCTGGCCCTGGCGGTGATCCAGCTCATCCGGCACTGGCGGCCCCAGACGCTCTCCGAACTGCCGCATACGCGCGGCTTCGCCTGGGGCATCGGCCTGCTGTCCGGCGGCGTGACCATGGTCGCCAACGCGGCCGGCCCGGTGATGGCCCTCTACCTCGTGGCGGTGGCACTGCCCAAGAACGTGTTCGTGGGAACGAGCGCCTGGTTCTTCCTGCTCATCAACCTCTTCAAGATCCCGTTCAGCCTGCAGTTGGGACTCATCAACGGGCACTCGCTGGCCCTCAACCTGCGACTGCTGCCGCTGGTGGTCGCGGGGCTCTTCCTGGGCCGGGCCGTGGTGTCGCACCTGCCCCAGCGCACCTTCGACACCTTCATCCTGGTCTTCGCCTGGGTGGCAGCCCTGCGACTGCTACTGTAGGCGACCCCGGAGAACAGGAGCCTGCCTGGGGCGCCGATCCGGTCGTCAGTCCGACGGTCATCGACGCACCACCGGCGCCGTGGCTGCCGGCAACCGGGCCAGCGACCGGCCCTCGCGACGCTGGAGGACCTCGTCGATGCGGGGCACGTACATCTGGGTCTCCGCCGGGAGGTGGCGGGAAATCTCCTCGAAGGATCGGGCACGATGCCGGGCCAGCAGGTTGGCGACCCGGGTCTCGCCGGCATTGTAGGCGGCCAGGGCCAGCGGCCAGTCCTGGAACCTTCGGTGCAGGGCCGCCAGGTAGCGGGCCGAGGCCCGGGCGTTCTTCTCGGGCCGGTAGCGCTGGTCGAAGGGGAAGGTTGAGAGGCCCTGGGAACGGGCGGTGCCGGGCATGAGCTGGTACAACCCGGCCGCACCGGCCGGGCTGCGGGCGTCCGGATCGAAGGAGGACTCCACCTCCGCGATCCAGACCAGTTCCTCGGGCACCCCCTCCGCGCGGAAGATGGGCTTGAGTTGCGGGACGCGGCGACGGGCCTCGGTGGGCCAGGGCTCCACGATGGTGATGTCGGACCACACCCGGCGTTGCTGGGCGGCGGTGGGCACGCGGGTCGACGCCGTCGGGGCCTGGGCCGGGACCCGGGGAACGGACGGCGGGAGCACCGGACCCGGTGGAGTCCCGGGTCCCGGACCCGGTGGCCGGGGAACCAGCGATGGACGCTGGACCGGCGGCCTCACCCCGGGAGGCGACGCCATCTCGCGGGCCAGCAACCCGGCCGCCCGGAAATAGTCCATGCGGGCCCTCAGCCATGGGACGTAGGGCTGCAAGGCCGTTTCACGCTCAAGCCACGGGAGCAACGCCCCGGCCACCCGACCCAACTCGGCCAGGTCGAGCACGTCCTCGGCCACCAACCGGTCCTGGAGGCGTTTGAGCAGGGGCTCGACCTGCGACGGGTCGAGTTCGGGCAGCGGGGGCAGGGCCTCTTCGTCGATGTTCTCTTCCCACCAGCGCTGTCCGGCCTCCAGCAGGGTCCCGAGGTCCCCGGCGGCACCGGGGGCGACCGCCTGGGCGTGCAGGCAGACGGGCATCGCCAGGATCGCGGCGAGCAGGAGGAATCGGGAGTGGGACTTCACGCTGGGACCTGGCGGAGCATCGTGCGGGACAGGCCCCCGGGCAAACCCGGGACAGCCGATACGCCAGGAGGCTCGCGGCGATGTTCCCGGGCGAAAGGGCGAAAACCCGGACTTGCGGCGACGGATCCGACCGACAAACTCCCGTCGATCTCCAAACTCCTCCGATCATGGGCCGCATCTACAACAACATCGTCGAGACCGTCGGGCGCACGCCGCTCGTCCGCCTGAACCGCATCCCCGCCAGCCTGGGCGTGGATCCCTCCACCCAGGTCCTCCTCAAGTGCGAGTTCTTCAACCCGCTGGGATCGGTGAAGGACCGCATCGGCATGGCCATGATCGAGCAGGCTGAGCGTCGCGGCGTGCTCAAGCCGGGCACCACCATCATCGAGCCCACCTCGGGCAACACCGGCATCGCGCTGGCCTTCGTTGCCGCCGCCAAGGGCTACAAGGTCATCCTGACCATGCCCGAGACCATGTCGCTGGAGCGCCGCACGCTGCTGGCGCTGCTCGGGGCCAAGCTGGTGCTGACCCCCGGCAGCGAGGGCATGCGCGGCGCGATCGCCCGGGCCGAGCTCCTGGCCAAGGAGATCCCCGATGCGTGGATCCCGCAGCAGTTCGAGAACGGCGACAATCCCTCGATCCACACCGCGACGACCGGGCCGGAGATCTGGGAGGACACTGGAGGGGCCGTGGACGTCCTGGTCGCCGCGGTGGGCACGGGCGGCACCATCACCGGCTGCTACGAGTACATCAAACCGCTCAAGCCGTCCTTCACCGCCATCGCGGTCGAGCCCAAGGACTCGCCGGTCATCTCGCAGACCCTGCACGGCGACCCGGTGAAGCCGGGACCGCACAAGATCCAGGGCACCGGGGCCGGCTTCGTGCCGAAGAACCTCCGGCTCAAGGATGCCGCCGGCAACGCCCAGATCGTCGAGGCCGTGCAAGTCGGCAACGACGACGCCTTCGCCATCGCGCGCCGCCTGGCCAAGGAGGAGGGCATCCTCGCCGGCATCTCGTCCGGGGCCAATGTCTGGGCCGCCATCGAGGTGGCCAAGCGCCCCGAAAACCAGGGCAAGACGATCGTGACGGTCGCCTGCTCGACCGGTGAGCGCTACCTGTCCACCGCCCTGGCCGCCGAGGCGCGCGCCGAGGTCGGAGGCTGAAACTCCTCGAAGACCCTCCCGTTGAAACGAACCAGGCCGCGTGGCATCCCATGCGGCCTGTGGTTTTTCAGGGCGAAGCGAACCCCTGAAGCTCGGTGGAACCGGCCCGGGCGATCAGGGCTCGCTCGACAGGCGGACCACCAGCTTGCCGAACTGTTCGCCGCGCTCCATCCGCTCGAAGGCCGCGCCGACGTGGTCCAGGTCGAACACTTCGCTGACCACCGGCTTGATGGCGTGGGTCTTCACGAACGCCACCATGCCGGCGAAGTCGGCCGGGCTGCCCATGGTGGTGCCCAGGAGCGAGATCTGGCGCCAGAACAGCTTGCGGGTCGGCAGCTCCGGCGGATTCCCGCGGGTCGCCCCGAAGAAGACGATCCGCCCGCCCGAGGCGGTGAGGTCGATGAGCGTCTCGAAGCCGGGGCCGGCGGCACTGTCGACCACCACGTCGAAGGGTCCGTGGTGCTTGCCGAATTCGACATGCCAGTCGGGCAGGCTGTAGAGGGTGCCGGCCTTGGAGCCCAATTCGTGGGCGCGCTCGAGCTTCCAGGGCGCGCTTGAGGTGACGCACGGGATGGCTCCGGCGGCGGCGGCGAACTGCAGGGCGAAAAGGGCCGTGCCTGCGCCGATGCCGTGGATGAGGATGCGCTCGTGGGCCTTGAGACCAGCACGGCTGAAGACCGCGCGGTAGGCGGTGAGTCCGGCCAGCGGCAGCACCGCGGCCTCCTCCCACGACAGGTGCGTGGGCTTCGGGGCCAACTGTGTCGCCGGGATGCTGACGAACTCGGCCAGCGTGCCGTCGCGCGGCAACCCCAGGATGGAGAAACGGGGCTCCTGGGCCTTCTCGGAGTGCCCCCAATCGAGCGACGGATTCAGGATGACCTCCTGCCCCACCAGCGCGGGATCCACACCCGGGCCGGTCTCGACCACGGTGCCCGCGCCGTCGGAGCCGGGAATGACCGGGAACTTCAAGCCGGCGTAGTGCCCACCCTTGATCCACACATCCCGGTGGTTCAGCGCGGCTGCGTGCAATCGAACGACCACCTCGCCGGCATGCGGCGTCGGTTGCGGCACGGTGTCGACGACGAGTTCCTGGACTCCACGGAGGACGGCGGCTTTCACGGGGACAGGAGTGTACGGCCGGCAACCTGCCGAGGCGAGCCCCGGGACTCAACCCAGCCTGAGGAAATTGGCCAGGAGAGTCTTGCCGTTCTCCGTGAGGATGCTCTCGGGATGGAACTGCACGCCCCAGATCGGCAGCGCCGTGTGCCTCACGCCCATCACCTCGCCCTCCTCGGTCCATGCCGTCACCACCAGTTCGGGCGGCAACGTCTCGCGCCGCGCCACCAGCGAGTGGTAGCGGGTGGCGTTGAAGGGGTTGGGCATGCCCTCGAAGAGGTCCTTGCCGTCGTGGAAGATGGGCGAGGTCTTGCCATGCATCATGCGGTGGTTGACCTCCACCGTCGCCCCGAAGGTGTGGCAAATGCACTGATGCCCCAGGCAGACCCCGAGGATCGGCACCCGGCGCGCGGAGAAGGCGCGGATCAGGTCATTGGAAAGGCCGGCCTCCCGCGGCGAGCAGGGCCCGGGCGAAATCAGCACCCGTTCCGGCTTCAGCGCCAGGGCCTCCTCCACGCGGATCTGGTCATTGCGATGCACCTGCATCTCCACGCCCATCTCGCCGAGGTACTGGACGAGGTTGAAGGTGAACGAGTCGTAGTTGTCGATGACCAGCAGCATGACCCGGACACGCTAGTCGCGCCGGGCCGGGTTGGGAAGCCCGGCCCCCCCGGGGTCGACGTGGGCCGCCGGTGCCGACCCTGAACCGGTCACCGGGGCGGCACGGGCCGTGCGGCGGCTTCCACCCCGGAAAACCGCTGGCGCGGCCGGGGTCCGGGATCCAGCTTCCCCCGCGGGACAACGATCCCGCATCCGCATGAACCGGTTCCTCCGACTGCCCCCCCCGCTCCTCGGCCTCGTCTGGACCCTCGGCGGGTCGGCGGCACCGGCCACCTACCAGTTGATCCTGATGGGCGATTCCGTGGTGGAGGCACGCGAGTCGCAGGCCAAGTCGGGCCGCCCCCGGAAGGACCAGGTCGAGGCGGGCAAGGCCCGTCACCGGGCCCTCGTCGGCGAACATGCCGTGCTCCAGAAACGCCTGGCCGGGTCGGGCACGGTCGTGATCGGGAGCACCTCTACGCTGGTGAACAGCCTCGTCGTGACGGCCGAACCGACGGAACTCGACCGGCTGCAGGCCCTTCCCGGGGTGCTCCGGGTCGAGCGGGTGCGGCCGATGGAGCGCCACACCCGCACCTCGGTGCCCTTCATCGGCGCGCCTCAGGCCTGGCTACCTCAGGGCGCGGAATCCGGCATCACCGGCAAGGGACTGCGCATCGCGGTGATCGACTCCGGGATCGACTACCTCCACGCCCAGTTCGGCGGCTCCGGGGATCCGGCCGACTACGCCGGGAACAACCCGGCCCTCGTCGAGCCGGGCACCTTCCCCACGGCCAAGGTCGTCGGCGGATGGGATTTCGCCGGCGACGACTACGACTCGTCGGGGGAATTCGGCCGGACATCCCCCCGGCCCGACGCCGACCCGCTCGACCCGCTGCCCAACGGTCATGGCTCCCACGTGGCCGGGATCGCCGCCGGTCTGGGCGTCCTGCCCGACGGCACCCCCTTCGCCGGCCCCTACGCCCCGGGCATCCACACCAACGGGTTCCGGATCGGCCCCGGCGTGGCGCCGGAAGCCTCGCTGCTGGCCTTCAAGGTTTTCGGCGCACGCGGCACCACGGCCCTCGTGCCGCTGGCCCTCGACCGGGCGGCGGATCCCAACCGGGACGGCGACACCTCCGACCGCGCGGACGTGGTCAACCTGTCCCTCGGCTCGGCCTTCGCCACCGACACCGAGACGACCCAGACCGCGGCGATCCGCCGACTCGCCACGCTGGGCTCGGTGGTGGTGATCTCGGCCGGGAACTCCGGGAACACCCATTACATCATCGGGGATCCCGGCGCCGCTCCGACCGCCGTCACGGTCGCCAACACCTTCGACGACGGCTCCACGTCCTCCACCATCACCGTCAACGCACCTGCGGAGGTGGCCGGGGACTACGCGATGATCGAGGGGGCGTTCACCCGGCCCATCGCCAACGGGCCCAGGATCTCCGCCCTGGTCGTGGCCACCCAGCCGGCTAATGCCTGCCGCGACGGCGACAACGGCTTGGTGACCAACACGAACGAACTCCGGGGCCGCATCGCGCTGATCGACCGGGGCACCTGCTTCTTCACCAGCAAGGTCCGGGCGGCCCAGCAGGCCGGGGCGGTGGCCGTGGTGATGGTGAACAACGTGGACGGCTCTCCCATCCCGATGGGCGCGTCCGGCGACACCTCCGACATACGGATTCCCGGCGTGATGATCTCGAGGACCGACGGGGCCATCCTCAAGCGCCGTCTGGCCGAGGGCCTGACGATCACCCTCGAGCCGCGTGCGGCGACGGTCCGCCCCGAACTGGCCGACCGGCTCAACGACTCCAGCTCCCGCGGCCCGGTGGCCTTCTCCAGCCGGCTCAAGCCGGACCTGGCCGCGCCCGGCAGCGGCATCCCCTCGGCGAAGGCCGGATACGGTTTCGAGGCGCTGCCGATGTCCGGGACCTCGATGTCGGCGCCGCACGTGGCCGGGGCGGCGGCCCTGCTCCGGCAGGCACGGCCGGACTGGAGCCCCCTCGAGATCAAGGCCGCACTCATGAACACGGCGGTGCGTGCGGCCAATGGCGACGGCGTCGCGTACCCGGAGTCGCGGGTCGGCGCCGGACGGGTGTCGGTGCCCGCGGCGATGGCCACGACGGTGATCGCCCAGGACGAGGCCTCGCCCGAGGAGGTCTCGGTGTCGCTCGGCGCGCTGGAATTGACCGGGCCCCTGAGCCTCGAACGCCGGGTGCGTCTGACCAACAAGGGGCCACGGCCGGTGACCCTCACGGTCTCGGCGAGCAACACGGTGGGCGCGGCCGCCGCGCGCATGGTGCCCGGGGTCGCCACGGTGAGCCTCGAGGCCGGTGCCAGCGCCTCGGTGCCGTTCCGCCTCGAGGCCGATCCGGAACGCGTCGGCGACGATCCGACCACGGGGGACATCCAGGGGACCCGGTTCCGGCCGAAGATGCCGGAGGCCAGCGGCCAGCTGTGGTTCCATGGCGGCCCGGTGCCGATCCACCTCCCGTGGCACGCGATCGTGCGCCCCCTCGCGCCGGCCCGGGCGGGCGCGCTCCGGGTGGGCCTGCCGGACGGATCAGGCCCCGTGTCCGTGCCGCTGCCGACGGTGCGGGAGGGCGCCCGGCCGACGGGCCGGGTGGGGGTGTTCCAGTGGGGAGGCTCCAGCGGCTCCCGCAACCTGCGGTTCCCCGACGGGGCCGGCGACCTGATCGGCTTCGGCGCCGCGACCGACCTCGCAGGAGGCGACATCGCGACGGCCAGGGTCTTCTTCGGCGTGGCGACGGCCGGCAAGTGGATCAGTCCCCAGCGCAGCTTCGTGCGGGTCGATGTCGAGATCGACCTCGACAACAACGGCACGGTGGACGCCCGGGTGGTCAACACCTCCGCCGGCAACCTCAACGGGGACGACATCACCGACGACTCCCTCGCCGACGACTTCCTCGTGTCGGCATCCCGGCGCACCCTCGGCACCAACTGGACCGGGGGCGACGTGCTCAACCTGCTCGACCCAAGGACGCAGGACACGGCCGTCTTCCACAATGGGGTGATGGTCCTGTCGGCCCCGGCCCCGGCGATCGGTCTGGGGGCGCGCAAGACCTCGTTCCGCTACCGGGTCGCCGTGGCCACCGAGGGGGCCAACGAGACCTCGGGATGGGCGTCGTTCGACCTGGCCGCACCGCTGGTGTCGACCGCGACGCCGGGCATCGACGGCTCGCCCTGGTTCGAGGAGGGGCGCCGCCTGCCGCTGCGGGTGGCCCGGACCGGATCGACGGTCCAGGTGCTGTTGCTGCACCTGCACAACCGCATCGGGGCGCAGGCCGAGGTGGTGCGCCTCGATCCCTCGGGCGACGACCTCGACGGCAACGGTCTGCCCGATGTGCTCGAACTGGCCCATTTCGATGGACTGGGCAACGTCGCCACCGCCGACCCGGACGGCGATGGGCTGTCCACGGCCGATGAGTTGCGCCAGGGATCCGACCCCGTCGACGCGGTGTCGCCCCTCCGGGTGGAGGCGTTTTCGGCCGCCGCCGGGACCGAGCTCCGATGGCCGGGCCGGGAGGGCCGGAGGTATTCGGTGCTCCGGGCCGACCGGCTCGAGGGCCCCTTCACGCCGGTCGCCACGGGTCTAGGCGGGGCGGCCGTGCCCCAGGCCTTCCGGGATCCCCAGGCCCCGGCGGGCGGGGCTTTCTACCGCGTGCGGGCCGATTGAGCGCCGCCTCCCGGTGCGCCCCGCCCGGCACACCTGCCCGACGACCGTGGGACCGGGCACCGCGCAGGCCCCGGTGCGTCGACTCCAGATTATTACGTGACGGGATGGCCGGGGATGGTGTAGGCAATGTCTTTTCCGCGGGTTCCGGTCGGTCGGTTCCAGGGCGGAAACGATCGCGACGATGAAACACGTGTTGAGCCTCGAGGCCCTGTCCGGTGCGGACATGCGCGACATTCTCGGCCGGGTGGCCGCCTTCAAGATCGGCCGTGGACACCATGCCAGGCCGCTCTGCGGACAGACCTGGGCACTGATCTTCAGCAAGAGCTCCACGCGCACGCGGGTGAGCTTCGAGGTGGGCCTGCGCGAACTGGGCGCAGAGGTGCTCTTCCTCAACGCCGGGGACATCCAGCTCGGACGCGGCGAGCCCATCCAGGACACCGCAAGGGTGCTCGGCCGCATGGTCCACGGGGCCGTCATCCGCACCTTCGCCCAGCAGGACGTGGAGGATTTCGCCCGCTTCTCCGGCATCCCCACGGTCAACGCGCTGACCGACGCCGAGCATCCCTGCCAGATCCTCACCGACGTGTTCACCTTCGAGGAGCTGCGCGGCGGGCCGATCCAGGGCAAGGTGGTCACCTTCGTGGGCGACGGTGCCTGCAACGTGCCGGCCAGCTGGATCTGGGCGGCCGCGCGCCTGGGGTTCGAGCTGCGCATCGCCGCCCCGAAGGCCTACCAGCCCGACGCGGAGCTGCTGCGGCGGGCCGGCGGCTCGGTGCACTGCACGGAGGACCTCATGGCCGCGGCCACCGGGGCCGACCTGCTCTACACCGACGTGTGGGTGTCGATGGGCAAGGAGGCCGAGGGCGCCCAGCGCCTGAAGGACCTGGCCGGCTACCAGATCAACGACGCCCTCGTGGCCCGGGCCAACCCGGGCGCACTGGTGATGCACTGCCTGCCCGCCTACCGCGGCAAGGAGATCACCGGGGAGACCCTCGAGAGGCACGCCGACACCATCTTCCAGGAAGCCGAGAATCGGCTCCACACGCAGAAGGCCATCGTCGACTGGATGGTCGGCTGAGGCCGGCACCGCGACCGCCCGCCCATGAGACTGCTGGTGGTCAGCGACCTCCACTGGGCCGGGCCGGCCGAGCAGGCCCGGGCCGGGTACGAATCCCGGGCCATCCCCAACCCGCTGCAGCGGGCCCTGGCGGCCGCCTGGCGCCGTGGGTTCTGGCTGTCGGACCCGCTGGCGCACAACCACCGGCTCGACCGCATCCTCGCCCTCAACCCCGACCCGGACCTCGTCGTGGCCAACGGCGACTACTCGGTGGACTCGGCCTTCGTGGGACTCTCGGACGACGCCTGCTGCGACAGCGCCGAACGCTGCCTGTGCACCCTGCGCGCCGCCTACGGTGCCGATCGCCTGCTGGCCGTGCCCGGCGACCATGAACTCGGCAAGCTCAGCCTCTTCGGCGGCGTCGGAGGACCGAGGCTCGAGAGCTGGCGGCGGGTCGGTTCCCGGCTGGGCCTGCCGGACTGGTGGCAGCGCGACATCGGTCGTCACCGCCTCCTGGGTGTGCCCTCCTCGCTGGTCGCACTGCCGGCCTTCGAAACGGAACTCCTGCCGGGGGAGGTTCCGATGTGGAAGGCCGAACGCGAGCGGGTGCTCGCCGGGATCGCCGGCGCGCTCGCCTCGGCGGGACCGGATCGGCGGATCGTCCTCTTCTGCCACGACCCCACGGCCCTGCCCCACCTCGCGGCGTTGCCGGAGGTACGCGAGCGGCTGCCTCAATGGGAGGCCACGGTCATCGGCCACCTGCACTCGCCCGGGATCGCGCGGCTGGCCCGCGCGCTGGCCGGCATGCCCGAGATCCGGGGACTGGGCTCGACGGTGCGGCGCTACTCGGCCGCGCTGAACCGCGCCCGGGCGTGGGAGGCCTTCCGGGTGAGGCTTTGTCCGTCGCCCACCGGGGCCGAGGCGCTGAAGGACGGTGGATGGCTGACCGCCGAGTGGGACCCGGACCGCACGGACCCGATCGTCTGGACCCGCCACCGGCTGCCCTGGTGAGCGGCCGCTCTCCGCATGCCCCCCACCGGAGACGCCCGTCGCGGGGCCCGCGCCTCCGCCCGCCTCGACGCTCGACCGCGGGGGCGGGGCCGGCTATGCCTCCGGGCAACCTCCCCGCCCCGATGTCCTCCCGAGTCGCCCTCCTCGCCGCCGGCCTCCTGCTGTGGACGGGCCTCCGCGCCCGGACGGAGTCGACGCCCGGGACCCCGGACACCGGGCCGGCGCTGCGACCGAGGCCGTTCGCGATCACCGGGGCCGACCGGTCGCATTGGGCCTTCGTCCCCGTCCGAGCCCCGGCCACGCCGGCCGGGAGCCACCCGGTGGATCATCTGCTGGCAGCCCGCTGGGCGGCCGGGGGGCTGAGGCCAAACCCGCCGGCCACACCGCGCGAGCAGGTGCGCCGCGCCCACCTGGACCTCTGGGGCCTGCCGCCGGCCCCCGAGGTCGTCGCCGAATTCGAACGGCACCCCACCGACGAGGCCTGGGCGCGGCTGGTCGACCGGTTGCTCGCCTCGCCCCATTACGGGGAGCGCTGGGGACGTCACTGGCTGGACCTCGTGCGCTACGCCGAGAGCAACGGCTACGAGCGCGACGGACCCAAGCCCCACGCCTGGCGCTACCGCGACTACGTCCGGGAGAGCCTCGACGCGGACAAACCGTACGACCGCTTCGTGCGCGAGCAGATCGCCGGCGATGAACTGGCCGAGGCGGCGATCGCCTCGGAACCGACCCTCGGCCCCGACGGACGGCAGGCCCTCATCGCCACGGGCTTCCACCGCCTGCACGTGTGGGACGACGAGCCCGACGACACCGCCGCCGCCGAATACGATGATCTCGACGACGTGATCCACACCACGGGCACGGCCTTCCTCGGGCTGACCATCGGCTGCGCCCGGTGCCACGACCACAAATTCGATCCCATCGCACAGGCCGACTACTACTCGATGCTGGCGTTCTTCCGAAACCTCGACGCCTATGGCCGGCAGCACACCGGAGGCGGTGGCCGGGGCACCGGACGCATCACCCGCCCGCTGGCCTCCGACGCCGAATGGGCCGCCTGGCGCACCCGGCAGGACACCCGGCTGGCGGCCTTGCGGCGGCAGGTGGCACAGGCCCCGGACGCCGGGGCGAAGCGGGCGGCCGAAGCCGGGCTCAAGCAGGCCGAGGCGGAGGATCCCCCCTTCGGGATGGCGCTGGCCGCCACCGAGACCGGGTCCGACCCGCGCCCCACGCGCATCCTCCTGCGCGGGGATGTCCGCTCGCCGGGCCCCGAGGTGTCCCCCGCCTTCCCGGCCATCTTCGGACTTCGGCCGCCCATGCCGCCCTCGCGCCCGGCCGGGGCCCCGTCCACCGGACGGCGGCGCCAACTGGCCGACTGGATCGCCGACCGGTCCAACCCGCTGACGGCACGGGTGATCGCCAACCGCGTGTGGCTGCACCACTTCGGGGCCGGCCTGGTGCCCACGCCCGACGACTTCGGCCTCACCGGGCTGCCGCCGACCCACCCGGAACTGCTCGACCACCTCGCGGCGGAACTCATGGACCGCGGCTGGCGGCTCAAGGCGCTGCACCGGCACGTGATGACCAGCCGGGCCTACCGCATGTCCTCGCGGACACCCGCCGGCACCGGCCCGGGAGACCGCCGTGGCGGAAGGGCCGCAGGACTCGCGCCGGAGTCGGCGCCGGGGCGGCCGTTGCTGCGGCGGCTGGACGCCGAGGCGATCCGCGACTCGATCCTCGCCGTGAGTGGCCGCCTGAACCCGGCGCGGGGAGGCCCGAGCGTGTTCCCGACGCTGCCGCCGGAGGTGCACACGACCCAGGACTCGGCGGGCAAGGGGTGGCAGGACAGCCCCCCGGACGAACAGGACCGACGGAGCGTGTACCTGGTGGTGAAGCGGGCGCTGCGGGTGCCGCTGCTGGAGTGCTTCGACGGGGCCAACCCCACGGCGCCCACCGGCCTGCGGCCCCGGACGACGGTGGCGCCGCAGGCGCTGATGCTGCTGAACGACCCGTGGATGGCCGCCCAGGCCGACGCCTTCGCCCGGCGCGTGGCCCGCGAGGCCGGCCCCGATCCGGACCGTCGGATCGACCGTGCCTTCGCGCTGGCGCTGCAGCGCGCCCCCGACGCGGCCGAGCGCCGTGCCGCCCGCCGGCTGCTGCGCGACCAGGCCGCCGATGCGGCCCCGTCGGTCCTGCGGCCCGCCGTCGACTCGCGGCACCGGGCGCTGGCCAGCCTCTGCCGGGGCCTGCTCAACCTCAACGAGTTCCTGGTCTCCGAATGAATACCGACATCCCCCTCCGCCCGCGCCGCCGGTTCCTCTGGGAGATGGGCGCCGGGTTCGCCGGACTCGCCCTGAGCTCGATGCTCGAGGCCGACGGATTCTTCATGCGCCGGCCCGGCGCCACCGGCACGGGCCGGGCCCCGGCCCCGCCGCCCCACCCGCTGGCACCCCGGCCGCCGCACCGGCCCACCCGGGCCAAGTCGGTGATCTTCCTCTTCATGTTCGGGGGCCCCTCGCAGGTGGACACCTTCGACTACAAGCCCGGGCTGCAGCGCCGCGACGGTCAGACCATCGACAACGAGTTCCGCCGCAACACCCGGACCCGGGCGGTCCTGCAGGCCAGCCGGCGCACCTTCCGCCAGCACGGCCAGTCCGGCCTCTGGTGCTCCGACGCCTTCCCGCACCTCTCCCGGCACATGGACAAGATGGCCGTGGTGAAGTCGCTCCACAGCGACTCCTTCGCCCATGGCAGCGCGGTGCTCCAGATGAACACCGGCCGCATCCTGCAGGGTCATCCGTCGATGGGTGCGTGGCTGAGCTACGGGCTGGGGACGGTGAACCGCAACCTCCCGGCCTATGTGGTCATGCTCGACCCGCGCGGCGGGCCCACGACCGGCGCGCCGAACTGGTCCAGCGGCTACATGCCCGGCGCGCACCAGGGCACCGTGCTGCGCACCTCGGGCGATCCGATCCTCAACCTGAGGCCGCCGGCAGGCGTCGCCACGGAGCACCAGCGCCGCGAGCTTGAGTTCCTCCAGGAACTCAACGCGCGTCACCAGCGTCGCCACCCTGACAGCCCCGACCTGGCTGCGCGCATCGCCAGCTACGAGCTGGCCTTCCGCCTGCAGGCCTCCGCACCCGAGGCGCTGGACCTGTCGCAGGAGGACCCGCGCACCCTGGAGACCTACGGCATCCACGAACCCAAGCCCACCTGGCATCCGCTGGCCCAGGGCCCGGCCCCCTTCGGACGGCAATGCCTGACGGCGCGGCGGCTCGTGGAGCGCGGGGTGCGCTTCGTGCAAATCTACTCGGGCGGCGGCGCGGCCGGCGGCCAGAACACCTGGGACGGCCACCACGGCATCGAGGAGAACCTCCGGCTGCATTGCCCGGAGGTCGACCAGCCGATCGCCGCCCTGCTGGCCGATCTCGAGCAGCGGGGCCTGCTGGACGAGACGCTCGTCGTGTGGGGTGGCGAGTTCGGCCGGATGCCCGTCTCGGAGACCTTCAACACCGGGGGCAAGCCCGGCGGGCGCGACCACAACCCGAAGGGCTTCACCTACTGGCTGGCCGGGGCGGGGGTGAAGGCCGGCACGAGCTACGGCGAGACCGACGAAGTGGGCGAGGCGGCCGCCGTGAACCCGCATCACCTGCGCGACCTGCACGCCACGATCCTGCACCTGATGGGCCTGGATCCCCAGCGGCTGAGCTTCCTCCACGGGGGGCTGGAGCAGAAGCTCACCGGCGTCGTCGAGGCCTCGCCGATCCGCGGCATCCTCGCCTGAGAACCTGGCCTCCGGCACCCCGGGGGCGCCGCCGCCGGCCCACCAGACCAACGGACACCCACCCACCGGACCACTTGCCCGCCGGGGGAGGCCTCGTCGATCCTCCCGCCGAGTGATGCCCGACTCGCCCCGACTCGTCTTCATGGGAACCGCCGACCTCGCCGCCACCGTGCTGCGCCGTCTGGCGGCCGATTCGCGCTGGTCGGTGGTCCTGGCGGTGAGCCAGCCCGACCGACCCAAGGGCCGCGACCTGGCCCTGGAACCGACGCCCGTGAAGCGGGCCGCGCTCGCGGCGGGTCTCCCCGTCGACCAGCCGGCCCGGGCCCGCGATCCCGGGTTCCTCGACCGGCTGCGCGCCCTGGCGCCCGACCTCATCGTGGTGGCCGCCTACGGCCAGCTCCTGCCCCAGGCCCTGCTGGACATCCCGCGCCACGGCTGCATCAACGTGCACACCTCGCTGCTGCCGGCCTACCGGGGCGCGGCCCCGATCCAGTGGGCGCTGGCCGACGGCCTGGCTGAGACGGGCGTGACCCTCATGCTCATGGACGCCGGCCTCGACACCGGGCCCATCCTGGCCTCGGACACCACGCCGATCCGCGACGAGGACACGGGCCAGTCGCTGCACGACCGCCTGGCGGACCTCGGGGCCGGCCTGCTGGTCCGGTCGCTGCCCGACCACCTCGCCGGCCGGCTGCCCCCGCGACCCCAGCCCGCCGGGGGCGTGAGCCTCGCGCGCAAGATCTCCAAGGAGGACGGCCGCATCGCCTGGGACCGGCCGGCCGTGGAATCCTGGCGACGCCTCCGGGCCTTCACGCCCTGGCCCGGGGCCTTCTGCCACATCGGGTCGGGCGGTCGCACCCTGCGGGTGAAGGTCCACGAGGCGGTTCCCTGCGAGGGTTCGGGCCGGCCCGGAGACCGGATCGACGCCGGACGCGGCCGACTGGTGGTGGCCTGCGGCACCGGCGCGCTCGACCTGCTCACGCTGCAACCGGAGGGCGGCCGCCGGATGACGGCCGAGGCCTTCCTGGCGGGTCACCCGGTGGAGCGGTTCTCCTGACCGGTGCCGGCCTGGCCCACGGCGGCGGGGTGCCCGCCGGTCTCCACGTTCCGCACGCGGCTGGCCAGCCACAGGCTCAGGAAGCCCGAGGCCACCGCCAGCCATCCGAGCCGGTCGTAACCCTCGATCCGACCGTCGGGCGTCTTGGTGACCATCCAGCCGCCGACGGCCGTCGTGAGCCCCGCCATGAGGTCGCGCGCGCAGCCGCCGAGGCTCAGGAAGGCTCCCCGCCGGTGGGGCGGCACCGACAGGCTCAGGATGGCCTGCGCCGGGACGAAGCGTCCGCTGGCGAACACGAAGAACGAGCCTCCGAGCAGCGCCAGGAACGCCACGGGCATCGGGCGCGCATGGGTGATGCCGAGGGTGATCAGCGCGGCGAAGACCATGAGCACGGCATACACGCGGACGCGGCCGAAGGCGTCGGCCCAGCGGCCGATGCGCGGCGTCGAGTAGAGGCTGGCGATGCCGCCCACGAGGTAGATCAGGAACAGGCGCGCCTCGGGCAGCCCGACGTTGCCGATGAGGTGCGGGGCCAGCATGGGGATGATGGTGAAGTGGGCGAAGACCAGCACCCCATAGAAGGCCAGGGCGCGCCGGGCGTTGGGATCGCCGAGCGCCTCGAGGGTCGGGGCCAGGCCGAAGCGACCGCCCGATCGCAGGTGCCCGTCCAACTTCGGCAGCACGAGGCCCGAGGCGACGCACAGCACGCACGACACCGCCACCAGAAACCAGAACGGCGCCTCCCAGGCGAACCGGCCGGCCAGCGACAGGCCCAGCGGCACGCCGAAGGCCGCCGCCACCGAGAACGAGGTCGTCACCAGGCCGAGGCCTGCGGCCCGGCGCTGCGGCGGCACGAGGTCCGAGGCCACCGTCATGACCATCGACCCGCAGAGGCCCCCGAAGAGGCCGCAGAGCGAGCGGGCCACGGCCAGCACGGTCGCACTGTGGGCCAGAGCACAGCCCAGGGTCCCGAGGATGAACCCGAGGTAGCTGGCCACCAGCAGCCACCGGCGCTCGAACCGGTCGATGAAGGTCGAGCCGATCAGGCCCGCGAGGCCGGAGGCCACCGAGTAGCAGCCCAGCAGCGCGCTGAAGCCGACCGGGCCGATGTCCAGTTCGCGCATCAGCTGCGGCCCCATTGGCAGCATCACCATGAAATCCATCACATGGGTGAACTGCACGGCCGCCAGCAACAGCAGCAGTCGTCGTTCTCGGGATTCGGTCATGCGCTCGGGGGGAGAGCTGGCGGCGGAGTCGGTCGACCCGCGACGGTTGCCGGATTCGTCCCGAAAGCCAATCCCCGACATCCCGGCGCCCGCGGTCGTCCGGAACCAGGAGCCCGTCCAGGGGACCGCAAAGGGTTCCTCGCCGGCAGCCGGCGGGCGGGCTTAGGCTCGGCGGCGTGACGAGGGGTTGGATCCACCGGGAGACGCCACGGTATCTGGTCGCGGTGCTGGCCGGCCTCGCCGGGGCGCTGGCCCATCCGACCCCGGGCTGGGCCGGACTGGCCTGGATCGCCCCGGCGATCCTCTGGTTCGGGTCCGGGGGCCTGCGGGGACCGCAGGCCTTCCGTTACGGCTACGTGGCGGGACTGGTGCAGTTCCTGGTGCTGCTGCGCTGGATGCGGCACATCCCCTTCCCCATCGGAGCGTACTCCGGCTGGATCGCCCTCGGCGCATACTGCGCATGCTTCCCCGCGGCATGGGTCTGGCTGGGCCGCCGCCTGGACCCCGGCCCGGAGGCCCCGGTCCCGGCGGGAACCACGGCGACCCCAATGGCCCCAATGGCCCCGACCATCCCGGAGCCACCCGGCGACTGGGCCCGATGGCAGGCCGCCTCGCGGGCCTATGTGCACCGGCCGTGGTCCTCGCGGGCGGGCCTGCTGCTGTCGCTGGCCGTGCTCTGGGTGGGCCTGGAATACCTGCGCGCCCACCTCCTCGGCGGATTCCCCTGGGCCCCGCTCGGGGCCAGCCAGTGGCGACAGCTGCCGCTGATCCAGCTGGCCGGCATCACCGGCGTGTACGGCGTGTCCTTCCTGGTATGCTGGAGCGGCCTCGCCCTGGGTGGCGCCTTCCTGAGCCTGGGTCTCCGGCCGGAGGCACGCTGGAGCTGGACCGCCGAGGCGCGCGTGCCGCTGCTGGTCACGCTCGCCGTGATGGGCTGGGGGTTCTGGCAGGTCATGGGCCACCGGCGCCTCGAGCGCCAGCTCAACCCGGAGACCGTGCGCCTGGCGCTGGTCCAGCCGTCGGTGCCGCAGACCCTGCAGTGGGACCCGCAGGAACAGGGCCGGATCTTCGACAAGATCGAGGGACTGTCCCGCCAAGCGTTGGCCCTCGAGCCCGAGGTGTTGATCTGGCCCGAGGGAAGCTTCGGGCTGTCGGAGACCAACTACGGCCGGATGACGTCCCTGATCGGCAGGAACGGTCCCGACTGGATCCTCGGGGCCGACGACTCCGTGACCCGGGACACCGATGGCGCCCCCCCGGCCGTCGCCCGCTACAACGCGGCCTTCCTGAGGCGGGGCGACGGCTCGATGCCCCCGGCCTACTGGAAGCGCCGTCTGGTGCCCTTCGGCGAGTTCGTGCCCCTGGCCCGGTGGCTGCCCTTCCTCCGGTGGCTCACGCCCATCGGCGACGGCTTCGAGAGCGGGGACCGCCCGGGAACCTTCCGGCTCACGGGCGGAGGGACCGCCGCCCCGGTGATCTGTTTCGAGGACGTCTTCCCGCACGGCATCCGCGACCACGTCCAGCCCGGGGTGGACTTCGTGCTGGGACTGACCAACGATGGCTGGTTCGCCGAGAGCGCGGCGCAATGGCAGCACACCGCCAGCGCGGTCTTCCGGGCCGTGGAGAACGGCGTGGCGCTCGTGCGGGTCTGCAACAACGGCATCACGGGATGGTGGGACGCCTGCGGCACGCCCCGCGACGTGCTGGGTCTGGCCGACGGCGACATCCACCGGCCGGGGGTCCTGCTCGTGAGCGTGCCGGTCGGCCTGCCGCGAACCCCCACGCCGTACCACCGGCATGGCGACCGCTTCGCCCAGGTGTGCCTCGCGCTGGCGGCATGGCGCGTGGTGCGACCCCCGCGCCGCCCGGGACCGGGTGCCGGGACGTCGGCCTGGACGACCGGACCGGGGACCCCGCGATCGGGAGCCGTCCGCCTCGGGGCCGCTCCGATAGGAGTTCCGCCGCCGCCGGGGCCGGGATAGGGTCCAAGGATGTCCTCCCGGCGCCCCTGGATCCCGGTGCTCTGCCTTGCCGCCGCCGTGCTGAAGGCGGCCGACCGACCGCAATTCGGCGAGGCCTGGTCGCGGAACATGACCTCGCCCGAGGTCGACCTGCCGGCCACCTTCGACCCGGCCGGTGGCAGGCACCTGCGCTGGAGCGTTCCCCTGGCCGGGCCGGGCACCGAAACCCATGCCACGCCGGTCATCGCGCGAGGACGGGTGTTCATCGGGACGAACAACGAGCTTCGGAGGGATCCCCGGCGCACGGGCGACCGCGGGGTGATGCTCTGCCTGTCGGAGGCCACGGGGGCGCTCGAGTGGCAACTGGCCGTGCCGAAGCGCGAGGAGGACATCTACCACGACTGGCCCAAGACCGGCATGGCCTCGCCCGTCACCGTGGAGGGCGACCGGGTGTACCTCGTCGACAACCGCGGCGTGGTGCAGTGCCTCGACCTGCGCGGGCAGGCCGACGGCAACCAGGGACCCTTCCGCGAGGAGGCCGCCTACCTGAACCCCCGGGGCACCAACGCCCCGCCCGTCCCCGTGCCCGCGGCCGTGCCTGACGCCGACATCCTCTGGTCCTTCGACCTCACCCGCGAGGCCGGGATCTGGTCGCACGACGGCGCCCACAGCTCCATCCTCGTCCACGGCGACCACCTCTACCTCAACACCGGCACCGGCGTGGACAACACCCACCGGGTGATCCGGACCCCACAGGCGCCGAGCCTGGTGGTCCTCGACAAGCGCACCGGACGCTGGCTGGCCCACGACGGCCTCGGCATCGCGCCCAGGATCTTCCACTGCACGTGGTCCTCGCCGGCGCTCACGACCGCGGGCGGCGGACCGAGGATCCTCTTCGCCGGCGGCGACGGCGTGGTCTACGGCTTCGATCCCCACCGGCCGACCGGCCGGGCCGCCGGGCCGGTGGTGCTCTCCAATCCGTGGCGCTTCGACTTCGACCCGGCCGGACCGAAGACCAACGTGGGAAGCTTCCTGAACAACCGGCGCGAGGGACCCAGCAACATCTACGGCATGCCCGTGGTGGTCGGGGACCGGATGTACGTGGCCGGCGGCGGCGACTGGTTCTGGGGCAAGAACGAGGCGTGGGTGCGCTGCGTCCGGCTGGACGGCCGTGGCGACGTCAGCGCCTCCAACACCGTGTGGTCGTACCCGCTGGGCCGGCACACCATGGGCACACCGGCCGTCGCCAACGGCATGGTCTTCTGCGCCGATTCCACGCGCACGCTGCACTGCATTGATGCGGAGACCGGCCGCGGCCTGTGGACCCACGAGCTGGACGGCGAGGTCTGGGCCTCGGCGCTGGTGGCCGACGGCAAGGTGTACCTGGGCACCCGCCGCGGCGGCTTCTGGACCTTCGCCCTGAGCCGCGAGAAGCTGCTCCTGGGACACGTGCCGCTCGGCTCGCCCATCAGCGCCACGGCCGTCGCCGCCAACGGCACCCTCTACGTGGCGACCGGGAACCGCCTCTACGCGGCCGCGCTGAAGACCACTCCCGGCAGGAAGGCCGGCCCGGGCCTCAGATGATGTCCCGGATCACCCGGCCGGCGATCCCGGTCAGGCGCACGTCGAGGCCCTGGAACTTCACCGACAGGCGGGTGTGGTCGACGCCCAGCTGGTGGAGGATGGTGGCGTGGAGGTCGTGCACGTCGACCGGGGAATCGACGGCCGAATAGCCCAGCTCGTCGGTCGCGCCGTAGACCATGCCGGGGCGGATCCCGCCGCCGCACATCCACACGGTGAAGCCCGCGTTGTGATGGTCGCGGCCGCTGCCGCCCTGGCTCATGGGCGTGCGCCCGAACTCGCCCGCCCACACGATCACGGTGTCCTTGAGCAGGTCGCGCTGCTTGAGGTCGGTGATCAACGCCATGCAGGCCCGGTCGATCTCGGCCGCCTTGAACTCGACGCCCTGCTTGACCTCGCCGTGGTGGTCCCAGTCCTTGTGGTAGAGCTGGATGAAGCGCACCCCGCGCTCGGCCAGCCGCCGGGCCAAAAGACAGTTCGAGGCGAAGGACCCGTCGCCCGGCTTGCAGCCGTAGAGGGCCTGGACGGAGGCGGGCTCGCTGGCCGTGTCCATCAGCTCGGGCACGCTGGCCTGCATCTGGAAGGCCATCTCGTACTGGGCGATCCGGGTGGCGATCTCCGGGTCGTCCACCACGGTGTCGTGCTGGCGGTTGAGTTCGTTGATGGTCCGCACCACCTCGTGCTGTCGCTCGCGGGTGACCCCGGCCGGGGCGCCCAGGTACATCACCGGGTCGCCCTTGCCCCTCAGGTGCACCCCTTGGTAGCGGCTGGGCAGCATGCCGGCGGCCCACTGGCGCGCGGCGATGGGCTGGTTCTGGCCGCCCCGTCCCAGCGAGGTGAGCACCACGAAGCCGGGCAGGTTCTCGGCCTCGCAACCCAGCCCGTAGGTCACCCACGACCCCATGCTTGGCCGGCCCGCGATCTGCGAGCCGGTGTTCATGAACATGTGCGCCGGGTCGTGGTTGATGGCCTCGCTGGTCATCGACCGCACCCAGCAGATCTCGTCGGCCACCGAGCCCAGGTGCGTGAAGAGCGAGCACAACTCGACGCCGGACTTGCCGAAGCGCCGGAAGGGCAACTGCGGCCCGTAGCACACGAGCTTCTGGCCCTGAAGCTGGGCGATCTGCTTGCCCCGGGTGAACGACTCCGGCATGGGCTTGCCATGCATCTCCACCAGCTTGGGCTTGGGGTCGAAGGTCTCGAGGTGCGACGGCCCGCCGGCCATGCTGAGCCAAATGACCCGCTTCGCCCGGGCCGCGACATGGAGCGGATCGACGACCCCGGCCATGCCTCGGGGCCGCACGGCCGCCGCCCCGAGGAGCCGCGGCTGGAGGATGGACCCGAGCGCGACGGCACCCAGGCCCTGGGAGGCCCGGCCGAGGAACACGCGCCGGGTCTGTTGCTGGCGGAGGAACTGACGGATCTCCGGGGAAGGATTCATGGTCAGGAACGGGTGATGGTCTCGTGGAGGTTGAGGAGGGCGCGGGCCACGTCGGTCCAGGCCGCCCATGGGACGGGGTCCAGCCCGGCGGGCATGGTGGCCTTGCCGGTGCGGGTGAACCGCGAGGCCGCCTCGGGATCCCGGGTGAAGGCCGCCCGCTGGGTGTCGAGCAGGCGGCGCAGGGCCGCCAGCTCGGCGGCGGTGGGGTCCCGGGCGAGCGCCTGGCGCCAGGCCCAGGCCAGCCGGGCGGCGTCGTCGCCGGAGGCCTCACGAAGGATGCGTGCGGCGAAGGCGCGGGCCGCCTCGACGTAGCTCGGGTCGTTCAGCAGGACCAGGGCCTGCTGCGGAATGTTGGAGCGGTTGCGCTCGGCGGCGCATTCCTCACGGGTGGCCGCGTCGAAGGCCAGCATGCTCGGGTGCACGTAGGAGCGCTGCCACCAGGTGTAGAGGCCCCGACGGTGCTGCTCGCCGCCCTCGCTGGCATCGTAACCGCGCTGCGGGAAGTTGAGGTTCTCCCAGTAGCCGTCGGGCTGGTAGGGCCTCACGCTCGGGCCGCCGATGCGGGGCACCAGCAGGCCGGAGACCTGCAGGGCCGTGTCTCGGACCATCTCGGCCTCGACGCGCCAGCGGCCCTGTCGGGCCAGGTCGCGGTTGTCGGGATCGCGGGCCAGCAGCTCACGCGGGGCGACCGACGACTGCCGGTAGGTGCGGCTGGTGACGATGGAGCGCACCAGACGCTTGACGTCCCAGCCGCCGTCCCGGAACTCCACGGCCAGCCCGTCGAGCAGTTCGGGGTGCCGGGGCGGCTCGCCCTGGGCGCCAAAATCGTCGAGCACCTTGGACAGTCCGGTGCCGAAGAACTGACGCCAGAAGCGGTTGACCACCACCCGGGCGGTCAGGGGGTTCTCCGGCGAGACCAGCCAGTCGGCCAGGTCGAGCCGGGTGAGCCTGCGATCGGAGGCGGACCGTGCGGTGGGACGGAACCGGGCCGGGATGGCCGGCTCCATGATCTCGCCGGTCTCGAGGAGCCAGTTGCCGCGGGGCAGCACCCGGACGGTCCGGGGCTTGTCGGACCGCTCGGTGACCAGCGTGCGCGGGATGGTGCCCTCGAAGTCGGCCCGGGCCTTGTCGGCGGCGGCCACCTCCGCACGCAAGCCCGCCAGCTCCGGGGCGACGGCACGGAACCCGGCCCACAGGCCGGCCGTCTGCTCCGGGGTGCGACGGGCCGGATCCACCCGGATCCACTCGGCCAGTCCACCGGTGGGCATCGGCACGGCGGGCGGCACCAGCGCGGCCGAATCGCTCGCGACGCCCAGGCGGAAGCATCCCAGCGTGTGGTTGCCGTGCCCGTGCTTCTGCTGCAGCTCGACCTCCAAGCGCTCGCCGGCCGCCAGGGTCAGGGGCTCGCGCAGGCGCAGGCGCAACTGCGAGGGCTTGCCGGCCTCGGGCAGGATGGCCCATCCGGCGAAGGACCCGCGCGCGTCGCGGTCGATCACCGAGGCCGCCGTCCACCGGCCGTACGGGTTCTTCTCGGCCGAGACGGTCTGCTCGTGGCTGGCCCACGCCGACTCGAAGGCCAGATCCCGGGCAGGGGCCCCGTCACGGACCACGCGGGCCACCACCTCGGTGAGCACGAAGTTGCCATTGCCGGCCCGACCCGGACCCTTCGAGGGCAGCGCCTGGTCGGGCAGCACCTCCAGCCGAAGACCGACGACCCCGGCAGGAAGCCCCACCAGGAAAACGGTGGTGCTGTCGGTGTCGGGAAGTTTGCCCCCGACCAGCACCGAGTGGTCGTCCCGGATGGTCACCGTGGCCCCTCCCGACGACTCGGCCGACGCCGGAGCCACGGCCTTCCAGAGCGCATCGGCCTCGAGGACGCGCAACCGCTCCAGCCGCCAGCCTTCCAGGGACGCCGCCAGCTCCAGGTGGGGACCCTCGAGACGTTCCTTGAGGGCCCGGGCCGCGTCGGTGCGCCGGGCCAGTTCGCGGGCCTGGGCCTCGGTCGGCACCAGCATGCCGTCCTCGCGACGGCCGATGATGGTCTCCTTCACGTCGGCGAAGAAGGCACCCATCGCGTAGAAGTCGCGGGTGGAGATCGGGTCGAACTTGTGGTCGTGGCACTGCGCGCACCCGATGGTCTGGCCCATCCACACGGTGCCCACGGCCCGCACCCGGTCGGTGAGGTAGCGCGACTCGTAGTCCTTCTCCTGCGCGCCGCCCTCCTCGGTGGTCAGCAGCAGGCGGTTGAAGCCCGAGGCCACGCGGGACTCGGTCGAGGCGTCGGGCAGCAGGTCGCCGGCGAGCTGCTCGCGTGTGAAGCGGTCGAAGGGCTTGTTGGCGTTGAAGGACCGCAGGACGTAGTCGCGGTAGGGCCAGATGTTCCGCGGCGTGTCGGAGTGGTAGCCGATCGTGTCGGCGAAGCGCACGACATCGAGCCAGCCGATGGCCATGCGCTCGCCGTATTGCGGTGTGGCCATGAGGCGGTCGACCAGCCGCTCGTAGGCCCCCGGCGCCCCGTCGGCCTCGAAGGCGGCGACGAGTTCCGGGGTCGCAGGCAGGCCCGTGAGGTCGAGGCTCAGCCGGCGGGCCAGCGTCCGGCGGTCCGCCTCGGGCGCGGCCTTCAACCCGTTCGCCTCGAGGTGGGTGCGGACAAACCGGTCGATGGACCCCTCGCCCGCGTCCCCGGTAGGCACCGCAGGCCGCACCAGCGGTTGGTAGGCCCAGTGGCCCTGGTACCCGGCTCCGTCGGCGATCCAGCGCTTGAGCAGGGCCTTCTGGACGGGCGTGAGCGGCTTGTGGGCCTCGGGCGGCGGCATCAACTCGTCGGGATCGGCGCTGTCGAGGCGGTGCACCAGTTCGCTGCCGGCCACATCGCCGGGCACGATGGCCTTCTTGCCGGACTTGGCCAGCCCGAGCGCCGCGTCCCGGAGGTCGAGCCTCAGGCCGCCCTTCATCTTCTGCACGTCGGGCCCATGGCATGAGAAGCAGTGCTCGGAGAGGATCGGCCGGATGTCGCGGTTGAACTGGATGCGGGCCGGGACCGGGGCCGATGCCGGCGAGGTCGCCGCCGTCGCGCCGAGGGCCACCGAGCCTCCCCCCAGGACCGCGACGACCACCGGGCGGACCGCCAGCCTGCGAACGAAAGCCTTCATGGAATGGGCCCATATTGGACCCGCTCGTGGGGAAGCCAACCCAGAAAACCTCGCCAAGGACACGTCCACGCCGCGCCGCGCACACCATTGGGTCCCCGGAGTCGTTCGACGGCCCAGCGGGCCCCTCCATGGGCGCCGGGTCCTTGGGCATCCAGCGCCAGCGGATTGGGCCCTGATCCAGGTCCACCGACCGCCTTGCCCGTCCCGAACCGGGCTCCTACGGTTCCGGTGCACCTCCGATGGAATCCCACCCGGCATGAGTCCCACCCCGCGACTCCGGGCCGTCCCGGCCACCCTCCTGGCCCTCGGCGCGGTGGCCTGCTTCCATCTGGCCTTCCTGGTCCCGGCCCTGGGGTGGCTCGTGGTCGGATACCTCGGCGGCCTTTGGGAACTCCGGCGTCTGCCCACGCCACGGCAGGCGTTCTACTCGGGCGTGGCGATCGGTCTGGGAGTGTACGTGCCGCAGATGTCCTTCCTCTGGAGCATCTTCCACGGCGCCGCGCTTCCCCTGTGGGCGATCCTGGCGCTCTTCCACGGAGCCTTCCTGCTGATGCTGAACCGGGTCGGGGTCCGCTGGGGAGACCGGTGGGCCGCATGGCTCATGCCCGTGCTCTGGTGCGGCATCGAGCACCTCCGCAGCGAGGTCTGGTGGCTGCGCTTCGCCTGGTTCACGGCCGGGTCGTGCTGGCCGGTCTCGCTGGAACCGAAGGCGCTGCAACGCCTCGGCGTGTATGGCCTGGGCTTCGTGCTGTCGCTCGTCGCCGCCCAAGGCCTGGGATGGCTCCGGGAGACCGACCCACGCCGGCGGCGCCGGTCCGCCCTCGGCCTGGTGGCCGGCGTTGCCGTGCTCCTGGGGGCCGCCCTTTGGCCACCCCACCGACCGGGCGGATCCGGGGATCGTCGGGTGCCGGTGGTGGGTCTCCAGCTCGAGTTCCCCTCGCTTCCCGACGTGCTTGAGGGACTCGACGGCCTGGTTCGGTCCCATCCGGAGGCCGGGTTGCTCATGCTCAGCGAGTACACGCTGGAGGGCCCGCCCCCGAGGGCGCTCAAAGACTGGTGCCGGCGGAACCGCAAATGGCTGGTGGTCGGGGGCAAGGAGCCCGTCGTGGATCCCGCCCCGGGGACGCCTCCCGCGGCGGCCGCCGGTCCCGAGCCCGCCACCGGCACCCCCACCGCGACGCCGTCGCTGCTGTCGGCGCCCAGCCTGCCCTGGAAGCGATCCAGCCCCGGCAAGGAGCGCTTCCACAACACGGCCTTCGTGCTCGGTCCGGACGGCGGGATCGCCTTCCGGCAGGCCAAGTCGAGGCCCATCCAGTTCTTCGACGACGGGGAGCCGGCGCCCTCGCAGGCGGTCTGGGAATCCCCCTGGGGTCGCCTGGGCATCGCCATCTGCTACGACGTGAGCTACCGGCAGGTCATGGACGGACTGATCCGTCAGGGAGCCGTCGGCCTGCTCGTCCCCACCATGGACCTCGAGACCTGGGGAGCCCACGAGCATGGCCTCAACGCCCGGATGGCGGTGATCCGGGCGGCTGAATACGGCGTGCCGATGTTCCGGGTCGCCAGCTCGGGCATCTCGCAGCTCATCGACCGGACCGGCCGCCAAACGGCCACCGCCCCCTTCCCCGGACAGGGCGAGGTCTTGGCTGGCACCCTCGTGCTGCCCGCCTCGGGCGGGGCGGTCCCCCCGGATGCCTGGCTCGCCCCCGCCTGCACCTGGGTCACCCTCGCGTTGCCGCTGGTGCTGCTGGCCGGTCGGTGGCGGGAGCGCAACCCCCACCCCCCTGCCCCGGCCGCGAGCAGGGCAGCCTAGTTGATGCGCGACCGGATCATCGGATCGATGGCCCCGATGTCTCCACTCGAGACATCCTGCACCAGGATGAGGAAGTCGAAGAGGATGTCGTCGTCGGCCTTGAGGTAGTCATCGGTGACCGCGAGGTTGCTCGCTCCCTCGTTCCGGCTGAGTGACACCGCGGGGAATTCATCGACCCCCACCCCGTCGGCGGAGGGCAGGAATGCCAGGCCGAGGAGGGTGTATCGGGCATCCGGCAGCGTGAAATTCAGCACGACCTGGCCCGAAAACCCCTCGGGAACGCTCACGAGGATCACCTCGCCGTTCATGGTGAAGATGCCGGGCGGCTGGCTCTTTGGCGGTGGCTGGAGGGCCAGATCCGCCTCGGTGCACGGAGTAGACTGGACGTTGCCGGACATCGGCACGAATTGGATGCCGGAGATGAGGATGGTGGCGGCGTAGGTGTCGTTCATGAGCGTGATGTGGTTTGGTTTCCGTCGGAAAAATGTTCAGGGGTCGAGCCCGAGGGCCGCTGCGATCCTGGGATCGCGGGCGCGGAACCCGAAGGCCTTCAGCCGATCGATCAAAACCTGGGCCGAACGGGATTCCCCCTCGACCCGGAGGGCCTCGGCCAACGGCACCAGGATGCGCCAATCGTTCGGTGAGACCGCAATGCGGCGCGTGAGCGCGTCGATCAACTGCCGCACCCGGGAGCGGGACGGGTCGGGCCGACCGGCGGCGGCCTCCTGGCGTCGGGAGAACCGCAGCACACGGGCCGACTCCCAAAGCAGCCGGGCGTCCGAGCCTTGCCGGGCGGTGAGCCGCCCGAGGATGGACTCCGCCTGGGAGGCCAGGCGCGCCGCCTCGGCGGGGGCATCGGCGACCGCAAGCTCGGCCTCGAGCCGCAGGGCCCTCGCGAGATCCGCGCCGGCCTCGACCGACCTCGGCTCCGCGGCCACCATGGCGGAGAGCTGCTCCACCGCCGGGCGGAGGATGGCTCCCGCGGCATCGGTCCTGCCGTCGGCGATGAGCCACTCGGCCCGGGACAGGGCCACGGTCAAGGCGAAGCTTCTCCAGTACTGGTTGGCGGGATCCGAGACCACCAGCGCATCGAGCTGGGACTGGGCGAGCTCGAGACCCTCGGAGGCCTCCGAGGCACGGCCCGACAACCCGAGCGCCAGCGCGACCATCGCCCGGTACCGTGCCGAGCGGAAGCGGAGCGCAGGATCCTAGGTATCGACGGCCCAAAGCGCCTCGACCCGCGCCAGGCAGCCCTGGCGTCTCTCGAGGGCGCTGGCATAGAGCCCGTCGGCCTCGTCCACCCTCGAGAGCCAGATGCCGGACTCGTCCAGTTCGGAGGCCAGATCCAGGTCCGCAGGCCGGGCGGCGACCGCGGAGGCGAGTTGCTCCTGCTTGGCCAGGAACCCCGCACGGGCAGCCGCCAGGTTCCCCCAGTCGAACTCCAGGACAGCCAGATTGTGGACGCCGTACAGGCGCTCCGAGGTGGCCCGTTCGGTCGGCCTCTCGAGGCCGGCCAGTGCCACGGCCGAATCGCGGTACCGGCTCAGCCAGGCGTGGGCGAGGCCGAGGTTGCCCTGTTCGCGGGCCACCACACCCAGCCAGTATTCGGTCTGGGCCCTCTCGAAGAGGAAGTCGGCGTTTCGGGGCTGACGTTCGACCAGGTTGGTTGCCCGACGGTGGGCCGACTCGAAGGAGGCGAGGGCGTCGGAATGGCGGCTCTGGTCGAGCCGGATCTCGCCGATCTGGACGAGGGTCCGGCAATGCCGCGACAACACCGTGTCGGTCAGGTCGACCGGATCAAGCGCGGCGAAGTGGACCATGGCCTTGTCGCCGACGGCATCGAGCAGGTCCAGGCGGCCGATGCGGCCGAGTCCGGCCCGGAAATCCCCGAGCATGAACCCGAGCAGGTCCTCGGCCTGCGCCTGCCGGCGCCGGGCGTCGTCCAGCGCACGTCCCTCGGCCAGGCGGGCCGCGACCGCGGCGTCGCGGTCGGAGACGGCCTGCCGTTCGGCCCGGGCGGCGCGCGACCACCTGCTCGGTGTCGAGGCCCTGCCGGATCACCTTCAGCGCCACGAGCCGGCGGATCGGCTCATCCTGCCCGGCCAGATAGACGACACCACACCCCCCGGAGCCGATCCTGCGGACCAGCCGGTAACGCCCGATCATCTCGCCGGCGGCCCGCTCGGGCAGGGGCTCGGGCCTCGAACGCCGGAACGCCGGCGTGCCGAGGAAACTGCCCGGGGCCTCGAGACCGCGCAGCAGGGCCTCGACACGGGCCCGCTGGTCCGGGTCGCCGACACAGGCACGCTCGAGATGGGCGGGACGTTCGGCGGCCGGCAGTTCGGCAGCCTCGGCGAAGATCTCGTCGTCCCATTTGATCGATCCGGATCGTCGTCACCGCCCGGGTTCCTCCGGGCCGGGACGGATCAGCCGTTCCTGAGCCGCTGCACCTCGTTGAAGAGCCACGCCCGGGCGTAGGACCAGTCGCGCTTGGCCGTCCGGTGGGCGATGCCGATGGGGTCGGCGGCCTCCTCCAGCGTGAGACCGACGAAGTACTTGAGCTTTACCAGCTCGGCCTTGCGCGGGTCGTGCGCCGCGAGGCCATCGAGGGCTTCGTTCATCAGGATCAATTCGTCGTTGTCGGCCTCCTGGACCGGCATCTCGAAACCCGTGGCATCGGCACTGACCCGCTCCAGGCGTCCTCCGTGCCGGATGGCCCGCTTGCGCCGGGCGTTGTCAACGAGGATTCGGCGCATGCTCTCGGCGGCGGCCGCGAAGAAATGGGAGCGGTTGCGCCACTGCGGTTGCTGGTCGCCTCCCAGGCGGAGCCAGGCCTCGTGCACCAGGGCCGTCGGCGCCAGCGTTTGGCCCGGGTTCTCCCGGGACATCCTGACGGCGGCGAGCCGCCGAAGTTCGCCATAGACCACCTCGAGAAGCCAGTCGGCGGCCCCCGGGTTGTCAGGCCCGATCTGCTCCAGGATGGAGGGGATGTCCGTCTCGTTCATGAGGCAGGCCCAGGAACCGGGGTCGTCGACCCACGGGTGAGGGATCGCTTCGCCGGCGGAGCGGGGGTGGCAGATCCCGACCGGTGATCCAACGCCAACCCATCCGGGCACTGCGGGAGCGCGACCGGACCGGCAGGGACCTCGGCGGGGAGGTCTCCCGGGAATCCATCGTCTGGAGCAGACCACCCGGCGGCCGGGTCCATGGAACCTCCACGAGACCGGGTGACCGGCGGCCCCGAGGCCCCGGACTCCGCGCCAGCCGCCCGAAGCATGAGCTGGGCGGCCAAAATCGCCGTGCCCGTGGTGGCCACCCGGGCCCAGGCCCCGCCGAGCGTGCCGAACGCCGAGCCCACCCGCCGGGCCAGGACCGCCCAGGCCCAGACCCCGACATGGATGGTCCCGTCGGCCGGGAGATCGGGTTCCACGGCGGGATCGGAAACGCGGGCCGGACCGGCTCCGGGGAAGGCGGCGGCGGGGCCTCCGCACTCGAAGTGTCCGCGTGCGTCGACCCACAGGAGCCCTCCCAGGTCCTTCAACGGATGACCCACGAGGTTGTATTCCGCGACGAGCCGGCCTGAACGGTCGGTCCGGAGGTCCAACGCCTCGATCCTTGCGGGGAATTCCCCCTCCAACGCGATCGGACCCCGGGGAACCAGGTGGACGCTCCGACAGGCACCCGAGAGGTCCAGGTCGGCCAGCAGGCACCGTTTCCCCAGGTACAGGGAACGCCCCGGACGGGTCGCCTCCGGCAATCCGCAGGAGCCATCCACGGCCGGCTCGCCAACCGACCGGGTGGATTCCAGGCGCAGCAAGCCGCCAACGGCAACCGATTCGAGGTGCTGGCGGAGCATCCCGCCCAGCACGGCCACCCATCCTCCACCCATCGGGCCACCGGGAACCTCCAGCCCGAAGACCGCCTTGGCCCCGGAAAGATCGACAGCGACCTCAGGGGCGGATCCGGATCCATTCCCGGGGCCATGAAACCGGGTCGGTGCGGTGATGTGCAACCGGGTCCCGGGCGGGATGCGGATGGGATGTCCCAGGAGCGTGAAGACGCCCTCCATCGGCAGGGTGACCCGGGAATCGACGAAGTCCTCCGACCACCCCCCGGCAGGAGTCCGGAAGCATGGCGAACCCAGCGACCTGATGAATTCGAGGCCGCCCAGACGGAGCCGGAGTTCACGACCGGCCAAGATGCGAGCCTCCATGGCCGTGGTCATGTGGCGGCCGGTTGGCGGGACAGCCCGTCGGCCAGCGCCCGGATACCGGTCCGCAGGCCCTGGGGCAACCCGATCGGGGCCTCGTCCAGCGCACGCAGGGGATCGGTCACGAACAGGCGCGCGTTGCCCGGCGAGGCGGAAATCCATCCCAGGAGCGCGGCCTCGTAGGGGACCAGACGGCTCAGCATCGCTTCGATGCGGTCCACTTCGGAGGGCGCCCCGCTGGGCCGGCGGCGCATGGCCCTCGGGGCGGAAGCGTGGAAACACACGCGGACCATCGGTCGGCCGCCCGGCGAGCCGGGGGGCTCGATCGGGATGGCGACGGGGGACGGGGGTGTCGCGACCGTCGGGGTCGTCGGAGGGGAGGACGCCTTCATGGGATCTCGGACTCCGGTCGAACGGTGCGTTCCAAGACGAACCGGGGCCCATCCTCTCCAGCGGATTTTCCCGGCCAAAGGGGCCACCCCATCCACTCCTGCCTAGCGGAGGCAGCTTCGCAGGGCTCGATCTCCCCCCGGGGCGGAAGAAGCCGTCCGCGCACCACAGCGGGCGACGACCCCGGCCCTGTGCCCTCGGCCTACTGGTTCAGGCGCGGCTCGTTGTCGGCGTTCCAGCGCGCCCGCATGGCCGGGTCGCGCGCGACGGCACGGTCCTGGCGGATGAACTCGGCATGGCCGTCGCAGAACATGAAGTTCGCGCCGCCGCCTTGGCTGGACTTGATCTTGCCGCTGCCCGGCTTCGGGGCACCCGAGCCCCCGTGACGGCTGCTGGGCCACTCCGACTGCTCGGGCCCCTTGGGATCGCCATCGGCAGGGTCGATGGCGGTGTCCCAGACCGCATCCGAGCGGCTGTCGGCCAGGCAGATCATGTCGGAGGGCGATTTCACGAAGGACTCGACCGGCTCGATGTGCCACGGCTCGGAGCCGCCGCCGATGTCACCGCCCAGCCCCTGGTAGGGCTTGGTGAATTCCGAGACACCGCCCCAGTCGTTGTAGCCGTAGGTGAATCCGGTGCTGGGGGTGAGGATGAGCGGTTGGCCGGTCTTGGCGTCGTTGGTCCAGTAGAACTTCGGGCTCTCGGTGGGGCAGTTCCACACCGTGAGGTTGGAGGCGCAGTAGGGCAGGAGCCGCGGCGGGTAGATGATGCGGCCGGAGGTCACGAGGTAGTGGCCGGGATACCGGTGGTGGTCCTGGACGTATTGCACCAGCGAAAGGCCGATCTGGCGCAGATTGTTCATGCAGCGCGTCTGGTTGGCCCGCGACTTGGCCTTGGCCAGGGCCGGCAGGAGCATGCCGGCGAGGATGGCGATGATGGCGATGACCACCAGCAACTCGATGAGGGTGAAGGCGGCCCGGGAACGCGGCAAAGGCTTCATGGTGCAATCGGGGACGCCCCCATCAAATCCATCGCCAGCAAGGAGTCAATCCCGGCATTCGGGCCACCGCAGGCCAACTGCGGCGACCGGACGCCTCGTGCGAAAAGCTTCGCGGTGCCCTGTCGGGGTCTGCTAGGGTTTCTCCCTGAGCATGAGCACGAAACTGTTTTCCGAACTCGGGCTGTCGGAAGAGATCCTCAAGGCCGTCCAGCGCCTCGGGTTCGAACAAGCCTCCCCCATCCAGGCCGAGGCCATCCCGGTGCTGATGAGCGGCCGGGACATCGTGGGGCAATCGCAGACCGGCTCGGGCAAGACCGCCGCCTTCGCGATTCCGGCCATTGAGCGGATGGATCCCAAGGCCGCCGGCCCCCAGGTGCTCATCCTGTGCCCCACCCGCGAGCTGGCCATCCAGGTCAGCGAGGAGGTGCACAAGCTGGCGTTCTTCCAGCGCGGCGTGAAGCCCCTGCCCATCTACGGCGGGCAGAGCTACGAGCGCCAGTTCGCCGGGCTGCGCGCCGGGGCCAATGTCATCATCGGCACCCCGGGCCGCATCATCGACCACATCGACCGCAAGACCCTGCAGCTGGGCGGCATCAAGACGGTCATCCTCGACGAGGCCGACGAGATGCTCAACATGGGCTTCCGCGACGACATCGAGAAGATCCTCTCCTCCACGCCGGCGGAGCGGCAGACGGTGATGTTCTCCGCGACGGTCCCCAGGCCCATCGAGGAGCTGATCGCGCGCTACACGAGGCAACCGGTGCGCGTGCGCATCGAGGCCAAGGCCCTGACCGTGCCCACCATCGAGCAGGTGTACTTCGAGGTGGACCGGCGCTGGAAGTTCGAGGCCCTCACGCGCCTCATCGACCTGCACGACGTGACCTTGGGCATCATCTTCGCCAACACCCAGCGGGTGGTCGACGAACTGACCGAGGCGCTGGTCGGTGCGGGCTACACGGCCGACTGCATCCATGGAGGCATGCCTCAGGCCTTGAGGGACCGGGTGATGGGCAAGTTCCGCTCGGGCGGCTTGCGCTTCCTCGTGGCCACCGACGTCGCCGCGCGCGGCATCGACGTGGACGACATCCAGGTGGTGTTCAACTTCGACCTACCCTACGACGCCGAGGACTACGTCCACCGCATCGGGCGCACCGGCCGGGCCGGCCGCAGCGGCATGGGCATCTCCTTCGCCAGCGGGCGCGAGGTGTTCCTCATCCGCGACATCGAGCGCTTCACCCGCCAGCGGATGCGCCGCGGCGAGATCCCGAGCCTGGGCGAGATCGAGGACGCCCGGCGCGACCAGTTCCTGTGCAGCCTGCGCGAGACGCTCCAGGCCGGCGATTTCCGGCATTACGACCACGTGATCGAGGCGCTGCTGGAGGAAGGCTTCGACTCGCTCGACGTCGCGAGTGCCGCCATCCACCGCCTGATCGGCAAACCGGGCGAGGAGACCCCCAAGGCGGCAAAGACGCCCGGCCCGTCCAAGCCGGCCAAGGCCGCCAAGGCCCCGCCAACCGGGGCGATGGCGACGCCTCCGCCCACCTCCCCGGCATCGGTCGCCCCAGCCATGCGGGCGACGCCGGCCCCATTGCCGGCCCCATGGTCGCCACCACCGAAGGTGGCCCAGGCACCGACCCGGGCGACCGCTCCTGCGGTTCCGGCCGCGGCCGAACCGGCGCCGACAGCACCGCCCGCCCCCGTGGTGCTCCCCCCGGCGTCCGCCACGTCAGGAACCACGCTTGGAACCACGCCGGCATCCAAGGCGGTCGAACCCCGTCCCTTCGAACCCCGGCGTCTCGAACCCGGAGCCGAGGCGGCGGTCCGCGCCGGACGCGCCCGTCATGACCTGCCGCGCACGCTCGCCACGCAACCCCCGACGCCGGTCCCGTTCGTGCCGCCGGCGGTGCCCAAGACGGGCGCCGTGATCCCCGCCGCACCGGCGGCACCGGCCACGACGCCCGCCACGACGGCACCGGCGGGGGAAACCGGGAAGGCCACGCCGGCCGCCAGGCCCGCGAAGATTCTCCGGCCCGCCAGGATCCCGGCGACCGCGCCGGCCGACCCCGCGCCGGCCGCGCCGTCCCTGCCGACGCCCCGCCCCAACGAGGCCGAGGCCGTGGATTCCAAGTCGGCGCCACCGCCGCCGCCGTCTGGCGCCGTGGGCACCACGCGGCTGTGGATCGGCGCCGGCGAGGAGCATGGGGCCACCGCGGACTCGTTGCGCACCTTCATCCTCGGCACCACGGGCGAACCGGCGGCGTCGCTCGGTGCGATCGACCTCCGTGCGCGGCACGCCTTCGTGGACGTGCCCGGCGACCGGGCCGCCTCCTTCGTCTCGCGCCTGAAACGGGCCGATTTCGCCGGCAAACGGCTCAAGGCCAAGGTCGCCTGACCCGCCGCCGTCTCCACGCCCGGCGGCGACGGCACCGTCCAAGGGCGGGCTCGGGGCTTGGGCCCTCGGCCCGCCTGCCGTAGCCTCCCGCCCGCATGAACGTCACGCTTCGGGGCAGGAGCCGGCCCCACCGCACCGTCGGATTCGACCCGATCTCCAACGAGGTCGTGCTCATCGAGCAACGCCTCCTCCCGCATGAGTTCCGGCTGGTGAGGACCCGCGATTTCCGCCAGACGGCCGGGGCCATCACCGACATGGTCGTGCGGGGAGCCGGTGCGATCGGCGCGACGGCCGCCTACGGGCTGGCCCAGGGAGCCCGGGCCTTCCGGGGCACCCGACTCGAGCGCTTCGAGGCGCATGTCGAGACGGTGTACCAGACCCTGAGGCATGCCCGGCCCACCGCCGTCGATCCGGTCAACGCCATGGACGCCATCCGCGCGGAGATGGCGCTTGGGGAGACGGTGTCCGAGCGACAGGACCTCGCCTTCGCTTCGGCCTCGCGATTCGCCGAGGAGGACGTGGCGCATTGCCGCGCCATCGGCGCGCACGGCGCGCCGTTGATCCGGGAGGGCATGCGGGTATTGACGCACTGCAACGCCGGATGGCTCGCCTTCGTGGACATCGGCACGGCCACGGCCCCGATCTATGCCGCGCAGGCGGCCGGGCGGAAGTTCCATGTGTACTGCGATGAGACCCGGCCCCGCTGCCAGGGAGCCTCGCTCACCGCCTGGGAATTGGCCCAGCAGGGCGTGTCACACCAGGTCATCGCCGACTCGGCGGCCGGCTTCCTCATGAGCCGGGGTGAGATCGACATGGTGATCGTGGGCAGCGACCGGGTGCTGGGCAGGACCGGCGAGGTCGCCAACAAGATCGGCACCTACACCAAGGCGGTGCTCGCGCACCGGCATGGCATCCCCTTTTACGTGGCGATCCCGCTGTCGACCATCGACTGGGAGCTGAACTCCGGGCTCGCGATCCCGATCGAGGACCGCTCCGGCGACGAGGTGCTGGGGGCCTGGGGCACGCTGCCCGGCCGCGGCGGGAAGCCGGGGCGGCGCGCCTACGTGCGCATCGCCAACCCGGGAAGCACCGCCCGCAACCCAGGCTTCGACGTCACCCCGCCGGAGCTGATCACGGGCATCATCACGCCCCACGGCATCCTCAAGCCCAAGGCGTTGGGCCGGTTGCGTGGACGTCGGTGAAGGCGTTCCGAACCAGCCCCCGGCCCACGGCCCCGATTCCGGGGGCTCGGCCCCCCCGTCACGGTTTGAAGAACCGGTAGAACTGGAGGCGATTGGTCGACGCCCCGGACGGGAGGACCACCTTCTGGAGGTTGGTGGTGCCGTCACCCTGGAGCGGATTCGGGACCCCGGGGACCGCGATCCAGTCGCCGCCGATCGAGGGCGCCTGCTGCAGGACATAGCGGGCCCCGGATGGACCGGAGAAACGAAGCTCGAGGGCCCCTCCGGCCAGCGGAACCAACGACAGGCGGGCTGCGACGAGCGCCGGCTGGAGCACGATGATCTGGAATTCCGCGGGAACCGTCACGACGCCGTCGTCCACGGTGACCCGGACCCGGTTGGTGCTGGGCCCCTGCGCCGCCGTCGGCGTCCAGGACAGCACCCCGTTGGTCGTCACCCCCAGACCGCCCGGGCCGTCGACAAGGGCGTACCGCAGGGTCTGCACGGGCAGGTCGGCGTCGGTGGCACGCAGTTGGAGCCGGAGCGCCAGGCCGGCGGTCACCCGACGGATGCCCGGGTCGGTCCACACCGGTGCCTGGTTGCGCTCGGCGACGATCACGTCGAACTCCCGCGGCACGGTGACGAAGCCGTCGCTCACTCTCACCCGCACCCGGTTCGTGCTCGGTCCCTGCGCCTCCGTCGGCTGCCAGGTCACCAGGCCATTGGTCGACACCGTCAGGCCC
>VHCX01000033.1 GCA_016871615.1 Verrucomicrobiota bacterium
CACGTCGAACTCCCGCGGCACGGTGACGAAGCCGTCGCTCACTCTCACCCGCACCCGGTTCGTGCTCGGTCCCTGCGCCTCCGTCGGCTGCCAGGTCACCAGGCCATTGGTCGACACCGTCAGGCCCTCGGGTCCCGAGACCAGGCCGAAGACCAGCGGCTGCGGCGGGAGGTCGCCATCCACCACCCTGAGCGCGAAGTTCAGCAGCAGGCCCTCGGTCACCCGACGGATGCCCGGGTCGGTCCACACCGGCGCCTGGTTGCGCTCGGCGACGATCACGTCGAACTCCTGCGAGGCGCTGGCGATGCCGTCGCCCACGGTCACCCTCACCCGGTTCGTGCTCGGTCCCTGCGCCTCCGTCGGCGTCCAGGAAAGCACCCCGTTGGTCGTCACCACCATGCCGACCGGCCCCACGGCCAGCCGGTAGGTCAGACGCTGGACCGGGATGTCCGCGTCGGTTGCCTGCAGCGCGAAGGTCAGCAGCGAGCCCTCGGCCACGCGCCGCGTGGCCACCTGGCCCACCCAGGTCGGCTGCCGGTTGGACTCCCGCACCACCACGTCGAACTCCCGCGGCACGGTGACGAAGCCGTCGCTCACTCTCACCCGCACCCGGTTCGTGCTCGGTCCCTGCGCCTCCGTCGGCTGCCAGGTCACCAGGCCATTGGTCGACACCGTCAGGCCCTCGGGTCCCGAGACCAGGCCGAAGACCAGCGGCTGCGGCGGGAGGTCGCCATCCACCACCCTGAGCGCGAAGTTCAGCAGCAGGCCCTCGGTCACCCGACGGATGCCCGGGTCGGTCCACACCGGCGCCTGATTGCGCTCGAGGACGATGATGTCGAACTGGTTGGTCGATGCCGCCTGTCCATCGCTGGCGAAGACGCGGACGAGGTTGGTGCTCGGACCCTGCTCCTCGGTGGGCAGCCAGGCGAGCAACCCGTTGGTGCTCACCGTCAGGCCGGTGGGGCCCTCGACGAGTCCGAAGGTCACCATCTGACCGAACGGATCCGGGTCGGCGGCCTTGAGGGCGAAACTGATCCGCAACCCCTCGCTGACCCTCCGGGTGCCGACGGGCGTCCAGACCGGCGGCCGGTTCAGGGTGGCACGCACCCGGAAGCCCACCGGTCCGCCGGCCGGGATCCGGACGCGGACGTACCAGTCGCGTTCCAGCGACGGCAGGTCGCGTCCCGCCTGCACGTTCACCTGCTCCGGCTCCAGGCCCGGTCTCGGATCGTTGAACGAGAAGGGCGAAAGCGGCGGCGGCTCGTCGGGGCTGACCTCCATGTCGGCCTCGCCGGTCAGGGCCTCGAGGTCGAAGGTGATCCCGGGCACATTGCCAGGGTTCCGGAAGATGAATTCCAGGTCCCGAGGCCCGTTGGTCGCCGGCGAATCGAACCAGAGGCCGTCGTTCAAGGTCTGGAACACGGCGTCCGGGAAGCGGTAGTCGGCCAGGATCGAGTAGGGGGTCGTCCGGGAGCCCACGCTCGCCACGCCGAAGTACCACCGGCCCCCGGCCAGCGGCACCGGCTGGGAATCCGGGGTCAGCAGGAGGTCCTCGTCGCCGGATCCCGCCTGGTCGCTCTGGTACTGGAAGGTCTGGAGCGTGGGCACGGGCAGCCGGTTGCGGGCGCCGAGGACCAGGTCGTTGGTCGCCCCACGGGTCTTGACCCGCAGCGCCACCGCATTGGTCGGGACACTGACGTAGTAGAAGTCGTCGTCGACGCCCGTGTGGCCCGTGGAGATCCACCGGCCCGGGACCAGTTCCCGGATGCGACCGCGCTGCTCGGTGGCGTTGATCGTGTAGGCCACGCCGGGGATGCCCGAGACATTGGTGACGGCGAGGTACCAGAGCCCCGGCGAGAGCGGGACGGGCTGGCTGTCCAGATGGATGATGAGGGTCTCGTTGGTCGCCCCGGCGTTGATCGACTCGTACTCGGCCTGACCCTTGCCGGGCAGTTTCGGGGCGCGGATCGCGTAGAGGTCGACGTCGCCAGTCTGGGCGGTGACGGTGAAGGTGACCCCGAGCACGTTGCTGGCGGGCACCTCGTAGGAATAGTACTCCTGCAGGAAGGGAAGTGCGTTGGTGACCCGCAGGTCCCTGCGATGGACCAGCGGCGTGATGCGCACACCGAAATCGGTGCGGATCGAAAACTCGTTGGACGAGGTCCCGCCGGCGCCCTTCACCGCCAGGTAGTACCGCTGCCCACGGGGAAGCAACGGCGGCAGGTTGCCGTCGACGACCCGCTCGAAGGAGCGTCCCGCGGGCAGGCGCGAGGTGAAGGTCACCGTGTCGGACTCGATGGGATCGGGGACGCCCGAGGCGCTGTAGAGCAGGGTCAGCGGCGGACCGGACAGGTTGACCAGCAGGTTGGTGGCCCGCTCGGCCTCCAGCGGCACGTCCACGAGGAAATACCGGATGTCCTCGCCCACCACGTTGGTGGTGAAGGCGATGCCATTGGTCAGGCGGAAGGTCGGCGGGTTGGTCGGCATGAAGGTCATGCGCAACTGCCAGTCGATGAGCTGCCCGGCCTCGCCGCCGCGGGCGTCGGTCACCTGGAGCTGCCAGGTTCCCGAACCCGGCTGGCCCATGAGCGGGCGCAGGGGCTCCTCGGGCTGGTAGACGAGGCTGGCCCCTTCCTGATCGAGCCAGACGCGGCCAATCTCCAGGCCCGGAGGCTGGTTGGTCTCATAGGTCCTCGGCAGGACGGACACGAAGCTGACCGGGGTGCGCGAAGACGTCGCCACGAACACGGCGGTGTTGGTCTGCCAGACCCCGGGTCTCGGGTCGTTGAGGTTGAGCTGGACGGCGCCGTCGATCCACACCTGGGCGTTCACGATCTCCCGGGCCTCCGCCGACTTGCGGACGGTGAAGGCCAGCCGGTAGGTCTGGCCGATGTTCAGGTCGTACTGGCGCTCGAGGATGGCGTTGCGCAGGTGCAGCACCTGGCCCTCGGGAGGCCCCTGGACCACCGAAACCAGGTTGGACTTCACGGTCCATCCCTCGAGCCGGTTCGTCCCGGCCGCATAGTCCCCGGGCGAAAGGGTCTCCCAGTCGTTGGACTGCAACACCTGCGGATAGGCGCGGCCGATGAAGGGGGTCTGCGCGAACTTGATCGGCGTGTAGGCGGAGTTGGTCGAATCGCCGAAGACCGCGAAGGCCCGGTTGGTCACGACCCCGCCGGCCGGAAACAATCCCGGCGCCGTCTTGAGGACGATCTGTCGGCCGTTCTCATCGATGAAGAGCGCGCTCAGCGAACCCGGCCCGTTGCCGAGGGGGGCGGGTTGCCCCACGAGCAGCACGGGTCCGGCCCGCCGGTTGGTGCGGTCATACCACCCGCCCACGACGAGGCGGTCGTTGCCCGAGTCGGGCTGGATCCAGGCGTCGAGGGTCAGGCCACCCAGTCGCCCGATCTCGCGCACCCGCGAGTCGGTGGTCGTGGCTCCGGTGCCGGTGCCCGACACCCGCATGCCGAAGTTCATCTGCCCGGGGACTGTGGAACCGATGTTGAGCAGGTTGATGGTCTGCCCGGGGATCGCATCGAAGCCCGATCCATCGAGCGGCCACAAGGCCGCCAGACCCGACCTCACGAGGGACGGACTCTTGGCCTTGCCCACGAGGCCGTCCTCGTAGATGCGCCGGATCTCGCCGTCGCGAAGGGTGCGGCGCCACAGGCCGACATCGTCGAAGTGGATCGGACTGGCCGGCAGCTGCGCCACCGCCATCGAGCCCAGGTGGAAGGACGACGGCTCATTGCTGGCGGAGAACCGCGCGGCCTGCTGGGCGACGACCTCGCCGTTGAAGTAGATCTTGGCCAAGCCCTCGCCCCGGTCGATCGACAGGGCGACGTGGTGGTAGTTGCTGGTGACCAACACCCCGCCGAGGCCCCCGGCCGACGTGAGCCCGCGGTTCTCGAAGACCAGCGCGCCGGCGCCGCCGGGGGTGACCAGGCGCAGCGCCAGGTCGGAGACCCGGGGATGCTCGGCGCGCACGGCGACCTGGACGTCCGACACCGGCCTCGGGTCGTCCACCTGGACCGTGGCCACGGTGCGTGCGACATCGGCCAGCGTGGCTGAGCCACCCTCGATGGTGCGGGTGAACCTCGACGACAGGTTGCGCTCGCCATAGATGGCGACGTCGAAGCACAGCGGCACGCCCGAGGGGTTGCGGAAGAGCACGAAGTAGGTCCCGGTCTGGAGGGCGGGCACATCCCTCACCGAGATGCTGATCTGACCCGGGCCCAGCAGCGTCGCCACGCGGTCGTTGACGTCGGGATTCTCCGGGTCGGGGAACGCCTCGCGCCGGATGAACACCTCCAGCGGGAGGTTCGCCGGCACCAGGTTGGTGACCTCGACGATGAGGCGACTGGCATCCGGGGGCACCAGCCGAAGGCGGAAGTCGTAGCCCCCGGGTCCGAGGCAAAGGGTCTCGAACACCCGTTCATCGAAGGCCGGCAGGATCTCGGGCTGGACCTGCAGCTCGACCGAGCCGAGGACGCCCGCCGACCCCAGCACGTCGTCCTGGAGCAGGTAGTTCCAGGCACCGGAGGAACCCAGGCCCGCGAAGTCCAGCAGCGTGGTGCTCGGGCCGTCGGTCGGCTGGCCGCCGGCGAACCGAAGGCCCGGGATGTCGTCATACAGGCCCGTGACCGGCCCGGAAACCCGGGTCAGGCCCGTGCCGTAGTCGCGGATGGACCGGCGGTTGTTGATGGTCACGCCGAAGCCGGCGTGCAGCAGGGTTCCCTGCAGGTCGAAGAAGTCCTCATGAAGGAGAGATTGGATGAAGGTGACGTTGCGGGTGATGCCGGAGGGTCCGGAGCCGAAGTACCGGACCACGCCCGGGGCGTCCGGGCTGCCGTCGGGAATGCCCCGTCCACCGCTCACGGGCGTCATGAGCACGCTGTAGCCGTTGGCGCCGAGGACCTGGAAGGGGCGGTCGCTGCTGCGCACCACCAGCTCGAACTCGCCCGCCTGCTGGTCCTCGGCCTTGACGGCGATGTAGTAGACCTCGCCGTTCGCGGGGGCGTTGGTGATCTCGATGCGCTCATCCGAGCCCTGGAGGGTCGACCGGTAGGCCGAGGCCAGGACATCGGCCTGCAGGTTGGTCAGGCCGGGATCCGTGGACATGTAGAGGTCGAGGTCGGGCCCCAGCACCCGAGCCCGCAGGCGGGTGCCGCCCCCCTCGGCGCCCGGGCCGCGCGGGCGCGCCAGGTTGGCCGCCGAGGCAATCACGAACTCGACATACTGGCCGTTGGTCAGGCCGGTGGCCGCGGCCGCCTCGGGATTGAAGAGGTTGGTGAAGACGAAGAAGTGCCACTGGGCCGGCTGCCCGGCGGCCCCGCCGATCAGCGGCGACTGGGCACCGACCCTGGAGGCCGGCACCGGGATGCCGTTGGTGGCCACCACGGATACGGGCGGCCTCTGGACCGGACCGAAGGCCGTCGCGGTGCCGAGCGACTCCGCCGTGGCCACGATGTCATCCCCGCTGGCCGCATCGGACGACAGCGCGACGACGAAATCCTGCAGGATGCCCGGACGGTTCAGCAGGTTCTGCGACTCGCGCGCGGCCAGGGCGTTGACGTTCACCCGGCGAGCCACCACGTGGACGATGTACTCGCTCGACAGGGGCGGCTCGAGCACCACGCGCTCCACGTTGTTGACCGTGTCGAAGACCGTGTTGACGACCCCCTCCTCGACCACCTCGACGGCGTTGGTCCCGATCCGGGGCGCGGTGAAGCCGGTGCGGGCCAGGTCGTTGCCGACGAAGATCTCGCCCGTGACCACGTTGGACACGATGAGGTCCAGGTCGTTGACCAGCTTGACGCCGGCGGCCGGGTTGCCCGGCGGGTCGGTCCAGACCAGCGTGAAGTGGAAGGCGCCGGTGGAGGCCACCTCGTTGGTGGTCAGACGCAACCGGACCGACTGGCTGGTGCCGGTGGACAGTTCGCCGGCGAACCCCGCCAACTCGACGACCGCGCCGTCGGCACGGTTCAGCCGCACGCCGCTGTCGAGCGCACGCGGAAGACTCGGGCGCCCCCAGCCGCCGTAGTTCATCACGGAACGGAAATTGGGCGCGTAGATCTCGGCCGACGGCCGGGCGCTGTTGATGACCAGCGCCTTGTAGGCGGCCGCCTCGATGCGCCTGGGCAGGTTCAGCCCGGGCCGGTGCCAGAACTCCTCGATCTGGGCCAGCATGCCGGACACGGCCGGCGCGGCCATGCTCGTGCCGGAGAGGAAGCGGTACCACGGAGCCACGGACCGATTCAATTCGTCGAAGACCGCGTACTGGGACGAGTTGGTCTCGTACTCGCTCTCCAGCCGCCACTGCGCCGAGCGGGCCGAGAGGATCTGGGAACCCGGGGCGACCACGTCGGGCTTGAACCGCCCGTAGCTGCCCTCGATGCCGATGCCCACGTTGCCGCGGCTCGAGAAGTTGGCGATCTCGGTGTCGCTGTCGGTCGACGCCCGCAGGACGAGGTTGGTGGTCAGCTCGGTGTTCGTGGACGGATCACGGAACTGCCGGCCGCCGGCCCAGATCACGCGCCCCTCGTCGTCGGTGACCACCGCGTTGGTCAGGTTGCGACGGCTCTCGAGCGCGCCCACCGTGATGACGTTCTTGGCGTTGCCCGGGACGGTGATCGACCCGCGACGGCCGCCGACGCCGTTGTTGCCCCCCTGGCCCGAGTTGCCGGCGGCGAACACGAAGAGCACCGGCTGCTCGCCGGAGGTCCCGGGCAGGGCGTCGCGGGCGGCCGCGTCATAGCTGGCCGAAATCGAGTTGTACTCGTAGGCCCCCTGGTAGCCCCAGCTGTTGTTCGAGATGAGCGCGTTGGTCATCGCCGCCTGCTCCTGGAGGAAGGCGTCCGAGATGGTGGGGCCGGTCTGGAGGTCGATCGGCAGGACGAAGAGGCGGGCGTTGGGGGCCATCCCGCGGAACCGGGCGTTGGTGACCGAGCCCTGCACCGGCCCCGGGACCTGCAGCGAGGCGGCCCCGCTGCCGGCGATGGTCGCGGCGACATGGGTGCCGTGGCCGTCGGTGTCGGTCAGGAGATTGGTCTGCGAGCCCACCGTGAACACCCGGTTGGTCGTCAGGTCGGGGTGCGTCCAGTCGATGCCGGAATCGTTGACGTTGACCACCACGTTGCTGCCGGTGAGGCCGCGGTAGGGCGTGGTGTTGGTGATGTCGGTGGCGCTGCCCAGCAGGTAGGCCGACCGGTCGTTGAGCAGTTCGCGGCGATGGGCCTTCTCGATGAGGTGCACCTCGGGGGCGCGCGCCAGCGGCACGAGGGCGCCCGGGGGCGCGTCGACCGTGACCAGCGTGCCGAAAGGGCTGCGCTGGCGTCCGACCTCGCGGACCCCGAGGGCCTCCAGGCGCGCCATGGCGTCGGGGTCGGCCAGCGACAGCATCAGCCGCTGTCCGGCCTCCAGCGGACGGCCGTCGACCGCCCGGGTGAGCAGGTCGGGCTCGAGCTTGAAGGCCGGGTGCCAGGGCGAGACCGACGCGATGTCGGCGTCGAGGGCCAGGGTCTCGACCGAGGCGTCGGTACCCTGGACGAGGAAGGCGTTGACCGGGAGGTAGGACACCACCGACAGGTGATGCTCCTCGAGCCGTCGACGCGCGTCGGCGTCGGGCTCGCGGGCGAACTGGACGATGTGGAAGCCCGGCTCCGGACCGGCCACCAACGCCTCGGGCAGCGGCAGCGGCTCGCCGGAGCGGGTGTCGATGAGGGCGTTGCGCAACACGAGGGCGCGAGGGTCGGTGCGGAGCTGGTCGACGGTGCGGGCCGTGTTGCGGGCACGCCACGGGAACTCCGGGTCGCGGTGGACCGGCAGGTCGCCGGCCGCCAGCGGGCTCACGCGCACGCGCTTGGCGTCGACATGGGCCGACACGGCCAGCGAGGGAGCGAGGGCCGGGGCGGACGATGCCGCGGCGACGACCGGCACCCCGGACGCGGAGGCGGGGTCCGACGCCGGCGGCTGCACCCAGCGGTACAGCCCCAGGGAACCCACCGCCAGGGCGATGGCGACGATCAGGCTTCGAGACGGGCGCATGACGAAAACGGGTTGGCGGCGTTCAGTCCGTGGTCAGCACGCGGTGTTCTTCCACCACGGGACGCAGGGTTTGGGTGACCGGGGCGTTGGTCGAGAGGGCCCCCTCGAAACGCAGCACGGTCTTGGTGGCGAATTCGCCGGTGACGACATAGTTGGTGGCCATGCCGAAGAAGGGGCCCGGCGCGGTGACCACGGCCCCGGCGGCCGGCCGCAGGGTCTGGGCCCAGGCGTACACCACGTAGCGCGGTTCCTCGGCCTGGAGCAGCGAGAGGATCTGCTGCGGGATGCGCTCGACGACCTCGTCGGGCACGGGCCGGAAGGGCCGGCCCGGGTTGTCGGGATCGGGGAGGATGTTCTCCAGCAGCGGCGATCCGGCCGAGAGCGACTCGACCGAGCAGATCTCGGCCACCGACTGGAAGCGCGGCAGGGACCGACGCGGCCTGGCCACCCGGATGGGATTGCCATCCAGGCCGACACCGACCTCGACCAAGGGATCGCCCGGACCGGCGTTGGTGTGCACGAAGCCCGACACGATGCCGCGCACGGCCTGTCCCTGGGCGTTGGTGTAGCCCGCGACGATGCGGTGCAGGTAGGAGGACGGATTGCCACCTGCCGGATCAAGCACCGTCGGCACGAGGTTGGTGCCGTCGCTGGCCAGACGCCGGAGCACCGGAACCCCGGAAAGGATGGCAGACCATGCGGCGAGGTTCGTCTGGTTCACGCCCACCTGCCCCCGCGCCGCGTTCTCGGTGAGGGCCGTGGAGAAGGTGTCCAAGAGCGACCAGTCGTTGGTCGGGTGGGTGCCATGGCTGCCGGACCACCACCGCCAATGGTGACGGTCTGCAATGTGTCCGACGTCGAACGTCTCGATGTTGGCCACCGGGCTCTTGAGATAGATCGTCTGCCAGGGCGTGCCCCGGTGGACCCGACCCAACTGGCCGATCGAGGCGAAGGCGTTGGTCGGCGTCGGGAACGACCAGGCGGCGCTGTTGGTGACCAGGGGGTCCTTGTAGGCCATGTCGACGGCCAGCAATTCGGAGGACACACCGGTTCCGAGGACTGGGCTGACCCCCCAAGGCGCATGGGCGCTGATGGCCTTTAGGGGGGCGGCCACCCGGTTGGTCCGATTGACGGTGGTGACGAGGAAATCGCCGCTCGCCTCAGCGATGCGACTCTCGACGATCGCGGGATCGAGTCGCAATCCCGAGAACACCGACGGGCGACGTTCCAGGTACACGTCGGAATAGAATTTCCAGTAGCCCTCGGGATGGGTGTAGACCACGCCCCCCGGTTGCAGATCCTCCTTCGTGTAGTGGACGAAGGGGTCGTTGGCCATGCGCCGCTCCGTCAACTGGACCTCGCCCACGGGATTGAAGCCCACCTGGATGCGGTTGCCGTTGACATTGCCGCCGGAGGCCAGGAGCCGGTCGAGTTCGCGCCGGGCCACCACCTGGGCGCTGCGTGGCACCGAGTTGATGCCATAGAGGAAGGCCCGCAGGCCGAGGCTGGCGTCGACCCGGGGATCGCCGGTCGTCTGAAGCCCCGGCAGCGTCACCGACTCCCAGAACGCGAGCACCCGGACCGGGTTCACCGAGGCGGAGAACTGGTTCTCGAAACCCAGCGGAATCACCCGACCCGCCAGGAAGTTGGTCTGCCACAATTCGGCCATCTGCAGCGGGCGCACCGCTCCGGCGTCGGCCCCGAGGTTGCCGCCGAGGTTGTCGAAACCCTCGTTGATGCCCGCGTCCCCGCCGATGCCGGGCACCGCGCCAAAGGCCGTGTAGCGCAAGTTGTCCAACAGGTTGCTCTCGATCGTGCCGCTCTTGAGGTTGACGAAATCGAGCAGGCGCGGCGGCACGAAGCTGTCGTCCACGATGGCGAAGACCAGCCGGTTGGTGACCGCCAGCGTGAGCTGCGGCACCAGACGGTCGGGCCGGGTGCCCGGCATCGGGAAGATCGCCAGCGGGTTGTTGGTCTCGTTGAGCGGGAAGACCCGGCCCAGGACCGGGTTGTACACGAGACCGAAGACGGCGTTGTGGTTGAGGGCCGGGATGTACTCCTGGGCATCCCACCGGGCGCGGAAGCCGGTGTTGCCATTGCCGACGCGCACCACGTTGCCCACCTGCACCGAGTAGTTGGTGCGGTTGAAGACCATCGGGTTCTGCGGGCTCCACGGCAGCGACGGGTTGGCCGGTTGGGGGATGAAGAGCGGTTGGCCCAGCGGCCGGGCCGCGTCGGCAAGGCTGCCGTCGTACAGGCAGACCTCGGTCCAGTTGGTGGCGATGAGGCGCAACGGCCGGTTGGCCGGAAAGGCCTGCAGGTAGGCGTTCCAGGCCTCCACGGCGGCGTTGTTGATGATTTGCACGGTGTACTGCCCGTACTTCACCACGCCGAGGGCGCTCAGGGTGGTCTCATTGGTGGGCCGCACGGCGCCGCCCGGCGGACGCTCGAGCAGCAGGCGACGCCCGGTGCGCACCCGGGTCTGCCAGAAGGCCTCGTTGAACTTCGGCAGGCCCAAGGCGCTCGGGCCGGTCTGGTTCTGCTTGGTGCCCACGATGAACGGGACGCCGAAGACGTTGGTGCGGGTGGGCACCCTGGGGTTGGCGCTGAGGTTCGCCACGTCCAGCGGATTGTCGAAATCCATCCAGTTGGTCCAGGCCGTGTTGAGGACCTGCGTGAAGGCGTTGGTGACCTCCTCGAGCCCGGCCAGTCGCACAACCGGCAACCGGCGGCCGGGGTTGCGCGGATCCTCACGGTCCTCACGGTAGAAGGTCGGCCGGTAGACATGCGGCGGGAAGGGCTCGGTACCCAGGCCCCCCGGCAGGTTGGTGCGCACCTCGTGGATGTTGGCCGAGAGCTGGAGCAGCCGGTGGAGCTTGGCCGACCAGGTGTGGTTGGTCAGCGAGACCACCTGGGACTGGCCCCGGGAACCGACCGCGTTGGTCACCCAGTGGCTGCCGGCGATGGCGATGCCATGGGCGGCATCCTCGCGGGCGACCGCGTTGGCGGCATCGGGGTAGGTGAACTTGCCCAGCTCGGGCAGGCCGTTGGAGAACTCCTTGCGCAGCAGGCGGTCACCGGCCAGCTGCATCCAGGACGGTGCCGTCCAAGGCACCAGCGCCGTCGCTCGGGCCGCCGACCCGGCCAGCCCATTGGTGGTGACCACGTTGGCGCTGTGCGGCTGGTCCCCGTCGGCATCGAGCACCTGGTAGTTGAGGTTGAGCTTGGCCCGCCGGAAATAGCGGTTGGAGAGGTCGACCCCGACCTCGATGCGCCCGTCGGAGGCGTCGCTGCCGAGGGAGCCCAACAACCGGTAGAACGTGTAGGCGTTGTAGGTGGAGTTGGATGCCTGCGCCGGCGAGAACAACTGGGCCGCGAAGCCGCTGCGCCGCGTGTCGAGGTTGGTCCAGATGACCCGGTTGGGCCCGAGCGGCAGCAGGGCGGGATCGGTGAGCAACTGGAAGGGCGTCAAGTACGGCCGGGCCACGTCGCCACCGGACCAGCGTCGCACGACGTTGTCGCCATCGGTGAGCAGGCGCGGGTTGCGCACCTGCGCCAGGCTCAGCACGAGCGGGCCGTCGGAAAGGTCGTCGACGCCGTTGGACGGCAGCACCCTGGCGGCGGCGCCAGTGTCGCCGGCGGCCCCGACCTGCAGGCGGGAGTCGTCGGCCAGCACCTCCTGCGCCGTCATTCGACCGGCCTGCCCGCCGACCCGGCGGTTGGCCCAGAGGTTGAGGGCGTGCTCGAAGGCCAGGCCCGTGTTGTCGCCATTGGTCGAGTAGGCGTAGGTCTGCCAGAGGTTGGTGTTCAGGTCGCGGAACAGTCCGCCGAGGTTGAGCTCCCAGGAGGCCACGCCCTGGTTGCGGAGGAACAGGCTGGTGGTGGCGTCGGGATTGCGCGCCTGGTTGTGCGCGTGGTTGAGGTCGACCGTCTGGTCGGCCGGGACCACGAGGTAGGCGATGCGGTAGAGGAAGCGGTTGTTGCCCGAATGCGGCCGGTCGGGATCGGCCAGCACGCCGACCCACTCGGGATCGCCGACCTGCCAGACCCGGTTGGTGCCGATGGCCAGACCGAGACCGTTGCGCTGGAGCAGGAACCCGTTGGTGTCGAAGCGGCCGTTGCGGTTGAGGTCGAGGTAGAAGCGGTCCTCGAAGGAATCGGGACGGGAGTCGAGCCGGCCGGCACGGGCGACGACCGGCACCCGGGGATCGAAGTACAGGTTGGCCAGCATCCGCCGGTACTCGAGCACCTCGGCCGGGTTGTTCAGGTCGAAGGGCCTGCCGCCGTACAGGTAGGAGACGTTGGTCAGGGCCGAGAACCATCGGTTCGACTGGGCCGCCCCCAGCGGATCGGGGAGCCCGGCGACCGACAGGCCCGGGATGAAGGACGGCGAGACCAGGTTGGTGGACACCAGGAGCGTGGGCGCCTCGCGCAGCCCGTAGGCCGCGATCTGCGCCAGGATGCGGGCCCGGGCCCGGTTCAGGGCGGCGTCGGCGGCGATGCGCACGTCGGCCTGCTCGCCGGCGGCCGCGACGGCCGCGCGCTCGCGGCGGGCCACGGCCAGGAAGGCGACCGCCGTGATCGTCACCACCGAGAGCATGATCAGGGTGATGACCAGCGCCACACCGCGCCGGCTGGATGGGATGGAGAGTCGTTTCATTGGGGCGCGGTGCGGAGGACGACCCGCTGGCGGAGCGTCTGGAGGGCGCCGGCGTTGTTCGCCAGCCAGCGGTTGCGGGCCTGCAGCGTGTCGGGAAGGGCGCGGAACTGGTCGAGTTGCTTGCCGTCCAGCAGCGTGATCTCGATCTCGATGGATGCCGGCAGGTTGGGCCCGCGGAAGAGGGCGCTGACCTGCCCGGTGTCGGGGTTGACCGTCAGCACCTCGATGGGCAGGGGCCGGGAGACGCCGCCGAGCCGGTTGGTGGCCAGCGCCTGCCAGTCGGCCGGGGCGACCGGGACATGGCGGGGGGAATTGGTGTTCACGCCGACCCTCGGGAAGAGGACGTCGAAGCGCACCGGATGGTTTCCGTCGAAGGGGCGTCCGTCGGCATCGAAGGCGGTGATGCGGCACTGGATGACCCCTTCCAGCACGCGGGGGGCGTCGAGGCGGGCCGCGAGGGTCGCCGCCGTGGGATAGGCGGCGGTGGAGAGCCGCAGGGAGACGAGGTTGGTGCGCAGCGAGGGCGTGCCGGTGAGCCGGTAGGGCGACGCCGTGACCGGCGCGGCCAGTCCGTCCCGCAGCCCGGCGGTGCCCAGCACCTGCACGACGTTGGAGCTCGGCAGCGCCTCGTCGTAGAGGTAGAGCGAGCCGAGCCCCGGGATCGTCCCCGGGGCCACGGGCCCGGCGTCGGGCGTGCCCAGGAAGAGGCCGGCCACATGCCACCGGCCGCCGCCGACCGGGTAGGTGAAGAACAGCTCGTCGAAGCGCAGCGGCTGGGTGCGGTTGGCCGCCGGCCCGTCGCCGGGGAAGAGCAGGTCATAGCCGTTGGCATCCGACGGGCGGACCACCAGGTGCAGGGCGTCGTCGACCCCCGGGGAGGCCGCCCGCTCCACGCTGCGGACGATCAGGTCGAGGGCCGAGCGCCCCCCCTCGGACAGGTCGGCCTGGTTGAGGCTCTGCCGGAAGGCCCTCTGGGTCTGGTCGAACATCGCATAGAGCGCGAGGATGATGACCGTCAGCAGGCCGACGGCGATCATCAGCTCGAGCAGCGAGAAGGCCTGCGTCCGGCGGCGGAGACTCTGGAGTCCGGGGGTTTGGAGTCCGGGGGTTTGGCGTGGGACGACCCGGACCGGACATCCCGGGCATCCCGTGGTCCCGGGGACGCCGCGGGCCACGCCGGCAACGCCTGCGAAATCCGCCTCGACAGGGAAACGCTTCATAGGATCACAGGGAACCCGGCGGGAACCGGTAGAACTGCACGACGCCGGGCCCGGGGGTCTCCGGGGCGGGGTTGAACGGGTAGACGATGTTGCCGAAGAAGGACGGATCCTGCGGCACGCTGCCACGCAGCGGGGCCGGTTGGCCGAGCACGTCGGTGCGGAACTCGCGGCGGTTCAGCCCCAGGCGGTACTGGTCGGGTGCGGGACCGGTGCGCTGCAGGGGCCACTCGAGGATCATCCGGACCTCGGAGACCGCCGCACCCGGACTGTTGCCCTGGCGCGTCACCGTCTCGAGGGTCACCCGGTAGCGGAAGGCCAGGTCCATCCTGGGATCGTTGGGGTTGCCACGGCGTTCGCTCCAGCGGATGACCGGGTGCTCGGCCATCGAGCCGCTCATCGAGCGCATCTCCAGCCGTACGACGTTGGTGACCGTGACCGGATTGCCACGGCTGACGGCCGAGGGCTCCAGCGTGTACTTCGGGCGACTGACCAGGCCCACGAGCTGGAAGGCGTCGCCGATCGGATCGGAACCGGCAAGCGTGCCGGTCACCATGGGACCGTGGAAGTGGTTGGTGCGCGTGGGCGACCGGTCGCGGTACTGGCGGACGAGCGTCACGCGGTCGGCGTAGTGGAGCAGGTCCTGCAGGCCGGTCTGCCCGCCGCGCACGACGTTGAGCAGCAACTCGGCATCCTGGGTGAGCAGCGACTCCTCGCGGTCCTGCCTCTGGACATTCAGGCCGGCCGGCAGCACGCCGATGATCGCCACCATGGCGATGGCCACCACGGCGATGCACAGGGCGATCTCGATGAGCGTGAAGCCCGAACCCGTGCCGGTCCGGCGGGTCCGCGGGAGGCGCACGAGCGACGGGAGCGGCGCCGGGCTCGGGGAGGCGGGATGTCCGGGGAGTCTCATCAACGGAGGGCGGGTTTGAGGATCCGGGACCGGCCGGTGAGGCTGGAGACGATCACCCGGTTGTTGGTGGCGTTGTCGCGGGGCGTCTCGATGGCATCGGGCGTGACCGACGGGTCGATGCGGCCCGCGGCGTCGCGGGAGATGAACACGCTGCCCTGCCCCACGCCGAGGGCCAACTCGGAGAGCGGGGGCAGCCGGAGGTCGGCACGACCGTTGAGTGCCCAGGCCCGGTTCATCTCGTCGAGGGCGAGGCGGCCGTCGGGCCCGAAGGCCACGAAATGCATGGGGATCGCCGGCAGCGTGTCGCCCGGGTACTCGGCGAGGGGGAACCGGAACGGGCGCTGCGGCAGCTGGTGAAGGGCCAGGTCATGCCGGTCGGTCGGGCCCAGCGGCGCCGGCAGGAAGAGCCGTGGCGAGAGGATGACGCCCTCGGGCAGGGTCTGCCAACCGGGTCCGAGGTAGCGGGTGTGGCTGCGCCCGGGCTGGGCCCCGGTCTCCCGCTCCACCAGGAGCGCATAGGAGTGGTACACGCCCAGGGCGATGTTGGTGAAGCTGCGAAGCGCCTGCTCGCGGAACCCCGCCGGCGCCACCTGGCGCCCGACGATCATGGCCTCCACCTGGGAGTCCAGATCCGGCCGGGCCACCCAGACATTGGTGGGTGCGAAGACGACATACACGGTGGTGCGCAGGCGCAGGGCCTCCTGACGGGCACGGTTCAGGTCGTCGCCGAGCTGGCGGTGCCCGCTGGCCAGGGTCTTGCCCTGCACCATGCCCCGGATCGCCGGCACGGTGACACCGGCCAGAAGCCCGATCACCGCCACCACAACGAGCAGCTCGAGCAGGGTGAAGGCCCCGGGCCGCCGGCTGGTAGCGGCAGGGTCCGTGCACCCGGTGGGTCCTTGGGGCTTCATGCGGGGGTGGCGTCGGGTGGGTGGGCGGCTGGGACGGACGGTGGCGCGGGAGGTTCCGCCGGGGTGAGGTGCCGCCGGGATCACTTCCAGCTGTAGATGTTGTCGCGGTTGTTCGGGTGGTCCTGGTCGGCCGTGAGGTCGGCCTTGCCGTCGGGCCCGAGGGACATCACCAGGGCGTTGCCCGGGATGAACCGGGGCTGGGCCGGGCGGCCGGGGGCCACCAGCGGGAACGGGCTGAGGACACGGCTGTCGTAGTCCAGATCGAGCACGACGATGTAGGGATGGCCCCAGGGGTCACGATACACGCCGAGATCGTCCACGCCGTTGGGCTGGTTGCGGCCCACGGTCTTGGTCGCCAGGTACACCGTGCGCTTGGGGTTCTGGTTGTTGTTGAGGTTGACCGCGTCGGTCACGCCACCCTGGACGTCGGCCACGCTCTGCGCGGTGAGGATGGCGATGACCTCGGAGTTGTTGGCCTCGCGGCCGCTGTTGCCCTGGTCGCGGACGAGTTGGTAGCCGGTCTTGGTGGCCACCGTCGGCGTGGGCAGCACCCCCTTGGCGTCGGGCGTGTTGGCGTTGCCGAAGATCCAGTCGGGTGCGCCCGCCGGGCGGCCCGTCAGGCCGTGGGCATCCCGGGTCCGCTTGGTGGCCGGCAGGCGGGAATAGTCGGCCTGGTAGGAATTGATCGCGCCGACGATGCCCGTGACCTCGACCTTGGCCTTGGCCGACTTGGCCTTGGTGGTCGCCGAGGCGATGGCCGGCAGCAGCATCGCCGCCAGGATGCCGATGATGGCGATGACGACGAGCAGTTCGATGAGCGTGAAGGCGCCGTGGCGCCGGGCGTTCGTTCGGGTCTTCATGGGTTCTCTGACGCGCGGGTGGGATCGGAACGGAGCGGTTTTCGGGGGGATGGGCGTTGGGCGTTGGACGGACGGCGGGGTCTCCGGGGGGGAAGTGTGGCCTAGTTGGATTCCTTCCAGTTGCCGATGATCTTCACCCGGTCGCGGCCGACGGGGATCTCGGCCCACAGGTCGAAACCGCCCGGGTTGTTGGTCGGGTTGGTGGAGACGTAGCGCCACGGGTTGAGGCCGCGGTTGGTCGGCACGGGGTGGTCGTCACGGTGGTTGGGCCAGGCGAACCCGCTGGAGCGCTTGCCCGAGGCGTCGGTCGCGAAGCCCACGGCCAGCACCTCGATGTCGGCGTAGCCGGCGTCGGTGCGCCGGCGGAAGACCTCGGCGTACTGGCCCTCCTTGAAGTCGGTCACGAAAAGCCGGTTGCGCAGCTCGGCCGGCTTGGCGTTCTGGATGCCCTCCCGGCCGAACCACTGCTGGAGCTCGGCCGAGCGGATGCCGTCGCCGTCGTCGCCGTCGGCCCTCGGGATGAAGAAGCCGTCCACGCTGGCGGCATTGGTCAGGTAGACGCCGGAAAGCTCGTAGAACAGGGGACTCAGGGCCGGGTTGGGCAGGGTCTGGAACCCCTGGCCAGGCACGGCGACCCGGCGGATTCCGTCGGGCGGATAGACCCCGAAGCGGGCCTTGTAGGCCTCGATGAGCGTGACCAGTTGCGCCAGCTCCGCACGCACCCGCGACTCCTTCATCTTGGTCGCCGCCGCCGGGGCCAGCCCGACCACCATGCCCGCGAGGATGCCGATGATCGACATGACCACCAGCAGCTCCAGCAGGGTGAACGCGGCCGCGCGCCGGAGGGGTCCCGGCAGGCACGGAGGCGATGGACGGCGGGATCTCATGGGTTCACGCGGGCAGGGGTCTCGCTGGGGCGGCGACTTTCCCGAAGCTTCACCGGTCCTTCAATTCCTTTTCCATGCGCTCGCTCAGCCATTGCTTGATCATGCTCTGGTAATTGAGGAAGCGGGAACGGGCCAGACGCTTGATCCGGCTGAGCATCCGGGGGTCCATCCGCAGGGTGATGGTGATCGACTCGGACTGCTCGGAACCGGCAGTGGCCGAAAGATCCATGAGGCGCGGGTCGACCTGGTTCTCCGCCCAGAAATCGGCCTCGGCCTGCTCGCTGTCGAAGAGCGGGACATCGTCCCACGACTGGATGGTCTGCTGGTTCATGGGAGGCCGGTGCGGGAAGGCTTTCCAAGCTCAGCCCGACAGGGCCTGTGTGAGCCGCCGTTGGTAGAAGTAGGCCTCGGATTCGGTGAATGGCCGGGACAGGATGACCCGGATCACCTTGCCGTTGGTGCGGTAGACGCTGAAAAGGCCCTGCCCCCCGGCGGATTGGCCCAGGTTGAAGAACCGGGCCTGCACCCCGAATCGCGACGAGTCGGGCAGCAACCGGATGGCGAAGGGATCCTCGAAGGACTCCTCGATCGCCGGGACGGTGATCGACCCGTCCAGCTCGAACGGCAGGTTGTTCCAATCGAACTCCATTGAGCCGACCCTTCAGTCCCATTTCGTATGGCCGATGCGCATTCAATGTAACTACTTTGTATTTACACCGGCGCACCCTCCCGGTCAAGGGATGCTTGACGTTCCTGGAGAAGGCCCCTTCCCGGGGCCAAAAAAGGCCATCGGTACCCGCCGATGGCCCCGGGAAGGACCGCCCTAGTCGCCGCCACCGCCGCCGGCGTCGCCGCCGAGGGTCTCCATCAGCTTGATGAGCGGCAGGAACATCGCGATGACGATGGAACCGACGACCACCGCCAGGAACACGATCATGATCGGCTCGAGCAGCGAGGTCATCGCCGAGACGGCGTTGTCGACCTCCTCGTCGTAGTTGTCGGAGATCTTCAGGAGCATCTCGGGCAGCGCGCCGGTCTGCTCGCCGACGTCCACCATCGAGACGACCATCGGCGGGAACACGCCCGACTTCTCCAGCGGGGCCGTGATGGTCTCGCCCTCCTTGACCGACTCATGGATGTCCAGCACCGCCTTGGCGACGACCACGTTGCCGGCGGTCTCGCGCACGATGTTCAGGGCCTGGAGGATGGGCACACCCGACTGGACCAGCGTGCCCAGGGTCCGGGTGAACCGGGCGATGGCCACCTTGCTGATGACCGGGCCCAAGGCGGGCATGTGCAGCTTGAACTTGTCGAAGTACCAGAGGCCAAGCTTGGTCTTGATGGCCACCTTGAAGCAGATGACGAAGATCGCGATGCCCCAGACGACCTGACCCGGGAAGGGCATGCCGCCGAAGAACCAGTCGGGGAAGATCACCGTGTTGTCCTTCAGGGTCTCGGAGATCTTCAGAACGAAGAGGGTGAATTCCGGCATGCCCGCGTCGCCGCCCAGCAGGTCGGCGAAGATCATCTTGAACTTGGGCACCACGACGATCATCAGCAGCGCCACGATGCCCACCGCCACGACCATGACCGCGATGGGATAGAACATCGCGGCCACGACCTTGCCCTTGATCTTCTCGGCCTTCTCCATGAACTCGGCCAGACGCTTGAGCACGACCTCAAGCACGCCGCCCAGCTCGCCCGCCTTGACCATGTTGACGAAAAGACGGTTGAAGACCTTGGGATGCTGGGCAAGGCCCTCCGAGAAGGTCGAACCACCCTCGATGGACAGGGACAGGTCGCTCAGGATCTTCTTGAGCACCGGGTTGCGCTCCTGCTTCTCGAGCACGCGCAGGCCGCGGAGCAGCGGCAGACCGGCCTCGACCAGGGTGGCGAGCTGCCGGGTGAAGGTGCAGAGCACCTTGGCCTTCACCTTGCCGCCAAAGCCAGGGATCTTGATGTTGATCTGGCCCGCACCCTTCTTCTTGCCCTTGCCGGCGGCCGCGTCCCCGGCCGCCTTGCCGCCCTTGGTATCGGACTTGGGCGGGGCGACCTCGGTGACCTTGGTCGGCAGGAAACCCATCTCCTTGAGGCGGTTGAGGGCCTCGGACTGGCTGCTCACCTCCAGGACGCCCTTGGTTTCCTTGCCACTGCTGTCCATGGCGACGTAGTTGAATTTGGCCATATCGGTCTCCTCGGGGATGGGGTCGGAAAAAGGGGTCGAAAGGGGTTTGGGGTGCCCGGATGCGCGGGCGGATCTGGAGGACGAGGTCCTTGAGGTTCCTGGGGACGGTTTTCGGGATGGATCAGGTGTACTTCAGAACTTCCTCGACGGTGGTTTCTCCGGCGTAGATACCCCGGAGGCCGTCCTCACGCAAGGTCACCATTCCCTGCTCGATGGCCTTCTGGCGGACCACGACCGTCGGCGCCCGGTCGTTGATGAGGTTCCGGATCGGGTCGGAGACGGCCAGCAGCTCGTAGATGCCCTTGCGCCCGCGGTATCCGGTGTCGTTGCAGTTCCCGCACCCGCGGCCGTAGTAGAAGGTCTTGTCGCCGATGTCGTGGGCCGAGAGGTTGAGGTTCTGCATCTGCGACTCGCTCGGCTCGAACGGCGTGCGGCAGGTCGGGCAGATGCGGCGGACCAGGCGCTGGGCCAGCACGGCCAGGAGGGTGGACGAGATCAGGAAGGGCTCGACGCCCATGTCGACCATGCGGGTGACCGCGCCGGCGGCGTCGTTGGTGTGCAGGGTGGAGAGCACCAGGTGACCCGTGAGCGATGCCTGGACGGCGATCTGGGCGGTCTCGAGGTCGCGGATCTCACCCAGCATGATGATGTCGGGGTCCTGACGGAGGAAGGCGCGCAGGGCCTTGGCGAAGGTCATGCCCGCCCCCTCGTTGACCTGCACCTGCATGATGCCCTCGATGTCGAACTCGACCGGGTCCTCGACGGTGAGGAGCTTGGTGTCGATCTGGTTGATCTGGCGCAGGCAGGAATAGAGCGTCGTGGTCTTGCCGCAGCCGGTCGGCCCGGTGACCGTGAAGATGCCATTGGGCTGGTTGATCGTCTCGATGATGAAGTCGTAGCCGTCCTTGGGCAGGCCCAGGGTGTCGAGCTGGAGCTGCACGGCACCACGGTCGAGAACGCGGAGCACCACCGACTCGCCAAAGGCAGTGGGAAGCGTGGAGATGCGAAGGTCGACCTGTTTGCCGGAGATCACCGTGCTGATGCGCCCGTCCTGCGGGAGCCGTCGCTCGGAGATGTTCAGGTTGGCCATGATCTTCAGGCGCGAGGTGACCGGCGTCGAAAGGTGCCTGGGCGGCGGCGCCATCTCGTACAGGGCGCCGTCCACGCGGTAGCGGATCTTGAACTCGTCCTCGAACGGCTCGAAGTGGATGTCCGAGGCCCGGTCCTGCACGGCCTGCATCAGCACGAGGTTGACGAACTTGACCACCGGGATGTCGTTGACCGCGTCGTCGAGCGAGATGGTCATGCCCTTGGGTCCCTCGTCCTTGACGACCTCGCCGTCGCCCCCGAGCTCCTTGAGCAGCTGCGCGTAGCCCAGGTCGGCCTGGGCCGGGTAGAACTTGTCGACGCAGGCCACGATGTCGGCCGGGTTGGCGACCACCAGCTGCAGCGTGTGCTTCAGGGAGAACCCCAGCTCGTCCATCGTCTGGGGGTTGAGCGGGTCGGCAAGGGCCACCTGCAGGGTGTCGCCGTAGAGGGCCACCGGGACCACCTGGTACATGCGGGCCGTCTCGTTGGGCACCGCGGCGATGGCCTCGGGCGGGATGGTCTCCGGCTCGAGCGTCACCACCATGGTGCCCAGGTGGTCGGCCATGATCTGCAGGATCGAATCGAGGTCGAGCAGGCCGTAATCCTGCAGGATCTGCGCGACCGGCTTTCCGCTGCGCTGCACCTCCTGACCGATCTCCTCGATCTGCAGGTCGTCGAGCAGCCCGCGCTCGCGGATGAGGGCCAACAGCGGATGGGAGACGGCTTCAGGCATGGGGCGGTGCGTTGGGGGTTACTTGCGGGCCTGGTTCTCTGCGCGGGAAGCGCGGATCTCCTCCAGCTTGAGATGGATGGTCATGGGGTCCAGCGCCTTCGTCACGACCTCCTCCTCGGAGATCATGCCGGCCTGCCACTTCTCGAGGAGAAAGCCGTCGAGGGTGACCATGCCGTATTTCGAACCCGTCTGGATGTCCGACTGGATGCGGAAGGTCTTGTTGTCGCGGATGAGCGCCGCCACCGAGGGCGTGTTGACCATGATCTCAAACACCGCCACGCGACCCGGCTTGTCGATCCGGGGCACGAGCAATTGCGAGATCACGCCCTGGAGCACCGTGGAGAGCTGGATGCGGATGGTCTCCTGCTGGTTCTGGGGGAAGGCATTGACGATACGGTCGATCGTCTTGGCCGCACCGGTGGTGTGAAGGGTGCCGAAGACCAGGTGACCGGTCTCGGCTGCGGTGATCGCCGCCTCCATCGTCTCGAGGTCGCGGAGCTCGCCGACCAGGATGATGTCGGGGTCTTGCCGGAGCGCTCGGCGAAGGGCCTCGGCGAAGGTGGGCACATCGACGTTGACCTCCCGCTGGGTCACCACCGCCTTCTTGTGCTTGTGATAGTATTCGATGGGGTCCTCGATCGTGATGATGTGCGCCTCGTCCTTCTCCTCGTTGAGGAGATTGAGGAGGGAAGCCAGGGTCGTGGTCTTGCCCGAGCCGGTCGGCCCCACCACCAGCACCAGGCCGCGGGGCTTGTTGATGAGCGTCCGAACGGTGCTGGGGATGCCAATCTGCTCCATCGTGAGCAGCTTGGAGGGGATCTGCCGCATCACGATGGCAAAATTCCCCCTTTCCTTGAAGGCGCTGACGCGGAACCGGGCCAACTCGCCGAAGGCTAGGGCGAAGTCGACGCCACCTTTCTCCCGGATCTGCTGGATGTGGTCCTCGGAGGTGATGGAACGCATCAGCTCCTCGGTGTCCTCGGGGCGCAGCGGCGGGCCGTCGACGCGCTGGAGGATGCCGTGGATGCGGATGACGGGGGGAATGTTGACCCGGATGTGCAGGTCGGCTCCGCCTTCGGAGACTATCAACTGCAGCAGGTCGGACATCTGGTAGGACATGGGTTGTATCTGGAAAGGGGCTGGGGCTCTGGTTCGGGCGCTCTGGATCGGGATCAGCCCGCGCGGACGGACGCCGCCACGGGCGTCAACGCCGCCTCCTCGAACAAAGCAACTCCGGGGCCATTCATGGTCGCATTCGGTGGGATCAATGCTCGGACACGGTGGCGCGCACGACCTCGTCGACCGTCGTGACGCCGGCCAGCACCTTGCGCATGCCGTCCTCGCGGAGCGTGCGCATGCCCATCTCGCGGGCCCGGTTGCGCAGCACGTTGGAAGGCACCTTGTCGTAGATCAGCTTCCGCGCCTCGTCGTTGATGTTGAAGATCTCGAAGAGACCGAAGCGGCCCTTGCATCCGGTCTTGTTGCACTCGGGGCAGCCCTTGCCCTTGCGGGCGGCGGCCGAGGCGGCCTGCTCCGGCGTGAAGCCCAAGCCGGTGATCTCCTGCTCGGTCAGCGTGTGGGGTGCCCCGCACTTCTTGCACACCTTGCGGACCAGGCGCTGCGCCATGAGGCATCGGGCCGACGACGCCACGAGGAAGGGTTTCACGCCGATGTCGATGAGACGGGCCACGGCCGAGGGCGCATCGTTGGTGTGCAGGGTGGAGAAGACGAGGTGGCCGGTCAGCGACGCGTTGATGGCGATGGTCGCGGTCTCCATGTCGCGGATCTCACCCAGCATGATGACGTTGGGCGATTGGCGGAGCATGGACCGCAGGGCCGCGGCGAAGGTGAAGCCGATGTGCTCGTGCACCTGTACCTGGTTGATGCCCGCCAGCATGTACTCGACCGGGTCCTCGACCGTGATGATCTTGCGGTCGGGCCGGTTGATGTAGTTGAGGCAGCTGTAGAGCGTCGTCGTCTTGCCCGAGCCGGTCGGGCCGGTGACCAGCAGGATGCCGTCGGGCAGGCTGATCATGCGCTCGAAGGTGGCCTGGTCGTCGGCCATGAAGCCCAGCTCGGCCAAGCCCAGCCGCAGGCCGGTCTTGTCGAGGATACGCATGACGATCGACTCGCCATGCGAGCAGGGGATCACGTTGACGCGGAGGTCGATCACCTTGCCGCCCACGTTGGTCTGGATGCGACCGTCCTGCGGGATGCGCTTCTCGGCGATGCTCATGCCCGAGGAGATCTTCAGGCGGGCGATGACCGGCGCCTGGAGCCGCTTCGGGATGTCCTTCATCTCTGTCATCATGCCGTCGATGCGGTAGCGCAGACGGAACCGCTTGCCCATGGGCTCGAGGTGGATGTCGGAGGCCCGCAGCTTGAAGGCGTCGACGATGATCTGGTTGACGAGGCGGATGATCGGCGCGTCGGCGTCGAGGGCCTGGTTGTCGGCGCCCACATCGCCCTTGAGGGCCCCCACCTCGACCTCACCCTCGGTGATGTCCTGGATCATCCTGGCGATCTCGGAATCGCCGCGGCCGCCGCCGCCGCCGGAGTTGCCGTAGTACTTGTCCAGGGCCGACCTGAGGTCGTCCTCGCAGGTGACGCGGTACTCGAGGGTCTTGCCGAGGGAGACCTGCAGGCCGTCAATGGCCTCGATGTCGGAGGGATCGGACAGGGCCACGACCACCGTGCCGTCGTGGGCGGCGACCGGGACCGCGTTGTACTTGCGGGCCACGTGGCGCGGCACGGCGTTGATGACCTCGTCGGTGAGGCGGGTCTCGGCCAGGTTCACGGTCTCGACGCCGAAGTAGGTCGACTTGGCCATGACCACCAGCGACGCCTCGAGGCGGCCGGTCTTGACCAGGGTGTCCACCACCCCCTCGCCGGAGGCCTCGGCCTCCGGACGCACCTCGGCGACGGCCTCCTGGGTCGTCAGACCCATGTCGAGCATGGTTTCGAGCAGAAAATCGTCTTTGGCAGCCACGGTGTCCTTGGGATTTTCCGTCGGCCATGCCCAGGGGGCGCGGGCCTCGGGAAGAAGTGCCGGTGAGTTAAGGAAGGGGCGTTCACAATGTCAAACGCGGACCTGCCCAAAATCCGGTGCCCCCATGCATCCCCGCACCCCGGGTGACCCACCCTACCGGGCGGGGCACGCCGCCGTCACCGCGAGCCCGCGGTCCAGAATGCGCTCGACCCGGGGTCGGCGGGCATTAGCGTGCCGCCCGGGGTTTCCACCCACCGCGCCCCGCCACCCGTCCCGTGATCGACATCCATTTCGGCGACAACCTCGAGATCCTGCGCGCATTCCCGGACGCCTCGTTCGACCTCGTCTACATCGACCCGCCGTTCAACACCGGCAAGGCCCGGACCTGCACGCTGACCCGGACCGTGCGGGACGACCACCACGGGGACCGGACCGGGTTCCATGGCCGCCGCTACCGGACCGAGACGGTCGCCACGCGGGGATACTCGGACACCTTCCCGGATTATCCGGCCTTCCTGCAGCCCCGGCTCGCGGAGGCCCGGCGGCTGCTGAGGCCCGACGGCTCGTTCTTCTTCCACATCGACTTCCGGGAGGTCCACTACTGCAAGGTGCTGCTGGACGGGATCTTCGGCCGCGAATCCTTCCTCAACGAGATCATCTGGGCCTACGACTACGGGGCCCGGACCACCCGACGCTGGTCGCCCAAACACGACAACATCCTCTGGTACGCCAAGGATCCCCGGAACTACACCTACCGCTACCAGGACATCGACCGCATCCCCTACATGGCCCCGGACCTGGTCGGCCCGGAGAAGGCCGCCCGGGGGAAAACCCCCACCGACACCTGGTGGAACACCATCGTCAGCCCCAACGGCCGGGAGAAGACCGGCTACCCCACCCAGAAGCCGTTGGCCATCCTCGACCGGATCATCCGCGTGCATTCCAACCCCGGGGATCGGGTGCTCGATTTCTTCGCGGGCAGCGGCACCGCCGGGGAATCGGCGGCCCGGAACGGACGGAAGGCGGTACTGGTGGACAACAACCCCGAGGCCATCGCGGTCATGGCCCGCCGGCTCGGTTTCGCCCGACCCCGCTTCCACGGCATCGCCGCGCCCGACGGGGGCCGACGTCGTCGGACCATCCGCACCCAGGCCGCAGGACCCCGCTGAGTTTTCAGGTGCTGGCTCTCAAGCCAGGATCCCCCGCACGACCTCGCCGGCCACGTCGGTGAGCCGGTAGTCGCGTCCGTTGTGGTGGTGGGTCAGCCGTTCGTGGTCGAAGCCGAGCAGGTGCAGGATGGTGGCGTGGAAGTCGTGCACGTGGACCCGGTCACTTCCCACCCGGATGCCGAGGTCGTCGGAGGCGCCATACACCGTGCCGGCCCGGACGCCGGCCCCGGCCAGCCAGGACGAAAAGACCCAGTGGTGGTGCTCGCGGCCGCGGTGGTCGGCAGTGGCGTTGAAGGGGGTCCGGCCGAACTCGGTGGTCCAGACGACCAGCGTGTCCTCGAGCATCCCGCGCTGGCGCAGGTCCTTCAGCAGGCCGGCGATGGGGCGGTCGACGTTGGCCGCCAGGGGGCCGTGCTGGGTCATGTCGCCGTGGGCGTCCCAGTTGTCGGACGAGCCCGAGTCGATCAGCTCGATGAATCGCACTCCCCGCTCGGCCAGCCGACGGGCCACCAGGCATTGCCAGGCGAACCCCCGGGTGCTGCCCCGCTTCAGGCCGTACAGGGCGTGGGTGGCATCGCTCTCGCGGGACAGGTCGAAGAGCTCGGGCAACTCCATCTGCATGCCGAAGGCCGTCTCGAAGGACTTCATGCGGGCCACCAGCAAGGGATCGGCCGACCGGGCCGACCGGTGGCGCAGGTTCAGGCGGTCCATGGCGGCCATCTCCAGCGCCTGCAGCTCCTCGGAGGGGGATCGACGTCGGAGATTGGCCACCGGCTCCGCGCCCGGCACCACCCAGGTGCCCTGATGGGCCCCCGGCAGGAAATCACTGGCCCAGACCTGCCCCCCGGCATACGGGCTCTTGGGCGCGATGACCACGAAGGAGGGCAGGTTGCTGTTCTCGGTGCCGAGGCCGTAGCTCACCCATGACCCGATGCTGGGCCGGGCGAAGGTGAAGGAGCCCGTGTGGATGCCCAGGGTGGCCTCGTAGTGGTTGGTGTGGTCCGAGGTCATCGAGCGGATCACACACATCTCGTCGACGCACCCTGCCATGTGCGGGAAGAGCGTGCTGACCTCCGTGCCGCAGCGGCCGTGCCGCGCGAACTCCCACTGGGGCCGCTTGGCGTACATGGTGAAGTCGCCCTTGCGCCCCTGGAATTCGTCGACGGTCACGGTCTTGCCGGCGCTGGCGAAGAGCCGGGGCTTGGGGTCCCACGAATCGACGTGGGAGACTCCTCCGCTCATGTAGAGGAAGATCACCCGCTTGGCCTTCGGCGTGAAATGCGGAGCGCGGGGCAGGAGCGGATCGGCCGAAGCCCCCGGAACGCCCGGGGTGAGCAGCCCACCGGCCTCCCGCCCGAGCAGGTCGCCAACGATGCCCGGGAAGAGCATGGACCCGCCGACGAGCGACCGCAGGAAGCCGCGGCGGCGGGGATCGAACTGAGCTTGGCGGTTCATCGGGGGGATCTCAGGGGGGGATGCGGTTCGGTCGGTTCCGGTCGGTTCTGGTCGGTTCTGGTCGAGGGCGTCCTGGGTCGGGTCAGTCGATGGTCAGGAACTCGTTGCTGCCCAGGAGCACGCGAACCCAGGCCGCCAGGGCCCGGGCCTCCGGTCCGGTCTCCGCCGCGGGCCCGCTCCCAGTATCGCTCCCAGGCATGGACTGGGCCGCCGACCCGAGAGCCTGCCGGTAGCGGGCCAGGAACGCGGTCGCCTCGGCGGCCTCGGCGGGCCCGGGCGGGCGCCGCAGGATCCGCCGGAAGACCTGGTCCACCTGGGCCGCCTCGCCGGTGTGGGCGGCCCGGGCCGAGCGCGCCAGGCGTTCGGCCTGACGGTGCACGAGCGGGTCGTTGAGGAAGAACAGCGCCTGCGAGGGCACCGTGGTGGTACGGCGACCGGCCGTACTGGCGTTGGGATCGGCCCCGTCGAAGAGCGCCAGGAAGGGGTGCCGCTGGATGCGCTGGGTCATCAGGTACACGCTGCGGCGCTGATGATCGTAGGAGGCCGCGTACGGGCCGTGCTGGGTGTACCCCCAGCGGGTCGGCGAGGGGAACGGGTGCCCTTCCCCGACCGACAGGTCGAGTTCGCCGCAGGCCTCGAGCAGGGCATCGCGGGTCTCCTCGGCCCCCAGGCGTCGGCGGGCGAACGGCGAGAACAGGCCGTCGGACGAAGCCCCGGCCGGAGCCATGCGACCGGCGACCAAGCCGGCCGAGGGAGCGTCGGAGGGTTCCACCGGGCAGGAGGAGGCGTCGAACGAAGTCGCCGAGGCCGGAAGCGCCGACTCGGGCTCGCTGCGTTGGCGGTAGGTGGCGCTGGCCACGATGGCCCGGTGCAGCGCCTTGATCGAGCCGCCGGACCGCCGGAATTTGGAGGCCAGATGATCCAGCAGGTCCGGGTGGCTCGGGGCCTGGCCGCGGAGACCGAAGTCGTTGGCGGTGGCCACGAGGCCCCGGCCGAAGTGCTGCTGCCACACCCGGTTGACCATCACCCGGGCTGGCAGCGGATTGGCCGGATCGGCCAGCCAGCGGGCCAGTTCCATGCGGCCGCTGGAGGAGGTCGGCGGATCCATGCGCGCGGGCCCCACGGCCGAGAGGGTGCCGCGGCGGACCCTCTGGCCCGGCTGGTCGGGCTCGCCCCGCACCTGGACGACCGCGTCGCGCGGCGTGCCCTCGGACACGCCGTAGGCCAGCGGGAAGGGACCTTCCACCAGCAATCGCTCCAGTTCGCGGGCCGCCGACTGGGCCTCGTCCTGCAAGGTCTTCAGGCGCGCCTCGAGGGCAGCCACCCGGGACCGCCGGCGACCGGCCGCGGCGGGATCGGCGGCGGAGGCGACCGATCCGGCCGGCGGCAGCGGGGCCTCCTGCACGGCGAAGTTGTCGGCGTCGAGGGCGGGCTTCGGACCGACCCGGTGGCCGTAGCTGTCGATGAAGACATCGTCGATCGAACCATCCCAGCGCGGGGCCAGTGCGCCGGCGAAGGTCACCGCCTCGCCCCCCTCTTCGCGCAGGGCGGCCTCGTACCGTCGCGCCTTCAGGTCGAGGTCGATGGCCACCTGGTACCAGCGACCCCGACGCAGCGGGGCCACCCCGTCCCGGCGGTCGCCGTCGATTCGGAAGAATTCCGACCCCGACCAGAACAGCTCGATCGCCGCCGAGGTGCCCGGGCCGTGGCCGAGGTAATACCGCCAGGTGCCTTCCTGAGCCTCCTTCACCCCACCTGGAACCTCGCCGCAACGGAAGTCGAACGCCGCCCGCAGGTGCCCGGTCCGGTCGGCCTTCCAGGCCGGGGAGAGGCTTTGCCCGAATCCGTCGTAGGCCGGTCCGCCCGGCATGTGGATGCCCAGCGCGCCCCGGGGCAGGAACCCCACGAACGGGCTCTGGGAGCCCGTCCGAAGGCGGACCCGGCTGTCGGGACCAGGCCTCCAAGGGCTGGCGGGCGGGGCGTCGGCCTTCTGTGCCTCGAAGCCGCCATCGATGCCGCGCAGGGAGGCCAGCTCGGTCTCCAGTCGATCCCGCTCGGCCACCGAAGGGTCGGCCGCCGGGTGGGACGTCGCCACCTCCGTGGACACCGGGGCCAGCGCCTCGGGCTGGAGGGCCAGGTTGTCGAGGCAGAGCCCCGGACGCGGCAGCATCGCGCTGGCCGCCTCGGCCGGCCCGGCCCCGGAATCGAGGCCGATGAAGTCGAGCACGCCATCCCAGTCGGCCGACAGGCGCAGCGGCCCCGTCGAGCGGACCGAACCGGGCGTTCCCAGGCGGGCCAGGACGGTGCGGGTCTTCCGGTCGACCTCCAGCTGCAGGTTCTGCCAGGTTTCCGGTGCGAAGTCGCCCAGCACGGTCCGGTTCGGCACCTGGGTCGATTGGGGGGCCGACGGGCCCGTGCGCAGCGAGACCCCGTGGGCCGAGATCAGCACCTCGAAGGCCGGCCGGCCTCCGTCTCGACCCGCCCAGAACCGGTGCGCGGCCCGACCCGGCGAGGTGCCGGCCTTCGGTTCGGCGAGGACCTTGAAATCGAGGTTGATCGACAGCCGGGACGCCTCACGGACCGGTCGCCCGAGCCGGTTCAGCGACTGCCCCAGATGCCACGAGGCCATGCCCGCCGGGATGGACGCCCCGACGCGGCCGCCCGGATACCGGTTGCGCAAGGGACTCTGCGCATCGGTGGTGACGGCGATCGGGCCGCCATAGACCCAAGGCGGCACCAGCACCCCCTTGCTGCCCCCGGCGGCCGGGGCCTGCAGCTCGAAATCGCCGTCCAGGTCGTCGATGGACCGCAGCACGGCCGAGGGCACAGGCAACCCGGCGCGCTGCACCACCCGGGTCAGCGAGGCGACCCGGGCCTCGTGCTCACGCCAGCGCGGCAGCGACTCCTCGGGCGGGATCAAGGGCACCATGGAGCGGGTGCGCTGCTTCTGCTCCGAGCCCGGGAAGGCGAAGCGGGTGCTCTCAAAGATGCCGTACAGGGCGTAGTACTCGGTCGCGGGGACCGGGTCGTACTTGTGGTTGTGGCAGCGGGCACACCCCAGGGTCAGGCCCAGGAAGGCCTGGCCCATGGTGTCGATGGTGTCCTGCAGGGTGAGGTGGTGGTAGTTCTCGGAGTCGAAGCCGAAGCGCCGGGAGATGGCCAGGAACCCGGTGGCGGCCACCCGCTCGGCGTAGCGCTCCCGGGGTCCCTGGCGGGCCAGCAGGTCGCCCGCCACCTGCTCCTGGACGAAGTCGAAGTACGGCTTGTCGGCGTTGAAGGCGTCGATCACGTAGTTGCGGTAGCGCCAGGCCACCGGCACGGGATAGTCGGCGGTCTCGCCCGCGGTGTCGGCATAGCGCACCACGTCGAGCCAGTGACGCCCCCAGCGCTCGCCGTGGCGGGGCGAGGCGAGCAACCGGTCGATCACCCGGTCGAAGGCTTCGGGCGAGGCATCCCGCTCGAAGGCGTCGATCTCCTCCACCGTGGGGGCCAGGCCCGTGAGATCGAAGGTCGCGCGACGGAGCCACGTCCGCCGGTCGGCCTCCGGGGCGGGCTTGCGACCCTGCCGCTCCAGGGTCGCCAGGATGAAACGGTCGAGCGGCGTCCGACACCATCCGGCATCGACCACCTGCGGGGGGGCCGGATCGCGGACCGGCTGGAAGGCCCAATGCGAGGGGGCCGACAGGGCCGACGGGATCGAGGCCGCCGCAGCCGCAGGGACGGGACGGGTCGAAGGCTCGGCGGCCGAGACGGCCAACGCCGCCCAGGCGGCGCTGGCCACCCACTTCATGGTCTTGCCGAGGCTCATCCGGGATCCTGGACTCCATTCCAACCCGTCCCGCGACAGACCGGAAGCGCAAACTCGATGCCTACCGTGGCGCGATGGACGGAAAACGAAACGCCTCCGCCTCGCGAATTGTCTTCGGGATCGGCGCGTGATTGCCTAAGGCCCATGACACTGCAGTTCGGATTCCTGGGGCTGGGCTTCATGGCCGCGACGCACATCCAGGCGCTCGCACACGTGCCCGGCGCCTCGGTGGGCGCGGTCTGCAACCCGAGTGGACGCAACCTCGATGGCGACCTCACGCGGGTCGGCGGCAACGTCGGCGACCCCAATGGGGTGCGGCTCGACATGACGAAGATGCGCGCCTACCGGGACGTTTCCGAATTCCTGGCCGACCCGGCGATCCATGTCGTGGACATCACCACGCCGACCAGGAGCCACCTGGAGCTGGCCATCGCCGCGCTGAAGGCCGGCAAGCATGTGATCGTGGAGAAACCCATGACCCGGACCTCCGACGAGGGCCGGCGGCTGGCCGAGGCGGCGCGCGAGGCCGCGGCCCGCGGGGTGTTCCTCATGCCGGCCATGTGCCTGCGCTTCTGGCCGGAGTGGCAGGCGGGGCGCGAGGCCATCGCCGGCGGCCAGCACGGCCGCGTGCTCAGCGCCCGGTTCCGCCGGGTGGCCCAGGCCCCGGGCTGGGGACATGGGCACTTCCTCAGCGCCGCCGATTCCGGCGGAGCGCTGCTCGACCTGCACATCCATGACGTGGACTTCATCCGGTACTGCTTCGGGCACCCGTCGCGGGTGTTTTCGCGGGGCCATACCCGGGTCAGTGGCGGCATCGACCACGTGCTCACCCAATACGACACGGCCAGCGGGGCGGTGGTCAGCGCCGAGGGCAGTTGGGCCATGACCCCGGGCTTCGGGTTCTGCATGGCCTACACCGTGGTGTTCGAGCGGGCCACCCTCGACTACGACTCCTCGCGGGGCGCCGAGGCGTTGCGCCGCTATGTCGAGGGGCAGCCGGCCGAGACCCTGAAGCTTGACGGGCCCAACGGCTACGCGGGCCAACTGCGGCACTTCGTGGACTCGATCCGCGCGGGCACTCCGCCGACCGTGGTCACCGCCGACGACGGTGCCGCCGCCGTCGCCGTCTGCGAGGCCGAGGCCGAGTCGATCCGCACCGGGTTGCCCGTGAGCCTCTGAGATGAACTCCCTGCATGTCGTCTTCGACTGGGACGGGACCCTGTCGTTCATCCGGGCCGGTTGGGGCGAGGTGATGCTCCGTCAGTGGCTGGAGTTCCTGCCCGCCGCCCCGGGCGAGTCGGACCCGGGCCGCGAGGCCATGGCCCACCGGGAGATCTGGGCGCTGAACGGCCGGCCCAGCATCCACCAGATGGAGCGCCTGGGAGCGCTCGTCGCCGAGCGCGGCGGCACCCCGTGGCACCCCGACCGCTACCAGGACGACTTCCAGGAGCGCCTCGGCCGACTGATCCGCCAGCGGATGGATTCCATCCGGCACGGCAAACATGCGGCCGACCATTACATGGTGCGGGGTGCGCGCGCCTTCCTCGAGCGGTCCCAGGCCGCCGGCGCGACCTTGCACATCGTCAGCGGCACCCCGCGGCCAGCGGTCTCGGCCGAGGTGGATTGCCTGGGGGTCCGCGGTTTCTTCAGGGAGCGCATCCACGGCCCCACCAGCCTGACCGACACCTCCTTCCACAAGCGCCACGCCATCCGGGGGATCATCGAGGCCGGAGGTCTGGATCCGGCCCGCGCCCTGGTCTCCTTCGGGGACGGGGCGGTGGAGATCACCGAGACCAAGGCGGCCGGGGGCAGGGCCATCGCCGTGGCGGCCGACGAGGAACACTGGCACTCGGGCCGTTGGGACGAATCGAAGCGGCTGCGCCTTACCGAGGCCGGGGCCGATTTCGCCATCCCCGACTACCACGAGCCTGCCGGCGTCTGGGCTTGGCTTGGCGGCAGCCACTGAAAACCTGTCCGGAAACCCGGGAGGGACCCGGGGTCACCGATTGCGTCCAGGTCCGTTCCGAAACGACGCGCCGGACAGCATCCACCGTCCAAGCCCCAACCGACAAAATCCACCCGATCACCCGGCGGTCAACTGGCCCCGGGACCGCGGCCAGGGAAACCCGACCTCACTTCGGGGGGCCCGACAGGGTCTTGGAGGCATCGGTCGCCTGGACCGTCTTAGGCTCGATCAGGCTCTTCCAGTCGGGAGGCAGATCTTCGAGGGTCTCGGTGAGGATTTTACGGACGGCCGCACGATCGTCGGCGGAGAGTCGGCGGAAGGGTTCGGACGCGTCGGCCCCGCTCAGCACCTCGGCCATGCGGCGGTAGATCTTCTGCTTCAGGGGTGCCGGCAACCGGCCGAAGGCCTCGGAGTGGATGAGGAAGCTGCAGGGGTGCTTGAAGAGGTGTTTCTGCAGATCCAATTGGCGCAGGGAACGCCCCTTCCGGTCACGCGGGCCCGCGGCCTCGAAGCTGCGGACGAACTCCGGGTCGCCCTGCACCGGATGCTCGAGGGGGACCTCTTCGGCCAGGAGCAGGTGCTTGACCAGGCCCTCGACCGGCGACGTGAGGTAGTCGACATGCCCGTAGGCCGCGAGGTGCTGGGCGGCCATGTAGTGGACGCGGGCGATGAAGTTGTGCAGGTGCACCTGGTGACCAAGCACCATCAGCGCCGCGATGTCGCTGCCGGGGGACGGGTACTTCGTGGGATCGAAGTAGTCATCGAGGCGGGTCTGGTTGCCTCCGAGCGACGGGTTGGACTTGGCCTGGACGAAGTCGTCGCCCATCCGATTGCCGCGGTGCTGCACCGGGCCGTGCGTCCCGGTCACGTACCAGCCGCCCCACCGGTCCGCGAAGGGCGTCCGGTGGTCGATCGGCTCGATGCCGGTGGCCAGGTCCACGATGCCCTGTCGATCGGTCTGCACCGAGCGGAAGAGGTGTCCCGGCACGCCCATCGTTCGCGAGGAGGCGTGGCACTCGAGGCAGTTGTCGATGCGCTTGATGACCGGCGTGTCGGTGGGCTTCTGCTCCACCACATAGAAGATGCCCCCGAGGCGCGGATCCACCTCGGAGATCTCCACCACCGGGGCCCCGGGGATGTAGCCGAGGTAGATGGCGTCGTTGAAGAAGATGGCCCGCGGATTGCCCGGGTGGATGTGCTCGCGCTGCAGCGAGGTCTTGGAGAACACCAGCGTCTGCGAGGCCGCGGGCACGCTCAGCGCCTTCTGGAAGGAGGGCAACCAGCCCAGCTTGGCGTCCCATTCGAGCTTCGCCTTACCGGCCTCAATCCTCCGGATGAGCTCGGCCACGGGACCGGTGGGCGTTTCCTTGGAATACTTGAGGGCATCGGTCTCCAGTTCCACCAGATGGGTCGATCCCTGGAAATCTCCCCGGACCGTCAGGGCTGCCGCGGCGGTCAGGGCGAGCCCGAGGCCGACCATCGTCCGCCGGACACCACCGGAATGGAGTCGGATACGATGAATGATTCTCATGGCGTCAGGAACGTTGACGACCGGCCTGCGGTCGGACCTGTCTCCCTTGGCCGAATCCTAATCCGATCTTGCCCGCGGAGGCCAGTGGCCTGTCGGGGTCGAGGCCACGGCGCGGAGCGGCGCGTCCGGGCGGGCCCTTAGTGCCACCGGAACAGCGCCAGGAACGAGGCGGCCATGGCCAGGATCAGCACCGCGCCCACGATGGTCCAGAAGCGGCGCCGGTCGGGACGTTTCGGGCGCCCCTGCCCGAACTCCCGGGCCACGAAGTCGTCGTAGTCGAAGTCGTCGTCGCCATCGCCGGGCAGGTCGAGGCCGGAGACGGCCGCCTCCTCGTTCCAGCCGGAGTCGCGCGAGGCGCCGCAGCCTTGGCAGGCCACCGCCCGGCGCGGCACGAACTCGCCGCAGACCGGGCAGTCGCCCGGGGGTCGAAAGGCCTCGTCGCTCATCGGGGTTCAGGTTGGGGTCAATCGTCGTCGTCGTCCGCGTCGGGGGTCACGGCCCACTCCGGGTAGGGGCGGTCCGTGCCGGCGACCGCGTTCCAGAGGATGCGGTTGAGCACATCCTCCGGGGCCTTGTCGACCTCGCGGAAGTTGAGGCGGGCCGAGACCTCGGCGTCGCGCCGCAGCACGGGGTTCAGGAGGGCCTTGGCCGGCGGGTTCATCTGGTCGAGGGGCACGGTGTTGGGCACCGCCGTGTAGGGCGTGAAGTCCGGCGTGTCCTGGAAGCAGTCGGACATCGGCGTGGCACTCGCATCGAACTGGTTCATGGGCTTCATGCCCAGCACCTGCTCGGCGGTGCGGATGAGGCTGGTGGTGTTGTACTGGGTCGAGACCACCGCACCGCGCCGGGTGTAGGGGCTGATGCAGAAGGCGGTGGTGCGGTAGCCGCTGACGTGGTCCCAGCCGGCCTGCGGGTCGTCCTCGATGGCCAGGATGAGGGTCTCCTTCCAGAAGCGGCTGTGGCTGACCGCCTCGACGATGCGCCCGAAGGCCAGGTCGTTGTCGGCGACGCAGGCGGCCGGCGTGGGCTGTCCCGGCGAGGTGCCGCTGGTGTGGTCGTTGGGCAGGCAGATGAGGGTCAGGTTGGGGAATTCGCCGCGAGCCTCGAAGGCCTTGAGCTCGCGGATGAAGTGGTCGGCCCGGTACTGGTCGGGCACCGACATCTCCCAGCCGACGTAGTCGGTCGGCGTGTAGGGGACCAGGGTCGGCACCATCGCCCGGCTGGAGAAGACCACCTCGTCGGACTCGCCCTTCCAGGTTCGGTAGCAGGGCAGGAACGGGATCGAACCTTTCTTCTTCGGGTCCCGCCAGCGGACGGTGGGTTCGGCGAACTCGCCGTAGTTGCGCAGGGTCTTGCCGTGCCTCAGGGCGTTGTCCCAGATGAAGCCGGCCGGCGAATAGGCCAGGGCGTCGGCATCGTCCTCGCCCATGCCGTCGGGGTAGCTGCGCGGGAAGCCGGCGAAGGACTTCTCCATGTAGTCGGTCGAGAACGCCGTGGTGGACCACTGGTGGCCGTCGGCGCTCAGGATCCCGGCACAGTAGGTGTTGTCGAGCAGCACGAACTCGCGGGCGATCTTGTGCAGGTTGGGGGTGATCTTCTCGCCGAAGAGGCACAGGTCGGCGCGACCATTGCCCCGGGGATCGTCGCCAAGCACCTGGTCGTAGGTCCGGTTCTCCTTGATGATGTAGATGACGTGCTTGAAGACGCTGGGCTCGCCGATGCGCTCGGGCACCGGCCGGGGCTTGACGCCGGGACGGGCCGGAAGACGGGACTCGAGGATGGCATCGCGGCGCAGGTTGCGGGAGACGGTCTCGGAGAGCTTGGGCAAGGTCCGGCGGCCCGGGATGGGCACCAGCGAGACGGTGCCGTGGTACTGGTGGGTGTTGAAGCCGTCGGCCCCGGTGTCGGCCCTCTTGGTCTTGGAGGCCATGCCCTTGACGTTGGCGACGATGAGTTGCCGGCGCGCGGTGTCGTGCACCAGCGCGGCGGGAAACCAACCCACAGGGATCAGGCCCGCCAGGCGCGATTCGCGGTCGGCCGGGTCGAAGCGGATGACCGCGACCGCGTTCTGCGTGCCGTTGGCGACATAAAGACTCCTGCCGTCGGGGGCGAAGACCAGAGCGTTGGGCGACGCCCCGAAGAGGTCGGCCGGGTTGATCTTGGCCCAGATCGTCTCCACCACGGAGCGGGTCCGGGTGTCGATGACGCTGAGGGTGTCCGCACCGGCGTTGGCGCAGACGACGTGGCGGCGATCGGGAGACACCGCCAGCGCCGAAGCGTGCAGGCCGGTGAGCACCTCCAGCGGCGCCGTGTCCGCCGGGGCCTTCAGGTCGATGATGGAGACCGAGCCCTCGCTGGCGATGTGGCGGACCGGGTCGACCCGGACGGTGGTGCCGCGACCGGCGGGTCCGCTCAGGTCGTCGGGACCGGGGCGACGC
>VHCX01000034.1 GCA_016871615.1 Verrucomicrobiota bacterium
GGGAACGCGCCCGGACCCTCGGATACGATGGTCTCGGTCCCCGTGCCCCCTGAATCCGACCCAGACGGGGCCTTGGCAGGGGATCCGACCGGTGGCAGCATCCTTTGGCTGAACACCCGAATTCATCGCAGCCGTGAGCGAAGCCCGTGTCGGCAGGGGAGGACAGGTTGGGTCCGGGCGGCGGCAGACGGCAGGCGGGGAGTCCTTCCGAAGCCATGACGTTCCATCCTTCCACCGGCCACGAATTCACCACGGTCTTCGGACGCAATCTGCTGGCCGAGATCCCCAACTTCGCCCACCGGCCCTGCCTCGTCGTGACCATGGAGGACCTGTGGCCGCGGTTCGCCGACCGCTTCGCCGGCCAGGTCACGCCCTACTTCGTGCGGACCATCGACGGGGATGAACTCACCCGGGAGCTGCCCTCCATCCCGCCGTCGGCCTCGGTGGTCGGCCTTGGCGGAGGACAGGCGATCGATGTGGCCAAATTCATCGCCTGGCAGCGGAGGGTGCCCCTCTTCCAGGTGCCGACGGCCATGACCGTCGACGCCCCGTTCGGACACCGCGCCGGCCTGAGGTTCGGCGGGCATGTGCGCTATGTCGGGTGGGCCGTGCCCGAAGCCGTCTATGTCGACTTCGACATCCTCCAGGGCGCCCCGCCGGCCCTCAACCGCAGCGGGATCTGCGAGATCCTCTGCTTCCACACGGCCCATGCCGACTGGCGGCTGGCCCGCGACCGCGGGCGCACCGAGCCCCAGTGGCCCTACGACGAGGCCCGGGTGGCCGAGGCGCGGGCCGTGCTGGACGATCTCCTGCCTCGCCTCGACGAGATCGGCCGCGTGAGCGAGGCGGGAATCCGCAGCCTGATGGGCGCCATGCGATGGGCCGGTGCCTCGTTCCACAACGCCGGATGGAACCCGCGCCACATCGAGGGGATCGAGCATTTCATCTTCTACGCGCTCGAGTACCACACCGGCCGCAAGTTCATCCACGGCCAGCCTGTCTGCCTGGGCATCGTCGCGGGCTCGATGCTGCATGGCGACGATGCCGACGGGATGCTCCGGCGGATCCACCGGGTGGGCGTGGACATCCGTCCGGAGGCGATGGGAATCACCTGGGCGCAGGTGGAGCACGCGCTGATGAACCTCGGCTCGTTCGTACGCGAGGCCGGACTCTGGTATGGGATCGCCCACGAGGCGGAGATCACCCCGGCCTTCGTTGCATCCCTCCGTGAGCGCATCACCGCCCTGTACGGGACCTGGGCGCCATGAACCCGCCCGACCAGGACGCCGAGGATTTGGGCCGCTTCGGCTACGACCAGCAATTGCGGCGCACCCTGGGCGGGTTCTCGAGCTTCGCGGTCGCCTTCTCTCTCATCTCGGTGTTCACCGGGGTCTTCGCCAATTTCGGCCACGGGCTCCGGCAGGTCGGCGGGGCGGTGGTCTGGTCGTGGCTGGCGGTGCTGGCCGGGCAGATGCTGGTCGCCGTCGTGATGGCCGACCTCGCGCGCCGGATGCCGCTCTCCGGCTACGGCTATCAGTGGGCCGGGCGCCTGCTGAACCCACATTGCGGTTTCGCCGTCGGATGGCTCCTGATGCTCCAGCTCCTTACCGGATTCCCGGGCATCTGCGCGACGCTGGCCTCCCAGGTCGCCGCGGTCGTGGCACCGGGCCGGGCGGGTCCGCCGATGCTGACCGCCGTGACGCTCGGGGTGATCGCACTGGTCACCCTGACCCAGTTGTGGGGAATGCGCCTGACGGCGCGGGTCAATGACATCGGGGTGTGGACCGAGCTGATCGGCGTCGCCGGGGTGAGCGGGCTGCTCGTGACGGTCGCCCTCCGCGCCGGAGCGTTGCCGGAGGCCATGCTCCAGGCGCGCGAGGCGATCTCCGGGTCGGCCCCGGGCCCCGGGGCCTGGGCGCTGTCGCTGCTGCTCGGCGCCTGGTGTCTGACCGGCTTCGAGGCGGCGGCCGATCTCGCCGAGGAGACCGTCGATCCGCGCCGGACGGTGCCCCGGGCCATCCTCGCGTCGCTGCTCGGATCGGGTCTGGCGGGCGCGGTCCTGTTGGCCGGGGCCGTCGGATGCATCGTCGACCTGCCGGCGATGCAGGCCTCGGACAATCCGCTGCAGGATATCCTCCGCCAGGCGACCGGGCCGTGGTGGCCGGGGGTGCTCGCCGTGGTTGCGGTGTCCATCTTCGCCTGTGCGCTGGCCTCGCTCGCCGCCACGAGCCGCCTGCTGTTCGCGCTGGCCCGCGACCGCATGTTGCCTGGCGCGGGCTGGCTGGCCTGCGTGGATTCCCGCCATGGCATCCCGCGTCATGCGGTCCTTTTCGTCTGGGCCGTGGCCTCGGCGCTGGTGCTCGGGCTGCCGACGCTGGATCTCGTGATCCAGATCTCGGCCGTCGGCGGATACCTGGCCTACGCCGGCATCATGCTCGCCGCGGTCCTCTCGCCGTCTCCGCACCGCCACGCCGGTCGGAGCGGCGAGCGGACATCCGGGGGCGGCGGCGGAGGCCTCATCCGCCGGGTCGTCGCTCCGTTGGCCCTGCTGTGGAGCCTCGGGCTCGTGGCGGCCCTGACGCTGACACCGATGGCTCTACCTGGGATCGCCACCCGGCATCTGCCGGCGCTCTCGACCTCGGTGGGGTTGATGGTGGGCGCGGTATTGTATTTCGTTGTGATCCGGGGTCGTCTTCGTCGCGGTGAAGCCGGGCCCCCGGACCGCCGAACCGCCGATTCCACCGAGCCCTGAGCCATGAGCCCGAGCGACCCAAGTATTGACTTCCAAGCCTCCCCGAATCCGCTGATCCGGCCGGAGCCGAGGGTGTTGCCTCCCGAATACCCTGGTGCAGCGAGGTACGCCGAGGAGGAGGTCGACGCGGTCGTCCGCGTCGTGCGCAACCGTTCGCCCTTCCGCTACTATGGACCCCGGCTTGGAGGCGAGGTTGCCCGGTTGGAGGATGAGTTCGCGTGTTTTCTGGCCAGTTCGCCCGGCGGAACATGGCCCGCGAATTCGCCTTTTCGGGTCACGGCGGTCAACTCGGGCACGGGCGCACTGGAGGTCGCCCTCGACGCCCTTGGGGTCGGCGCCGGCGACGAGGTACTTGTTCAGGGTTTTCTTTGGATCTCCAGCATCTCGGCCATCGTCCGTCAGCGGGCGATTCCCGTGCTAGTCGACTCCGACGCGACTTTGAATCTCGACCCCGACGAGATCCGTCGGCGCATCGGGCCGAAAACCCGGGTCATCATGCCCGTCCCGATGCTGGGCGGATGCGCACGGATCGGCCGGCTTGCCGAGACCGTGCGCACGGTGAATGCCGAGAGGGCCCGGCAGGGATTGCCGCCGGTACGGATCCTCGAGGATTGCGCGCAGTCGATGGGGGCGCACGCCTATGGAATTCCGGGGTCGGTTGAGCCGACCGCGCCCGAGGGTATCCATCGCGTCGGCACCTTCGGCGACGTCGGCATATTCAGCCTTCAGATTAACAAGAACATCACCGCCGGCGAGGGCGGGCTGATCGTCACGCGCGATCCGGACCTCGCTCGGCGCATCGATGCCTTGCACAACGCCGGGTACGCGCGGGGCAAGGCTCCGCCGGTCAATTGGTACGGGGACGAGCCGGTCGGATGGGGTCACGGCCGACGTCTGGGGGAGATGCAAGGAGCGGTGGCCCGCGTGCAGTTGCGCCGGTTGGACGAAATCCTCGCGGCGATGCGTCGGGGGCATGACAGCATTGAACGGCATTTGAGATCGCTTGGTCTAAAGACCCGCGCACGTGCCGATGCAGATGATCCCGGCGACACAGGCTACTACTGCCAGTTCCATCTACCGGATCGCGGCGAGGACGATGCGGGGCGCATCTTGCGCGGGCGCCGGATCGCCGACGCACTGCGCGAATTCGGCCTTCGGCCATGGTTCCTGCACGACTTCGAGGTGCACGTCTATTACAACATCGAGCCCTTGGTTGGACGCTGGCCACTGGCCGGAGGTGGTCCTTGGCCATCGGGTGACGCGTCGGGCGATCCGCGATACGCCTATGCGCGCGGGACCCTTCCGAAACTCGACCGACTTCTGACATCGACGATCGGTATCCATGTGCCCAGCACCCTTTCGGGCACCGAAGAGGCGTACATACGGCAGGCGCTTTCCTGGGTCATCTCCACTGAGACCGATCGCTGAAGCGCCGGTCTGGTTGACTTTGGGGCTTCGACGCGGCTGGCGAACGGGCTGAACGAGCTGGCGTTGACCGGCAAAAAGTCTTGGAAAGAGCTGCCAGTCCGGTGACCAGGCCGCGCAATTTTTCTCTGCGACTTCTGCGGGCAACAGTTTGGGTGCCTGGACCTGCGCCTGGGAATGTGATCTCCCCTTAGGCAGTTTCTGCGGTCCGGTCAAACTTGTGGGGTCTTACGGAAAAATTTGTGCATCAGCCAAACAAAAAGTTGCGGGGATAAGAAATCACCCTAGGGTATCATTCTTCAATATGAAGTTTTTCCTTCTGCTTCCCATCCTGATAGGGCTCTTTGGAGCCGTTGGAGCTTTCGGCCAAGGGCTCACAATCACAGTCAACTCAACCGGAAACGACAACAACCCAGACGACCGGCTGACGCTCGTCGAGGCAATCTTGATCGCCAACGAGCGTCTTGGACGTCCCAGTTCGGCAGCAGAGTCGTCCTTGGTCGTTAAGGGGAGCTCGCGACTGCTGGACGTTCGCTTCGCCATTCCCGGCGACGGACCTCACTTCATCACACCGCCACCCGGGGGCTTTCCCCCGCTGACGACTGGCCTTTTCGATCAGGTTTTGATCGACGGATTCTCCCAACCTGGAGCGCGACCGAACTCCAACGGAATCGAGGGCACCAACAACGCCGCACTCAAGATCGTTCTCGACTGTCGGAAGCTTGCCGCCGATCCGGCCACAGGCGAAATGCCGGACTGGTCGTTTAAAATCGCCGCATCCCGTGTCCACTTCAGAGGATTTTCAGTCCTGGCCGGCCGGGACACCGACAACTATGGCGTATACTTCAGCGATGGCGCCGTCGGAGGGCAAGTCAGCGGTTGCTGGTTTGGAGTGTCTCCGGATCAGTCGATCCTCGCCGGCGGCGAGGTCGCAATCGCGGCGTACGGAACCGAGGGCGGTCAAGTGTTCGGGTCGGACGGCAATGGTGCGGACGACCTCGCCGAGATCAACATCATCGTTGCGCACGCCATCGGCGTCCAATTCGAGGAGACAAAGAATATCCTCGTTCAGAACAACCTCATCGGGGTGCTGCCTGACGGGAAGACATTGCCTCCCGAGGCCATCCGGGAGGCCCTCGAAGGCGATGCGGTGGAAGGCAACGCCTTGGCCGGCACCATCACTCTTCGGCGAAACCTCATCGGGGGTATGCGCGGGGACGCCATCGAATTTTATGGTCCTGCGGAAAGATTGCTGCTGTTGGAGAACACCATCGGCGTTGCCTGGGACGGAGTGACGCCGTTGCCGAATGGAAACTTTCTCAAGGTCCAAGCCGTCCAAGCCTTCGTGGGCTTGGACAAGGGGATGGTACCGACCGCCGCCTCGGGCAATCGTATTGCCAACCACACCGGATATCTTTTCCGACACAACAAAGCGGACACCCGGATCGTCCATCGCGGAAACGTGTTGACGAAAAACTCGGGTTCCTATTTCGAACAACTGGCGAATTCACTCACTGGTATGCGGCTCGGACGCGCAACTGACCTTTCGCCCGTGCTTGAGGTAAACTCGACCCGGCAGATCCTGCGGGGGACCCTTCCGCTGAGTGGCCCCGGTCCCGATGCGCTAACGGCTGCCACGATTGACATCTATGCCTCGGAAGAATCGCCAGACCCGGATCGCCCTCCTATCGGGCGATGGCTGGCATCCTTCACCGATGGAGGACCTGGAGATCTCGACCCATCGACGGGGGCCTTTACCTTGGACCTTTCTGCGGTGCCTGGGTTGGACAGTGTCACCCACCTAGCCGTCACGAGCACCTTGGAGGATGTCACGGGTGCAGACACATCTCCGTTTTCGAATATCCTTCGGCTCCCTCGCGGCGCCCCCCGCCTTTCACTGGCACGCACCGGCGATGGCATGACGCTAACGCTGAACACCACGGAGGGTACCCGGTATCAACTTCAATCCAGCCTAACCCTAGGCTCGGCCTGGACCGATGTCGGAAACGCCTTCATCGGAACGGGAAGCTCCAAATCCATCCCTCTGCCCAAGGATCCTACGGCGGCCTTTTTCCGAGTGAGGCTTTCAAACTAGGGTGTTTTGAGGCAATGCGGTCCAGCCCCGACGAGGCCGGTCACGAAGCGAAAGCTCACGATGAGGCCGACTTGTCCATTGCAGTCGACATACCGAGCTCAGTGCTAGCCGGACTTTGGCAACCGGGCTGCGGTTTTCGCTGATTTGCTCCGATCGACCGGTGTTTTTCCCCGGAAAAGCGACTCTTTGAACTCTCGGGGTCACCGATTTTCTCTGTAGTGCAGACCTATCCCCCCTCGTCTTTGCTCCGGGATTTTCAGATAGGAGGTCGGCTTTGTTCCTGCGCTGCCATCGACGCAAGAACAGTCTAGCCTGTCGCCAGACCCGATGTAGTGCAGACCTTTGACCTGAGAACCCCTCGTTTGCTGGGGTTTTTCACTTTCAAAGTGCCCAGTAGCGAAAGTCCGGCTAGTCGAGATCGGCCGGATGGGGCCGCCGGGGCATTCCTGGCCGCCGGTGGAACACCTGCCACAGCACCAGTCCCAGCGCCGGGGCGGTCATCCCCGCGAGGCGACGGTCGCGGGTGGCCAGCAACGGGATGATCTCGTCGGGATGGAAGCGCCCATGACCCACCTGCACCAGCGTGCCCACGATGCCCCGGCACATCTTGTACAGGAACCCGTCGGCCTCGATGACGACCGTGAGCCGCGGACCCGAGCGGAGCACGTCGCACCGCGTGACGTGACGGACCGTGTGGTGCCGCTCGTAGCCCGGCGAGGCGCTGAAGGCCAGGAAGTCGTGCCGCCCCACCAGCGTGGCTGCGGCGGCCCGCATCGCGGCGACGTCGATCGGCTTGGGCACGTGCCACTGATGGCGGATCCCCAGCGGGTCGTGGGCCGGGGCATTCCAGACGGTGTAGCGGTACTGCTTGCCCACGGCGTCGAAGCGCGCATGGAAGTCGGCCCGGGCCCGGGAGGCCGAGACCAACCGGATATCCTGCGGCAGATGGGCGTTGGCCGCCAGCACCAGCTTGTCGGGCGTCATGCGCCACTCGGTGACCGGCACGTCGAAATGCACCGACATGCCCCGCGCGTGCACCCCGGTGTCGGTCCGGCTGGAGCTGACCGCGCGCGGCCCGCTGCGGAAGATCCGCCCGAGGGCGGCCTCCAGGCATCCCTGCACGCTCATGCCCTCAGGCTGGACCTGCCATCCGCAGTAGGCGGTGCCGTCGTAGGCGACGGTAAGGCGGATCCGCTGGAAACCATCCCGGGCCGAATCGGGCCGTTCCCGGGACCGCCTGACGCCGGCCTTCGGCAACCCGTCGGGCGCTCCGCTTGCGGGGTCGCTCACGGGGCCAGGCTGTCGAGGTAGCCCTGCAGGAGGACGGCCGCGGCCGCCGAATCGATCCTGCCTCGTTGCTGGGCCGCCTTGGTCCCGCCGCTGCGCAGGGCCTTGGCCGCCGACACCGTGGTGAGCCGCTCGTCCCACGTCCGGATCGGCACGAGGATCACGTCCTTGAGCGCCGCGACGAACTCCCGCGCCTTGGCCGCGGCACAGCCGTAGGACCCGTCCATGTTGCGGGGCATGCCCACGACGATGAGCTCCACCTGCTGGTCGCGGATCAGTTCCTTGAGCCGTTCGACCAGCGGCGCGAACGGTTCGGCCGGAAGGAACTCCAGAGGCCGCGCGATCCATCGCATCTCGTCGCTCACGGCGACACCGACGCGGACGGTCCCGGGATCGAGGGCGAGGATGCGCATGGCGGAAGGGCGTCGGATCAGAGGAGCGAGGCCGAGTCGGCGTCGATCAGCAGGACGGCCGCCGGGTTGCGCCGCAGGATCGAGGCCGGGCACAGCGAGTTCACCGGCCCCTGGAGCAGGTTCTTCACGGGCATGGCCTTGCGCTTCTCCGGGGCCACGCAGACCACGCGACGGGCGGTCATCAGGGCCGGCAGCGTGAGCGTGATGGCGTAGGGGGGCACCGCCTCGAGCGAGGGGAAATGCCCCTCCTTGACCTGCTGCATCTTGCACGCGTCGTCGAGCCGCACCAGCTTCACCCATTCGCTGTCGTCCAGGCGTGCGACATGGGGATCGTTGAAGGCCAGATGCCCGTTCTCACCCACGCCGAGGCAGCACAGGTCGATGGCCTGAGCCTGCAGCAGCGCGGTGTAGCGGGCGCATTCCACGTGCGGCAGGTCGCAGTCGCCGTGGATGTAGTGGAAGGCCTTCGGCTTCACCAGCGACTCGATCCGATGCTTCATGTAGTGCCGGAAACTCGCCGGGTGGTCGGCCGGGATGCCCAGGTACTCGTCCATGTGGAAGAGCGTCACCTTGGACCAGTCGATGCCGCCCAGCTCCACGAGGTTCTTCAGGAACTGGATCTGCGAATTGCCGGTGGCCAGGATGGCGGCCGCCGAACCATTGCGGGCGATGGTGTCCGCCAGATGATTGCGGACATCGAGCGCCACGTGGGCGGCGAGGTCGGGCTGGCTGGCGAAGACATGGACGTCCAGGGCGTCGGCCTTGAACGAGCGGACCGGTGCGTGCGTTGAGGTCATTGATCCCCCTCACCATGGCCCGACTCGTGCCGGAGGACAAGGACCGGCCGGAGCCGTGTACGTCCCACCCAGGGGAAACCCGACCCGCCGCCGGACCGCTCAAGCCCCCTCGACGGCCGCGGCCAGCAGCGACTCCTCGCACCACTCCACGGCGGGCCTCAGCGCCACGAGCCGACCCCGATGGAACACCCCGATGGTGTCGCAGACGCCCAGGAGTTCGGGCAGGTAGCTGCTGGCCATGACCACGGCCCGGCCCGCCGAGGCGGCCGCGTCGATCTGCCGGTAGAGGTGCACCTTGCTGCCCACATCAATCCCCCGGGTCGGCTCGTCGAGCAGCAGCACCTGCGACCCATGATACATCAGCCGACCGAAGGCCACCTTCTGCTGGTTGCCCCCGGACAACTCCCCGACCGTCTGCGTCGGACCATGGGCGCGGATGTCCAGGGGCTCCATCCACGAGCGCGCCTCCCGCCGTTCCGAGGGCGGATGCCAGAACCCCCACCGGACCAGCGCCCCCGGCCGGGTGATGAGGAGGTTTTCCGCGACGCTCCGGGCCAGCAGCAGACCGTCGTCCTTCCGGTTCTCGCTCAGGAATCCCAGGCCCGCCTGCCACCGCTCGCGCGGCGAACGGCCCGACAGGTCGACATCATTCAGGCGGACTTCCCCCGACCGCGCCGCATCGAGGCCGAACGCCGCCCGCAGGGTCTCGGTCCGACCGGCGCCGACGAGACCGAAGAGCCCGAGCACCTCGCCCTCGCGCAGGCGGAAGCTCACCTCCCGCGGCTTGTCGACACCCCCGAGGGCGCGGACGTCGAGCACCACCCGGCCCGGTGAACGCGGGCTCCGGGGATACAGCTCGTGGACGTCCCGGCCGACCATGGTCCGGATCAGGGTGCTGTTCGGGGTGTCGGCGAGATCGCCCGAGGCCACGCTCGCCCCGTCGCGCAGCACGGTGAATCGCGAGCAGACGCGGCGCGATTCCTCGAGGAAATGCGACACGTACAGCAGGCTGACGTCCTCGGCGCGCAACCGGTCCAGGACGGCGAAGAGGTGCTCGGTGTCGGCACGGGTCAGGCTGGAGGTCGGCTCGTCAAGGATCAGCACCCGGGGCTTCGACCGCAGGGCCCGGGCGATCTCCACCAGCTGCTGCTGGGCGATGGGGAGTTCCCCGGAGACGGCATCCAGCGGGATGTCCCCGGCACCCAGGTGCCGCAGGGCCTCGGTGGCCAGCGCCCGTTGGCTGGCACGATCGACCCAACCCCAGCGCGACGGCTCCTCGCCGAGCGTGATGTTCTCGGCCACCGAGAGATGCGGTGCGAGGTTGAGCTCCTGGTGGATCATCGCCACCCCGGCCCGCTGGGCGGCGATCGGCCCGGCCGGCCGATAGGGCGTGCCCTCGAGGGTCATCGTGCCAGCGTCGGCCGCATGAACGCCCCCGAGGATCCTCAGGAGCGTGCTTTTTCCCGCCCCGTTCTCGCCGATGAGCGCGTGGGCCTCGCCCGCCGCAAGCGACAGGCTGACTCCCCGCAGCGCTTGGGTGGCACCGAAGGACTTCCGGATTCCGTCGAGTTCGAGGCGGGTGGACACGGGGAAACGTCACGATCCCGGCCCGACGCATCGAGGGGGCACGTCCCCCTGGACCGGCCCGGGAATTCGTGACGAGCAACCTAGCGATCCGGGACCGGAGGCTTCAAGCTCGGCCCAGCGTCCGTCACGCCCCGCAATGGAGAGCGTCCCCCCATCCACCTCCCACCCGCCGCGTCTGGGCCTCAATCGAGGCGGTTACCGGGGTGAGCAGGTCGAGGCCTCCCGCCTGATGCGCGAGATCCGGTTGGCGGCCGGGCACGCCGGGTTCTCCGAACACTCGACCGGCATCGGCGACCACGAACTGGTCTTCCTGTCACGCCTCGGTCGCCCAGGACCCCGGTTCTACCTCTCGGCCGGCATCCATGGGGACGAACCCGCCGGACTGGTGGCCTTGCGCGACCTGATGGTCGAGGACGCCTGGCCGGCAGACCTGAACCTCGGCATCTGTCCCTGCCTCAACCCGCAAGGCTACGCCCTGGGCACGCGCGAAAACGCCTTCGGACTTGACCTCAACCGCGACTACCGCCAACCCCGCTCCGCCGAGGTGCGCCGCCACCAGGAGTGGCTGGCCTCGCTGCCGCCCTGGGACCTGTCGATCTGCCTGCACGAGGACTGGGAAGCGCACGGGTTCTACCTCTACGAACTGAACCCGGCCCACCTGCCATCCCTCGCCGACGCCATCCTCGACTCCGTCCGTCCCGTCTGCCCGATCGACCATTCGCCGTGGATCGACGGACGCGAGACCACCGCGCCGGGCCTCATCCGACCCACCGTCGACCCCGCCCGGCGGCCGGACTGGCCCGAGTCGTTCTGGCTGCTCCAGAACGGCTGCCGCCAGGGCTACACCCTCGAAGCCCCCTCCGACTGGCCCCTCCCCACCCGCGCCCACGCCCTCCGCCTCGCCGTCCACGCCGCCGCCAAAGGGGTCGGTCCTCACTATTGACACAACCTTCCCCTGCCGGCGCCCCTGACGGGCCGCCTGCCCATCGGCGCAGCCAGAGCCCACCAAGCCCGGCCGACGCATCGGGGCCTGCCCAAAGCCCGCCTGCGCCGCACGCGGGTCCAGCCCGCGTGACGCCCGCCGCAGGCGGCCTCTTTTCTTCGACACCCCGGGGCGGGCCTCCCACACTCCACACCCGATGCACCTGTCCCGGCTCAAGCTGCGCGACTTCCGGAATTACGCCCGGTTGGACGTCGAGTTCGGACCGGGCTGCCATGTGCTGCTGGGCGACAACGCCCAGGGCAAGACCAACATCCTTGAGGCCATCTACCTCATCGCCACCCTCCGGTCGTTCCGGGGCTGCGGCGGGGCGCAGATGATCCGGCAGGGCGCCAAGGGCTACTTCGTGGGAGGATCCGTCGTCGCTCAGGGGGTCCATGAGGTCAAGGCCTACTGGTCGCCCAAGGAACGGCGGCTCTCCCTCGACGAGCGCCCCATCCGGCGGTTGGCCGAGTATTTCGGCGTCCTGCGCGCGGTGGTGTTCTGCTCCGAGGACCTCGCCCTCGTGAAGGGGCCGGCCCAGGGCCGCCGCAGGTTCCTCGACCTGCTGCTCGCCCAGACGGTGCCCGGGTATCTCGCCCTGCTGATGCGCTACGCCAAGGCCCTCCGGTCACGCAACGCGCTGCTCAAGCAGTCGATGGTCGACCTCATCGAGCTGGATGGCTTCACCCGGGAGCTGGTGCTCGCGGGCGAGGCGCTGATCACCGCCAGGCGCGACTTCGTCCCGAACCTGGCCCCGCGGGTCCACGCCGCGTTCCGGCGGATCGCCTCCCAGCACGACGAGCTCACCCTGGAGTACCACCCCGGTGTGACGGGGGATTTTGCCGTCGCCCTCGCGCAGTCCCAGGCGCGCGAGCGGGTGATGAAGACCACCGTGGTCGGGCCCCACCGCGACGACCTGACCCTCCGGGTGAATGAGCGCGCCGCCGCCCCCTTCACGAGCGAGGGACAGAAGCGCACGCTGGCGATCGCGCTCAAGCTGGCGCAGGCGGAGCACCTGGCCTCGGTGCACGGCACCCCTCCCTTGCTGCTGATCGACGATGTCATGGGCGAACTGGATGCCCGACGGCGGGCGGCCTTCGTGCCGCTGCTCCAGGGAGCGTTCCGAGCCGGCGGGCAGGTGTTCATGACCTGCACGGAGGAGAACTGGCCGCGCCAACTGGATTGCGAGCTGATCCGCTGGCGGGTGCAACAGGGCCGGCTCTCGCCCGGGAACGGCGGACCCGACGAGGAATGAAGCCGACAGCCCGGGTGCCGCCCGGGACGCTGGCAATCGTCAGCGGGCGCGCGGAGCCCCGGCCGGCGGCAGGATCGGCGCCATCGGCAGACCGCTGGTGCCCGGGGCCCCGGAGACGCGGTTGGTCCCGCCGGCCTGGGCTTCGTTGGGCGGCGACACGTCGTTCGGGCCGGGACGCCGCGTGGCCCTCACGACCGCCACGTCGCCGGTGCCGTCCACGCCGAGGATTGGCCGGCCCACCCGGGACACGTAGGTGTGCCGGATCGAGACCGTGCCATCGGGCTGGATACGGTGATGCACGAAGTCGTCGGAACCGTACTGATGGAGGATGTGCAACCGGTTCTGCGGATCGAGCGCCATGGCCGGAGGATTGAAGGAGACGACGGTGCCCAGCGGGATCACATGGTGCGTCACGGACGCCTCCGGATTGCTGATGACGGCGAAGATGCGTGCGCGCCGGAGGTAGTTGGCCTGCAGGATGGCGTACCGCCGGCGTTCACCGCCCCCGCCCACGACCCCGAATTCCCGCTCCCAAAGGACCACCCCGTGCATGATCTCCATCTCGACAGGAGCGGTCACCACATGAGTCTCGCCGGGGCCGGTGAACACGGTGGCCGTCACCTGGTAGCGGCCGATCTCCTCGATCCGGAACAGCGGCGTCAGGTCGAATCTCAGCGTGCCGCGGGCCCCCGTCTTGAGGGTGAAGGAGCCCGTCTCGTCCATCTCCGCCTTACGGGCCACCCCGGCGCCCGAGACGTTCTCGATGTTGAAGCGGATCCAGTCGGGCCTGTCCCCGAGGCGAAGCGGGGCCCCGGTGAAGTTGGCGATGCGGACCTTGACCTCTGCCTTCTCGCCCGGGAGGAACTTGTCCTGCTCGAACTCCAGCTTCACGTCCACCTGGGCCCGGGCCACCAGCGCGAGCAGGAACAACGGAAACCAACGAAAGAGACGGTGCACGACTCAGAGTCTAGTGGGCGGGTCCGCTCTTGGGAAGGACCGTGCGGTCACCGGCGCCTGCGATGCAGGTCGGCCACCCCGCCGGGCAGGCGGTGGAGCGCCGCGACCTCGTCGGCAGAAAGGGCCCGGTCGAAGACAGCCAAGTCATCCATCCAGCCCGTGTATCCCAATCCCAGCATCATCACCACCTCCTCCGCCTTCCAGGTGTAGGTGTGGTTCCGCTCGGTCAACGAGCCGGCCGGCTGGCCGTCCAGATACAACGCCACCTTCCCGTCGGCGCGCCCCGAGTTGAACCGGTCGAGGGTGAAGACCACCTGATGCCATTCCTCCCGACGGAACGGCGGCCGGGTGACCACCACCAGGGGCTTCTCGGCCAGCGGCATCTTGTCCCAGTCGCGACCCTCCGGGTTCCACACCTTCTTGTCCGCATAGGCCCCGAGGCGCAGGTGCTTGGGAAGATCCTCCGGCGTGAACTCGACGAACAGGGCCGCGTCGTCCCAGGCCTTGGAGGTGATCTGGATGACGTCGGAGTATTCCTTGGGGATGTCGAGTTCGGGGGTCGTCCTCAGCCAGAACGCCACGGTCGCGGACCAGGTGTTGGAGCTCCACGGGAAGTTGCCAGCGGCCCGGAAACCCACCACCTGGGGGATCTTCTTCTCGAAGCGCAGCCCACCGCCATGGCGCCCCCCCTTGGGATCGATCCAGACGGCCCCGTTGGTCGGCAGGCCGGGCGAGGTGGCCCTGGGGGCGTCCCACTTGGGACCGGTCTGGAACCGCCGGTCGCCGCCGCCCACGACGGCATCGGCCGTCTGGTCGAAGGGCGCGTGGAACACCAGCGACGCGGCCAGCTTGGCCGGCGCCTTGGCGGAGAGTCCGGGGGTGAGCAGGACGAGCGGGAGGATCAGTCCGAGGAAGCGCATGGCGTGATCCTGCGCGATCGACCGCCCGCTGGGAACCCCCTTCCTGCCGGCGAATCCCGTCTGCCCGCACGCCTGAAGCCCCGGGTTGCGCCCCGCCGAGAATGCTGTTTCCTAGGCCCGTGGATGTGTTCAACGGCCCCGAGGGCCTCCAGGACGTTCGGGACAAGGTGGTGGCGGGCGAGCGGCTGACCCCGGAGGACGGCCTGCGCCTGTTCCAGTCCCGGGACCTCAACGGCCTGGGCACCTTGGCCGACTTCGCCAACCGCCGCCGCAATGGCCGGAGGGCCTCCTACATTCTCAACCGCTACATCAACTACTCGAACTACTGCATCCTGAGCTGCCAGTTCTGCGCCTTCAGCCGCAAAAAACGCGACAACGACGGATTCCAGCTCACGGAGGAGCAGATGGTCGCCAAGGCCCGGGAGGCCCTGGCGATCGGCATCACCGAGCTGCACATCGTCGGCGGACTGCACCCCTCCCTGCCCTTTTCCTACTACACGGGCTTCCTGCGCGCCCTCAAGGCCGTGGACCCCAGGCTCCAGCTCAAGTGCTTCACGGCGGTGGAGATCCTCCACCTGGCCTGGCTAGCACGGAAGAGCGTCCGCGACACGCTGATCGAGCTGAAGGAGGCCGGCCTCGAATCGCTCACCGGAGGTGGCGCCGAGATTTTCCGCAAGGAGGTCCGGAGCAGGATCGCCACCGGCAAGGAGAGCGCCGACGAGTACCTCGCGGTGCATGACACCTGGCACGCGCTGGGAGGCCGAAGCACCTGCACGATGCTCTACGGCCATGTGGAATTGCCCGAGGACCGCATCGACCACCTGGACCAGTTGCGCCGGCAGCAGGACCGGTCGGGCGGCTTCACCGGCTTCATCCCCCTGCCCTACCAGCCCGACAACAACCGCATCCCCGTCCGCCATGGACCGAGCGGCTTCGACCAACTGCGCACGCTGGCCGTGTCGCGGCTGTACCTCGACAACATCGACCACATCACCGCCTACTGGGTGGGCATGGGGCTCAAGATGGCCCAGATCGCCCTGAGCCACGGGGCCGACGATGTGCACGGGACCATCGTGGAGGAGCACATCTTCCACATGGCCGGGGCCAGGTCGCCGCAGGGCACGGCCGAGCGCGACCTCGTACGGGCCATCCGCGAGGCCGGACGCATCCCCGTCCAGCGCAACACCTTCTACGAGCCGGTCCGCATCTGGGACGAGGCCGACGCCTCGGCGCCCTCCGACCCGTCCTACGAAGGAGCGCCGGCGGCCGAGGCATCCGCCGGGTCCCCTATCCCGTTTGCGCTGGCCTGAGGCGCCGAGGTCGCGGACCGTCCTGCGTCATGCCGGTCGACCGATCAGAGCTGCAGGCCCGGGAACACCAGTTCCTGGCCCCCTACGCGCAGCGGAGTTCCGAAAGCCGCGGCCGCGTGCACGCCGAGGGCCCACCGACCTGGCGCACCGAGTTCCAGCGGGACCGCGACCGGGTCATCCACAGCCGGGCCTTCCGGCGACTGGAGTACAAGACCCAGGTCTTCCTCAACGGCTCGGGCGACCACCTGCGCACGCGCCTCACCCACACCATGGAGGTGGCCGCCATCAGCCGGAACATCGCCCGGGCCCTCCGCCTGAACGAGGATCTCGCGGAGACCATCGCCCTCGCCCACGACCTTGGGCACTCGCCCATCGGTCACAAGGGCGAGTCGATGCTCGATCGGCTCATGAAGGACCACGGCGGCTTCGAGCACAACCGGCAGAGCCTGCGCGTGGTCGAGGAACTGGAGCGGAAGTATCCGCGGTTCCCGGGCCTCAACCTGACCTGGGACGTGCGTGAGGGCCTCGCCAAGCACGGGGTGGCCTTCGAGTCGGTCGACGGAACCCGCCGCCGGCGCCACCATCAGGCCTCGCTCGAGGCCCAGCTGGCCAACCTCGCCGACGAGATCGCCTACTACAGCCACGACCTTGACGACGGCCTCGACAGCAGCCTGCTCGACGAGAAGAAGCTGCTCAAGGAGGTCCAGGTCTGGGCCAAGGCCGCCCGGGCCGTGAAGCGCCAGTTCGGGGAGCTTCCCGCCGAGAGCCGGCGCTATTACACGATCCGCCAGATCATCGACCAGCAGGTCGTCGACGTGGTCCAGACCACCGAGGCCCAGGTCCTCGAGGCCGGCTTGCGCTCGGCCGACGACGTCCGCACCCACCGGCGGGCCCTGGTCCAGTACAGCCCCGAGCGCCGGCTCGAGAACCTGGAATTGCGCAAGTACCTATACCGGAACCTCTACTACCACCCGGTGGTGGCCGAGCCCAACAACCGCGCCATCCGGATGCTCAGCGAGGTCTTCCAGACCTACCTGGCGCATCCCGAGGAGCTGGGGGCCGCGGCCCGCAAACGCATCCCCGTCGACGGACTGCACCGGGCCGTCTGCGACTACGTCGCCAGCATGACCGACCGGTATCTCATCGGGGAACACCACCGGCTCTTTGGGCTGACCCTCGGCTGAACCCCGCCCCGGGGACCCGACGGAAGGACCCCTCCAGTCTGCATGATCCAGCGCGGATGCCACAACGCCCCTCGGCCGATCCTGTGCCGGGCGGCCTGCTGCCTGGTCCTCGCGGTCCGGACGGCCGCCGCGGATGGATCCGGGACCGGGCCGGACCAGCCGCCTCGGCCATCCCGCGACAGCCTGCCGCCCGTGGTCGTCACGGGCTCCGACAGCCCGCTGCCGCTGGTCGACGCCCCGGTGCGCATGGAGGTGATCGGGGCGGAATCGATCACCGCCACCCGCTCGCCCAGGCTGGCCGATGCCGTCGAGTGGGCCACGGGCCTCCGCGTGGAATCGAACTGCCAGAACTGCAACACCTCCGAGATCCGCATGCTCGGGCTGCAGCAACGCTACGTCTCCATCCTCACCGACGGACTTCAGTCCTTCTCCAGCCTGGCCGGCGTGTACGGCATCGAGCAGATCCCGATGGCCACCATCGACCGGATCGAGATCGTGAAGGGGGGAGGATCGACCCTCCATGGTCCGGGCGCGGTGGCCGGCGTCGTCAACATCGTCCCGCGCGATCCCCGCCTCCGGCGCTTCACCTTCGAGGCGAACACCGCCGTCATGGAGGGCCATCGGAGCGGATCGGCACCGAATCTCGATGTGGGTGGCGTCTGGGAATTCGTGCCCGAGCGCGGCGACTGGGGCGTGCTGCTGCACGGCGTGCACGGGTCCACGCAGGCGGTCGATGTCGACGGCGATGGCTTCACCGAGGTGGCGCGTCGCCGGCTCGATGCCGGAGGCCTCCGCTTCGTGGCCCGGCCGTTCCCGGAGTCAAGGCTGGTGCTCGACTACTCGCGCGCGTCCGAGGGGCGGCGCGGTGGCGAGGCCGGCGAGGGTCTCGACGTGCCCCCGAACGAGGCCCTGCTGGCCGAGGCCATCGACACCGTCCGCGACACGGGGACCGTCCAGTTCCGCAGCGAGGCCGGCGAGTCGACCGCGTTCCAGGCGGGCGTCACCGCATCGGCCACCGGGCGCGACAGCCACTACGGCGGCATCGCAGCCCTCGGCCACGCGCCCCCGGGATCGCCAGGCCACGACCCCGGGGTGATGGCAAGGCTGGCTGCGCGCCGGCCCGGGATCGCTCCGGCGGTGGCCGATCCGGCCGGTCCCTTCTTCAACCCCGCGTGGACCCCGGGGCTGGGCTTTGGGCGGACCGACAACCTCCTGGTGATGAGCGAGGCCGTCGCCTCGACCCGGATCGGCGACAGCCACCGGTTGGGCTACGGGGCCCAGTGGCGGCATGAGACGATCGAGGACCGTCAGGAGGGACTCGGCCGCGCGGTCGGGGCGACCTATGACAACGTGGGGGTGTTCCTCCAGGACGAATGGTCGCCCGACGAGCGCTGGAGCCTCATGGCCGGGACCCGCCTCGACCGTCACTCGGAGATCGCCAACCCCATCCTCTCGCCACGGGGAGCCCTCCGGTACAGCCCATCGAAGAGCCTCGACTGGCGTCTGGCGGTCTCCACGGGTTTCCGGGCCCCGGAGGTGTTCGACGAGGACCTCCACATCGCCAACGTGGGCGGGGCCCTTGAGGTGGTCCGCCTGGCCCAGGACCTGGCCCAGGAATCCTCCGTGACGGTCACCTTCGGACCGGACTGGCGATTCGGGGAGGGAGGCCGCTGGCGACTCGACGGGAACCTGTTCCACACCGGACTCCGGGACGTCTTCTTCATCGATCCGGGGTCCGACGACCCGGCCACCCCGGACGTCATCGAGTCCACCAAAGGCAACCGGGGTGCGGCACAGGTCTTCGGGCTGGAGCTGAACCTCGGCGCCCGGTTCGGGGATTTCCTCGGCCAGATCGGCTACGTCGAGCAACGCAGCCGCTACGGCGAGGATCAGCTGCTCATCGGGACCGTGGGGGATCCGGTGGACAATCCGGTCTTCAGCCGGGACTTTGAGCGGACGCCGGAGCGCTACGGCGTGGGACGGATCACCTACGACGACGGGCGCTGGTCGGCCTTCCTCGGCGGCAAGCTCACCGGCCCGATGGCGGTGCCCCACAACCTCAACGACGCCCAGACCGGGCAGCGCCTGCGCAACGTGCTGTCGGAGTCGCCCTGGTTCTTCGCCGTGGACATCGGCCTGGGGCGCACCTGGACGCCCACCGGGCGGATGAGGCTCACGGCCTCCGTGGGCGTCCGGAACCTCTTCAACACCTTCCAGGACGACCTCGATGCCGGACCATTCCGGGATCCGGCCTACGTCTATGGCCCTCGGTTCCCACGCACGCCGTACCTCGGCCTGAAACTTGAGTTCTGATCGCGCGCCAGGTCCTCGAGCCGCCTCGGACCTGCGTCAATGTCCCCGGGCGAGCATCTCCCGCAGGGCCGTCTTGAGGATCTTCCCGGTGGCGTTGCGCGGCAGGGCCGGCAGCACGATGGCACGGCGCGGCACCTTGTAGTCGGCCAGGCTTTCCTTCAGGAAGGCGACCAGCGCGTGCTCATCAAGGGTCTTGCCCTCGTCCATCGCCACGAAGGCCACCGCCCGCTCGCCCCGCCGCTCGCAGGGCTCGCCCACCACGGCGGCCTCGCGGATGCCCGGGAAGCGGTAGATCACCTCCTCGATCTCGCGCGGGTACACGTTCATGCCGTTGGGCTTGAGCATGTCCTTCTTGCGGTCGGTGATGACGAACCAACCATCGGACCGCCGGTGACCGATGTCGCCGGTCAACAACCAGCCGCCGCGCAGGGTCTCGGCCGTCTTCTCCGGGGCGTTCCAGTAGCCGAGCATCACATTGGCCCCGCGGACGCAGACCTCGCCGTCCACCCCGTCGGGCAGCGGGTTGCCGAGATCGTCCTGCACCGTCACCTCAACCCCCGGGATGGGCACGCCGATGGTCCCGGCCTTCGGGTCGCGCGGCGGGTTGACCGTCACCACCGGGCTGGCTTCGCTGAGGCCGTAGCCCTCGATCAGGGGCACCTTCGGATGCCTGGCCTGGAAGGCGTGGAGGATCTCCATCGGCAGCGGGCCGGCGCCGCTGACGCACAGCCGCAGCGAGGTGAACTCGATGCCCGCCGGGATCTGCGACAGCGCCCGGAAGAGCGCCGCCATCGCCGGCAGCAGCGTGCCCCGGTTCTGCAGGATCTCGGCGATCATGTGCTTCGGCGAGTGGAGCCCCTGCACGGCCACGACCGAGGCCCCGCTCAACAGGGGCAGCAACAGGCCCACGGTGAGCATGAAGCTGTGGAACATCGGCAGCAGCACCACCAGTCGGTCGTCTTCCGACAGTTCGAGGAAGACGCGGCAGGAGGCGACATTCCCGAGCAGGTTGCGGTGCGATAGCATCGCTCCCTTCGGATGCCCGGTCGTGCCGCTGGTGTAGATGAGCACGGCCAGGTCGTCGCCCCCGCGGGACGGAGCCGGCACCTCGGCGGCGGCGGTCGGCAGGGATCCCGCGGCCTGGACCTGGAGTCCCGGGCGCAACGCCCTCAATTCCGGGAGCCCGGCATGGCCCTCCTCGGCGATGACCCAGTCGATCCCGGCATCCTGCAGCATGTAGGCCACTTCGGCCGGCTTGAGGAAGTTGTTGATGGGCACGAGCACCGCGTCGGCGGCGAGCACGCCGAACATCGCACCCACGAATTCCGGGCAGTTCCGCAGCCAGACTGCGACGCGATCCCCGGGGCGGATGCCGAGGGCCCTGAGCCGGGCCGCCGTCCCGAGCACCTGGTCCCGGTACTGGCCGTAGGTGAAGCGCGACTCGCCCCAGAACAGGGCCGTCTTGCCGGCATGGGCGGTGGCGGTCTCGAGGAAGGCGGAGGCGATGTCGTTCATGGCGGGGCGTTCCTGGGGTGGGAATCGAAAGGGTCCTGGGCAAGGCGGGCCGATGCAACCGGCCCGGGCGGTCCGGTCGCTCAGCGTCGGGCGAAGATCCGGTTGGCCTCGGCCAGCGTCTCCTTCGACCCGATGTCGTACCAGATGCCCGGCACGCTCCAGGTCATCACCGGCGTGCGCGGGTACATCCACTGGATGAGCCGGCCGGGCTGGTCGGGATTGTTGCCCTCGGCCAGGTATTGGCGGATCGAGGCGAGGTGGTGGCGCGGGTAGTAGTACAGGGCGATGCCGATGAGGGTGCTGGCCGGCTCGGCGGGTTTCTCGACAAAGCTCGTGATCCGCCCGGTGTCATCGATGTCCACGACGCCGTACTTGCGGGCCTGCTCGAGGCTGCCCACATCGTACACCCCCAGCACCGGCCCGTTGTGCGAGCGGCAATACTGGCCAAAGCCGCGGAGGCTCTGGTTGAAGAGATTGTCACCGGCCACCACGATCAGGTCGTCGTCCAGGCTTTCCTGTTCCAGCACGAGGTTCAGGTCGCCGATGGCCCCCAGCTTGTTGGAATCGTCCGTCGAGCCATCGTTGATCACCGAGAACCGGAACGGGTGCTGCGAGGCCCGCCGATAGGCCTCGGACCACTGCGAGAAGTGCCCGGAGAACTTCGCGTTGCTCACCACGAACACCTCGTCGATGCCCCCGATCGGCGCCAGGTTGTCCATCACGTAGTCGATCATCGGCTTGCCCGCCACCGGCAGCAGCGGCTTCGGCTGGGTCAGCGTCAACGGATACAGCCGCGTGGCATAACCTGCGGCTAGAATGAGCACCTTCATGGAGACCCCGACGGTATGCCAAGCCCCCGGTTTCTCCACATCGAAAATGGGGTCGGTCCTCACTATTGACACAAACCCACCGCGATCCCCTCCCGGTCGCCCCGACCCTTCACCCGGGGGGAACGCTGGACAAAGACACGCCACCTCGCCTACACCGGAGACCGACTGTCGCGGAAAACCAGCCGAACCGCTTCCCCTCCCCGAAAAACCGGGATCGTTTCCGGGGATCGGAGCCTCAGCAAAAACCGCATGAACCCCAGCCACTCTGCCCTGGCAGGTCGGGTCCGCGACCTGATCGGTCGCCATTCCCGGCCAACGGGCCTGCATGCCCCGGCAGGTTCCGACCCCTGGGAGCGTCTGGCGCTGGACCTCTTCAGTCTCCAGCACGACACCGTCCCGGCCTACCAACTGTTCTGCCGAACCCGCGGGTGCCAACCGGACTCGGTCCGCTCCTGGCGCCAGATCCCGGCGGTGCCCACCAGCGCCTTCCAGGAACTCGAACTCACGGCCATCGCCCCGGAGGCCCGGGCCCGCGTCTTCCACTCGTCGGGCACCACCGCCCAGCGACCGAGCCGACACGTCCACCATGCGGGATCGCTGGCCCTCTACGAGGATTCCCTCCGCCCGTGGTTCGCCGCCCACCTGTTGGCGACGGGCCCGGGGTTCCCGGTGGGATTCCGGCCCCGCTGCCTGGCGCTGACCCCGCCGCCCGGGCTGGCGCCCCACTCCTCCCTCGTGCACATGCTCGAGGTGGTGAATCATGACTTCGGGGGGGCGGGATCCGGCTTCTTTGGGCGGATCGGACCCGAAGCCGCCTGGGAACTGGACCTCGACGCCACGACCACGGCCCTCGAGGTGGCGTGCGCCGAGGGCCAACCGGTCCTCGTGCTCGGCACGGCCTTCCTCTTCGTCCACCTGGTCGACGCCCTCGATGCGGCAGGGCGTCGCTTCGACCTTCCTTCAGGATCCCGCCTGATGGAGACCGGCGGCTACAAGGGACGCTCGCGGACGCTGTCCCGCACCGATCTGCATGCGGCCCTGGCCGACCGGCTCGGCCCGGTGCGGATCGTACCCGAATACGGCATGAGCGAATTGTCCTCGCAGGCCTACGACACCGGGGACGGCTTCCGGTTCCCACCCTGGGTCCGCGTGCGCACCGTCCACCCGGAGACGGGGCACGATGTCGCCGAGGGCGAAGCAGGCCTGCTGCGCATCCACGACCTGGCCAACGTCTGGTCGGTGGCCGCCCTCGAGACCGGCGACCTCGGCCGGATCCGGGGCGACACCTTCGAACTGCTCGGCCGCACCACCGACGCCGAGCCGCGCGGCTGCTCGCGCATGAGCCGCTGAACCCCGCCATGACCCTCCACCAACTCTTCCTCGCCGACCTCGGCCCCGAGCTTGAATTGACCGGGGAGACCCTCCGGCAGGCCTGCTTCGCCGTCCGGCGCAACCGGAACGACTGGCTCCTGCGCCAGCGCACCCGGGGCGTCATCGAGATGGTGGCGCACACCGCGGAGCAGTGGCTCGAGCCGGTCAACGGCTTCCGGGCCCTGGCCCTGCGCGACGGGCCCAAGGAGACCGGCTGGAACCAGGCCACGCTGGCCCGCGGTCTCGACGCCTTCTTCGGCTCCATCACGGTCGAGTCCCTCGAGGCCCTGGTGGCACAGGACCTCGGCGACACCCGCCGCCTCGACGACTTCGGCGCCGGTTCCGCAGAGCACCGCACCGGTCGCACCTCGCTGGCGGTCGGACCGGAACTGCTGGTCCACCTCACGGCCGGCAACCTGCCCAACCCCGCGCTCTTCTCCATGATCCTCGGGCTGGTCACGCGCTCGGCCCAGGTCGTCAAGTGCCCGCGCGACGCGTCGTTCCTGCCCCGCCTCTTCGCCCACTCGCTGGCGGCCACCGAGTCGAAGCTGGGAGCCTGCCTCGAGCTGGTGTCCTGGAGCCACGACGAACGCGGTGCCCCGGCGCTGGAGGACCTGCTCTTCGCCGAGGCCGATTGTGTGACGGCCACCGGCAGCGACGCGATGTTGGCCGGAGTCCGGCCACGGATCCCGGCCAAGACCCGCTTCGTCGCCCACGGCCACCGCCTCAGTTTCGGACTCATCGCCAAGGAGTCGCTGAGCCCCTACTCGCGCAAACGGCTGGTGAGGGCGATGGCCGACGACATCACGGCCTGGAACCAGCTGGGCTGCCTGTCGCCGCACGCGTACTACGTGGAGGAGGAGGCCTCGGGCAGTACCGAGACGCTCGCCGAGGAGCTGGCCGCCGAACTGGAACGCCGCGAGGCGAGCGAGCCCCGCGGCCCCCTCGGGATCGCCGAGTCGGCCCTGATCCGGTCCCGGCGCAGCACCTTCGAACTCCGGTCCGCCGCCGTCGCCTCGCTGACCGACCGGAACCTGAACCGGTCGCTCTTCTTCGAGCCCCCGGCGACGGTCCGCCTCTGGGCCAGCCCGGATTCCACCGCGTGGACCGTGGTGCTCAACCACGACGCGCGTCTCCAGCCCTCCTGCCTGCACCGTTTCATCGAGATCAAGCCCGTCCGGCAATGGGATGAGGTCCTGCGTTTCGCCGAGCCGCACCGCCACCAGGTTTCCACCGTGGCCGTGGCCGCGCCCGACGACCGGTTGCCCGACATCGCCCGCCGCCTGGCCCGATGGGGCGCCGGCCGCATCTGCCCCATCGGCCGGATGCAGGAACCCCCGGCCGCCTGGCGTCATGACGGCCGCCCGGCCCTGGGCGACCTGGTCACCTGGACCGACCTCGAGTCCTGAACCCCTTCTCTTCCATGGAACTCCGAAAAACCCTCCAGATCGAAGCCGCACACCGCCTTCCGAACGTCCCCGGCGGACACAAATGCGCCCGGCTCCACGGGCACAGTTGGCGCATCGAAGTGGCCATCGAGGGACCCGTCGGCGAACACATCGGCTGGGTGATGGACTACGCCGACCTGAAGGCCGCCTTCCAACCGGTCCACGACCGGATCGACCACCACTACCTGAACGACATCCCGGGCCTGGAGAACCCCACCAGCGAACGGCTGGCGGTCTGGATCTGGAACGACCTCAAGCCCCGCCTGCCGCTGCTGTGCGAACTGGTGATCGCCGAGACCTGCACCTCGCAGTGCATCTATCGCGGACGGTGAGCGCCCCGGCCCGGCGAGCCCGTTGTTCCCGCCCCGGGCCTCCCCGCCCCGGCCCGTCCCCGGCGATCAACCGATGCGGTGCACCGGGATCTTGATCACCACCTTGCGGATATGGGTCGGCTGGCCGTGGATCACCTTCGGCCGATGGGCATCGCCGGGGAAGAAGATGGAGAACCGGCCCGCCGCCTGGGTGATGGGGGTGTAATCGGCTGCGGCATGCCAGAACTGGACGTCGTTGCCGAACGGGCCGTCGGGGCTGAGGGCCTCGCGCGGGATCCAGTCGATCGTCTCAATGCCGGCGATGGTGTACTGGATGTCGATGTGCTCGCGGTGGCTCTCGAAGCGGCAGAGTTCCCGCCCCTGGGTGGTGTATTCCTGCACCGAGGCGTACAGGCTTGGGCCATCGAGCTCATGGTTGCCCAGGGGCGTCTCAGGCGTGAGGATCTTGAGCCAGTCGAGGCACCGGGTCCAGACGGGGCTGGACCGGAGGAACGGCGACCAGGTCTCCTGGGATCCGAGCGAAGCGTGCAGCATGGGTCAGGCGGGGTTGGGGATGGATTCGGAAATCGGGGAGGATGTCGGTTCAGCCTCCGGGGCGACCAGTCGCGCGGCGAAGGCGCCGTCGACGGAGTCCGCCGCCGGGTGCAGGCGGCGACGGGCCGTCTCCACCCAGCCCGGATGGCCCTCCAGGAAGGCGTCGACCACGTGTTGGTTCTCCTCCGGCTCAAGGCTGCAGGTGCTGTACACCAGCGCCCCCCCGGGTCGCACCCGCCGGGCCGCCACGCCGAGCAACCGAAGCTGCTCAGCCGCCAGGCGCGGAATCTCGCCCGGCTGGAGGCGCCAACGGAGTTCGATGCGCCGCCGCAGGACCCCGGTGTTGGAGCACGGCGCGTCCACCAGGACGGCGTCGAACCGTTCCGCGCCAGCCCCCCCTGCCGGCCCGGCCACCGCCCCGGTGGTCCCGTCCTCGAACCGGTCGACGACGCTCACCCGGGCCTCGGCCCCGAGGCGTCGGACGTTCTCGCGGACCAGCTCAAGCCGGCCGGGATGCGCATCCTGGGCCACCACCCCGCCGCCGTCTCCCAGGCGCTCGGCGATCGCCAGCGCCTTGCCCCCGGGCGCGGCGCACAGGTCGAGGATGCGCTGGCCGGGCCGAGGATCCAGCAGGTGCACCGCCATCAGGGTGCTGGGATCCTGGAGGTAGAATCCGCCTTCCTGGAACGAACCCAGCGATTCGAGGGTGGGATGGCGGTCGAGCGAGAACACGGTGCCCGCGTCCACCCAGTCGAAGGTTTCCGGCACGGCCACGACACCCTCGGACTGCCAGCGGGCGACCAGCGCCTGCGGCGTGGTGCGGATCCGGTTCACGCGGGCGAAAATCCTCGGCGCGGAGTTGTCCCAGCCCAGCAGGCGCTGGAGCGTGGCGGACCCCAGCTCGACGGACCAACGCGCCACGAGCCATCCCGGATGGGACCAGCCGGTCGCGGGATCGGAGAGCCTCAGGGCGTCGAGGGCGCGCCGGCAGGCATCCCGATCGCGGGCGACGCCACGAAGCACGGCGTTCACGAAACCGGCCTGCGCCGAAAATCCCCGCTGCCGGGCCAGCAGCACGGCCTCGTTCACGGCGGCATGGTCGGGCACCCGGTCCAGGAAGATGAGCTGGTACAGACCGGACTGCAGGATCCCACGCAGGACCGGCCGCTGCGGGCGGCCATCGGTGCGCGAGGCGAGGAGATGATCGAGGGCCGACCGGTTGCGCAGGATGCCGAAGGCGATCTCCCGGGCCAGACGACGGTCGTCGTCGGACAGGGCCCGCATCCCGGGGAGCGCCTCGAGCCGGTGCTCGAGGAAGTCCCCGGGCGTCGCCCGCTGGAGGAGGATGTCCAGCGCCACGGAACGCGCCGACGGGACCGGCACCGGACGAGGCCGCCCGCCGGGCTTGGGATCAGATGAGTTCGAGATCATCGGCCTCGATCTTCGCCACCACCGCCTTCCCGATGAAGTCGAGCCTCAGGTGGACATCGGACAACTTGGACCGGCTCTCGACCCAGGCCTCGGTGCCGCGGAGCGGACCCGATTTGATGCGGACCTGCAACCCGGGCTTGATCTCGGGACAGACCTGGATTTCCACGCGGGCCTCGAGCGCCCGGTAGATGTCGTCCAGTTGGCGCTCGAACCCGGCCTGGTCGGGCACCTGGAGCAGGTTCGCCACATAACGGTTCTGGATGAGGGTCTGCCGGTGGCGTCTCTGGACCCTTGCGAACAGGTAGCCCGGGAAGAGCGGCTTCTCGAAGACCACCCGCTTGCGGGCGTAGGTCTTGAGGCTCGGGTACAGCGGCAACCGGTGCTCGAACCCCTGCTCCAGGCAGAAGGCGGCCAGCTTCTTCTCGGCCCGCGGCCGGGCATGGGCCACGAACCACAAGACCTCGGTCCACTCCGGAAGGAGCAGGACCGGGTCCTCGGCTTCGATCGGATCGGATGGATCGGATTCCATGTCGGACACCAGACGTCGGACACCAGTGGGCCCCGCCCCCGCTGTTCAGTCCAAGCCCGCCCCCGGACGACGGATCACTCCGTCGGCGCCGGGACGTAGGCCGTGATGCCGTCGATCCGGTAGCGCTTGGCCTGGCCTTCCGAACCGAACGAGACCTCGGCACCGACCGGCTGGCCGAGGAAGATCTTCGCGAAGGGGGTGAGGTAGCTCAGGATGTTCTTGTCGGGCTCGCCATCCCAGGCGCCCAACAGGTAGATCCGCTCGTTGGTGCCGCTGGTCAGCTCGCTGACGTGCAGGACGGTGCCCGGGCCGGCCACGTCGGTCCGCACGTTGGCCCAGTCGGTGCCGCGCGCCCGCCCGAGGTCGCGCTCCAGCTCGGCCTTGCGGCGCTGCAGCACCCGCTGCATCTCCTTGGCGGACTTGTACTCGTGGTTCTCGCGGAGGTCGCCGTAGCTGCGGGCCAGCGCGATGTCCTTGACGTTGGCCGGGATGCGCTTGGCGACGAGTTCCTGATACTCCTCCTGGCGGCGCTGGAGGCTGGGCCAGCTCACCAGGAAGCTGTGGTCCTCCTTCTTGTTCTCGCCGGTGATCATCTCCTGGATCGCCGGGTAGGCCTTGACGATACGGGCGAAGAGCGACCGCTTGTCCATGTCGTCGAAGCTGGGCGAGAGCTGGAGGCTGCGGGTCAGGTCGCGGATCACCTCGATGTCGGCCGACTCGATGAGCTCGGGGAGCAGCTTCATGTCGTCGAGGATGAAGTCGTGGAGCCGGTTCGAGCGCTTCTCGTTGAAGGCGTCCCGCTCCATGGCGGTGAGCATCGCGCGGAACACCTCGGGCCCGAGGATGTCGGCGAAGTGGTCGCCGCGCTCCTTGCCCAGCCACAGCAACAGCTCGCTGCTGGCGCCGTGCTGGCTCACCAGGCGCATGAGCTCCTGCTTGAGCAACTGGCCTCGGTTCTCGAGGAACAGCAACCGGGCGCACTCGCCCGCCAGCTTGGCGCTGACGTTGTTGATGATGAGGATGAGCTTCGCGCCCCAGTCGGGCACCGAGTCGCGCAGGGCCTCGAGGGCCCGGCGGTGCTTGGCCGCCGGAAGATCGTTGAAGAACTCCACCAGCTTGGACTGGCCCGCGAGGATGTCCTTGGCGGTGACGGGTCCCTCGGGTTGCTCGAGCCCGGCGGCCTTCCGGAGGTCGTCCCGGATGAACACGCCCTCGAGGGCCAGTGCCGGCATGGTGACCAGGTGGCTGCCGATGTCGGCATCGAGGAAGGCGATGATCTCGGCCACCACGGCCTTGTTGCCGATGTCGGGCACGCTCTTGAGGATCTCGGAGGCGACGGCCACGCGGGCCTTCAGTCCCTTGGCGGCCTTGAATTCCCCAGAAAGCCGGACGCCGATGTCGAGTTCGGCCTCCTGGAAGAGGATGGGGTCGGTCTTCTTGAGCGGCACGGTGAAGTGGCCGTCCTTCTTCATCTCGGCCCGGGCCACCTCCCACCACTTCTTCCAGTCGCTGCCGATGACGTCCTTGAGCAGGTTCTGCACCTGGTCGACCGTCGCCGATCCGCCGAAGCTCGCGATGGCCAGCTTGACGACCGAGAGGTGGTGGAGTGCGGCTTCGCGCCGGAGCCCGTCGAGGTCGAGGGCCTTCCGGGCGAGGATGTGGTCACGCCCGATCGGCTTGAGGGACTCGGCCGCGAAGGCCAGGTCCATCGAGTGTCCGGCCTTGGAGGTGAAGTCGATGTTCAGGCGCCCGAGGGCGAGGTCCATGGAAACGATGCGGCCGAAACCCCAGCTCCGGTGCTGGCAGAAACCCGCCTCCGTCAGGGTCATCAGCGGGGCGACGTGGGTCTTCAGGATCTTTCCGGCGGCAACCAGTCTCTCAAGTTCGTCTCTCATGATCGGCTCTAGGATATTCGGCCCGATGTGGGCGGCCTGTGACTATGCGGCCGGCCGATCCCGAGACCAACACCAATTTCGCAGCGGGAGAACGCCTGCCAAGGCCCTCCGGGCCCGCGGCACGGGATCAGAGGCCGCGTTCGTTGACGATGCGGTTGGCCGCGTCGAGGACGACGACCTTCGGGGACCATCCGGGGGCCAGGCTGCTGTCCACCTCGGCGAAGGACATGATCGTGAGGCGGTCGCCGATCTTGCCCAGGTGCGCCACCGCCCCGTTCATCTCGATGGCGCCCGAACCCCGGGGCCCGCGGATGGCATAAGTCTCCCATCGGGCGCCATTGGCCATGTTGCCGCAGAGGATCCTCTCGTAGGGATGCAGGCCGACCCGCTCCATCAGGTCCTCGTCGATGGTCAGGCTGCCCTCGTAGTCGACGCTGGCGGCGGTGACGGTGGCCCGGTGGAGTTTTGATTTCAGCAGATGGACGAGCATGGACAGGAGTCCCGGGAACGCCCATGAGACACCCCGGACAACGGTGAGGCTACGCCGAGACGATCCCATTGAAAAGCCGGCGACGACATGGCGGCGATGTCCAGGAGGAAGCGCGCGCAACGACCGGCGGTAGGCCCAAGGGAATCCACCTCGCGCCGCCCGCCTCGCCCGGGACCCGCGTCGGCGTTGACTCGGCAGGCCCGCGGGGGCGATCTTCGACGGCGTTTCCTCACGGCAATCACGGTCGTTCAACACACATCCATCATGAGCAGAAAGATTCGTTACGGAATGGTCGGCGGCGGACGCGGAGCCTTCATCGGCGCGGTCCACCGCATCGCCGCCAACATCGACGGCCAGATCGAGCTGGTCGCCGGCGCGTTCTCCTCGGACGCGGAGAAGTCCAAGGCCTCCGGCGCGGACCTCTTCCTCGCCCCCGACCGCGTGTATGGCAGCTATCAGGAGCTGGTGATCAAGGAGGCCGCGCTGCCGGCCGAGCAGCGCATCGACTTCGTGGCCATCGTCACGCCGAACCACGTGCACTTCCCCGCCGCCAAGGCGGCTCTCGAGGCCGGATTCCACGTGCTGAGCGACAAGCCGGCCACCTTCGACCTGGCCGAGGCCAAGGAACTGGCGGCCATCGTGAAGAAGACCGGCCGCCTCTACGGCCTGACCCACAACTACACCGGCTATCCCCTGGTGAAGGAGGCGCGTCACCTGGTGCACTCGGGCAAGCTGGGCAAGATCCGCAAGGTCGTGGTCGAGTACCCGCAGGGCTGGCTGGCCACGCGCATTGAGGCCTCCGGCCAGAAGCAGGCGGCCTGGCGCACCGACCCCAAGCGCAGCGGCGCGGCCGGCTGCATCGGCGACATCGGCACCCACGCCGAGAACCTCGCCGAGTACATCACCGGGCTGCAGATCAGCGAACTGGCCGCCGACCTGACGGCGTTCGTGAAGGGCCGCAAGCTCGATGACGACGGCAACGTGCTGCTCCGCTTCAAGGGCGGCGCCAAGGGCGTGCTGCACAGCTCGCAGATCTCGGTGGGCGAGGAGAACAACCTCAACATCCGGGTCTACGGCGAACTGGGCGGCCTCGAGTGGCATCAGAAGGAGCCGAACACCCTGCTGGTGAAGTGGATGGACCAGCCCATGCAGGTGTACCGCACCGCCAACGGCTACCTGAGCGACGCCGCCAAGGCCGCGGGCCGCACTCCCCCGGCCCATCCCGAGGGCTACCTCGAGGCCTTCGCCAACATCTACAAGAACTTCGCCAACGCGATCCGCGCCAAGCAGGCGGGCAAGAAATTGGCCAAGGACGACGTGGCCAACGACTACCCGAAGATCGAGGACGGCGTGCGGGGCATGGCCTTCATCGAGGCCGTGGTCGCCTCCTCCAAGGCCAACGCAGCCTGGACGAAGATCGCCGCCTGAGTCCCCGTCATCCCCGACGGGCATCCCTTCGGGGTGCCCCGGGACGACACCACCCGTGCGCCTCGCTCAACGGGTGCGAGCCGGTGGCGTCGTCGCGTTGGTGGGCAGCGGGGCCTGGGCGTTGAGCGGCTTGCGGGGCACGGGTCGCAGGGCGTTGCCCAGCGGCACGGTGGCCGGCACCGGGGCGGGAACCATGGTGCTGCGCGGCGCGGGCCCGGTTGCGGCGGCGGACGAGCGGGACGCAACCCAGGAGCGGTAGCCCATCCAGACCGCCCACAGCACCCCGAGGCCGAGCAACGCCGGGAACAACCACTGCCACCGGACCCTCGACAGCCACAGGGTGATGAAGTCCAGCGGACCTTTCCGGCGGCCGGTCAACGGCGGCGGACCGGAGTAGTCCTCCGAGGCGCCCAACTCGGCCTCGAGCTCGGCCATCACCCGTCCCACGTCGAGGCGCAGCTCCTTGGCGTAGGTGCGCGTGAAGCCGCGGATGTAGACCTGCGCGCCGAAGGTGTCCCAGTCGCCGGCCTCCAGTGCACGGATGTGGTCGGTCTTGATGTTGGTCACGTTCGCCACGTCGTGGACGGTGCGTCCCTGACGCTCACGCTCGGCCTTCAACTGTTCAGCAACACTGGGCACCCGCTGGTGATACCCGCCGCGCGGCGGCCTCGGCAACCCTCGAAACGGTCCGGCGGGGTGTCTGTCGGCCCGGTGGCGCCGGGCGTGTTTCGGCGGTATCCAGAGCCGTGCCGCGGTGGCAGGATGCCCCCATGAAGCTCGATTCCCACCAGCATTTCTGGAGGTACACCGCCGCCGAGTACCCCTGGATTCCGGAGGGGTCGGCCCTCCAGCGCGACTGGCTGCCGGCGGATCTGGGGCGGATCCAGCGGTCCTTGGGCTTCGACGGTTCGATCGCCGTGCAGGCCCGCCAATCGCTGGCCGAATCGTGGTCGCTCTTGGGGTTGGCCGACGCCGACCCGACGGTGAAGGCGGTGGTCGGCTGGGTGGACCTGCAGTCCGAGCGGGTCGAGGAAAGCCTCGCGGCTCTGGCCGCGCACCCGCGATTGGCCGGCGTGCGCCATGTCGCGCAGGACGAGCCCGACGACGGCTTCCTCGTCCGCCCGGCCGTCGTCCGCGGCATCGGGGCGCTCCGGCAATTCGACCTCACCTACGACCTGCTCATCTACCCGAGGCAGCTCCCGGCCGCGATCGAGCTGGTCCGGCATTTCCCGGAGCAACCCTTCGTGCTCGACCACATCGCCAAACCGCTCATCCGCGACGGGCTGATCGAGCCCTGGGCCTCGCAGATCCGCGAACTGGCCCGGCACCCGAACGTCTGCTGCAAGGTGTCGGGCATGGTGACCGAAGCGGATCACCGCAACTGGAAGGCCGACGACTTCCGGCCCTACCTCGACGTGGTGTTCGAGACGTTCCGGCCGGAGCGCCTGATGTTCGGCAGCGATTGGCCGGTCTGCCTGCTGGCGGGGAGCTACGAGCAGGTCGAGGGCTTGGTGCGCGATCACGTCCGCCATCTGGGCCCGGAACAGGCCGCCGGCTTCTGGGGCGGCAACTGCGCCCGGTTCTACCTGGGGGCCTGATCCCAACGACGCTGGCACGACGCTGCGGGAATCGAACGACCCGACGGCAACGGCCCCTCCGGAAACACGATCCGAAGGGGCCGCTTGAAGTCGCCCCGGCGGGGCCTCCCGCCCCTCCGCCCGTCTGGACGGGCATCAAACCCGCGACGGCACCTCGAAGCCCTTCCGGTACTCCCGGGTGAGCATCTGGTTGGCGCGATCGTTGCGGATGAACCGCTCGGCCTTGACGTCCATGCGCAGGGTCTCGCCCAGCACCAGCGGCTGCGCCTCGAGGTTGATGCCGTTGGAGATCAGGTGCTCGGACAGGCGCGAGAAGGTCTCGGCGGCCTCGTGGTTGCCCTGCAGGCGTTCGCGGATGGCCTCGGGCGGCAGCTTGGACCCCAGCAGGTAGCTGATGTTGCCCGTGTGGCAGAGGGCGCTGCTGAGGTGCCCCTCGAGGATCTCGGCATTCAGCTCGCCCGAACGCCGGCTGCGGACCGCCGAGATGAAGTTGGCGTAGTGGTCGGCCCCCTGCTTCCAGGCCTTGATCTGCCGGCCATTCCGGTCGAAGGCCTGGGCGCTGTCGTACGACGGGATGACCAGGTGGCCATTCTCGCAGTGGATCACCACGCCCACCTGGGCGCCCCGGTAGTCGGGCATGCTCTTGGACCAGCGTCCGTCCTGATACTCCTTGGACTTGGGCAACCCGCGCACCTCGAAGATCAGGGCGGCCTGGTCGTACTGGTGGAAGACGAACTGCGAATTGGGCGTGTCGCCATTGTCCTGATAGCCCAGTCGGCCGCCCACGCTGAAGACCTTCGGGCTGAGGGTGTTCACGCCCAGGGCCCAGCGGGCGATGTCCATCTGGTGGATGCCCTGGTTGCCGAGGTCGCCGTTGCCGGTGACGAACTGCCAGTGCCAGTCGTAGTGCAGCTTGGAGCGCATCAGGGGCTTGAGCGGCGCGGGCCCGCACCAGAGATCGTAGTTGATGTGGTCGGGGACCTGCGTGGGGGCCGACACCTGGCCGATGCTCTGGCGCGGCTTGTAGCAGAGGCCGCGGGCCACCTGGATGCGCCCGAGGTTGCCCTCCCGCACCCAGGCTATGGCCTCGCGGAGGCCCGGGTTCGACCGGCACTGCGTGCCCGTCTGGACGATGCGCCCGTACTTCCGGGCGGCGGCGACGATCTGGCGGCCCTCCCACACGTTGTGGGACACCGGCTTCTCGACGTACACGTCCTTGCCCGCCTGACAGGCCCACGTGGCCAGGAGCGCATGCCAGTGGTTCGGCGTGGCCGTGGACACCGCGTCGATCTCGCCGCTTTCGAGCAACTTGCGCACGTCGGTGAAGGTCTGGACCTGGATGCCGTCCTTGGCGAGGTCGGCCCGGCCCTTCTCCAGCACCTTGGAGTCGACGTCGCACAGGGCCACCAGGCGCACGCCCTTGAGCTTGCGGAACCCGGCGATGTGGTCGTTGCCGCGCGAGTTGAAGCCGACCACGGCCACCCGGATGTCGTCATTGGCACCGATCACCCGGGACTTGGGGGTGAACCGGGCGGCGGGGGCGGTGGTGGTGCAACCGGTGACGACGGCCCCGGCGGCCAGCGAGGTGGCGGTGAGGAATTGGCGGCGATTCATGGTGGGGGAGGAGTGGATTCGAGTTCGGCGGTGACATCGGTTCCCGAGGCGCCCGGGGTGTAGGTCACCCGGTAGAAGACCTCGGCGTCGCAGCGCTGGATCGCCCAGCGCTCGACGAAGCGGGAGTAGCGGCGTTCCGGGGGGATCACGTAGGACGATGGCGTGCCGGATCCGGAGAAGGAGAACGACTCGTGACCGCCCCGCGGATCGGCCTCCGCCTCGGGCGCCTCGATCAGGCGGGTGTCGATCACCTTGCGGTGGCGGCACCTAAGATCGGCCTCCTGGTCGCGGGCCAGGACGATGGACTCGGCGTGGCGATAGAGGGCCCCGGTGGCCATCCCGGACCGGCCGCCGAGATCGAGCAGGCCGGTGGTGCGGCAACCGCCCAGGAGGGCGGAACCGGCCAGGATCAGGGGCGCTGCCGAGCGGAACGGCGACGGACGCATCCTCCGGGAAGACCGGACGCCGACGCCCGACCGGCGCCCCGTGCGGGCGGTCATGGCGATCCTTTCCCGGCCTTGTAGGCTTGGTACAGGGCGTCGATGGGCAGCGACCGGGAATCGCCCCGGTGGAGGAGCACCCGGTAGCGGAAGGTCACCGCCTTGCCCGGTTCCACGGCGAGGTCGCCGGTGCCGGCGGGTTTCTTCTCGAAGTCGTGGACGCCGAAGGGATTGGCGGCGAACAACCCGTAGTCCCGCACATGCCACCAGGTCGGATGCCGGGGGTTGGCCGGATGGTCGAAGATCGTGACGCCGTAGGTGCCGGTGCCCGTCGGCCCGGCCACCGGACCGGAGTAGTCGCACCACTCGGCGCGCTTGCCCCAGGTGTCGCCGTCCTGCTGCCCACGCGAGTTGAGAATCGTGCCTCCCCGGCTCTTGTCGGCGCGTTTCAGGCGCATGGTCTCGGCCAGTCGGATGGCGAAGGTACCCTCCTTGGTGTCCCCGAGCACCAGCGGACCGCCGACGGGACGGACCGTGATCTCGAAGTCCATCTGCCGCAGGTCCGGTGTCGGCGGATGGAAGACCATGCGGCGCTCGTCCTCGGCCACCACCGTGCCGTCCTTGGCGACCCAACGGTTGCGCGATGCGATGACGGCACGCTGGCCGGCGCCGGATCCCTCGACGCGCGTGGCGGTGAACGCCTCGTGCACGGTCCGGCCGGCTCCTGCCACCTCGCTCCAGAAATCGTTGCCGTTGGCGGCCCCGTGGGACCACCAGAGCGCGTGGTGGTGCGGATGGTCCTTCTCCTCGCCGCCGACATCCTCCTGGGGCCACCTCCGGGTCATGTGGACGCCATCGGGCCCGAGCAGCGGATACAGAAACGGTCGTGAAACACCCCCGGTGTGATACTCGGAGAGGAGGTCCGCCCCATGGGAGACCCGCACCACCCCGCCGGCCTGCGCGACCGACAGGCCGCGACCCACACCCGGCCCGCGGGAGGTCTGGCAACCGCAGAGCACCCAAGCCAGCAGGACACCGGCAACCGTTTTCATCGCGGGGGAAGGCACACGATGAGTATTCCTGCATGGCCCGCCCGGGCAACCGCGAAATCGACCCTCCGAACGACCAGGGAATGCCGCCATGGATGGGTCGGATCGCCGCAGGGCAAAACGGCTCTCCGGCAAAGGCCATTTGACAAGTGCCCGGCTCTCGACGATTTCAACCTGTGTCAGTTCATGGGGGGGCGTACCGGTTTCGACTAGGTGATCCTGCCCGGGATGGCATGCCGAGGATGATTCGTTGGCCTCGTAAAACATCGGATCAAACACATAACTGCTAACGAAGAGTTGGCTCTCGCGGCCTAATCGGCCCGACGTTTCGCCCTGAACACCTGCTACGGGGACGAAACGCCATCAGCAGGCATGATCGGCGCCGGAGTCCGCGCGTCGTCGGTCGAGAACCTTCATGCGGGCTGAGCGAAATCGGTCCCTGTCGGCCGGCCACGATTTCGCCGAGAACCTTGGCTGACTAAGCATGTAGTCGTTTCGGGTTGAATGGCTTAGGACGCGGGTTCAATTCCCGCCGCCTCCACCATCTTTTGCTCGGGTTTTTGAGTTTCCTTGATTTTTGATGACAGATTGATGACAGCGTCCGCGTGTCACAGCGCGGAGCAAACCGGCCCAAGTCCCCTAAGCGGGACAAGCCGATGGTCATCAAACGAGGGTCCGTCCGGGTTCAGATCTACTGACAGGACCGTGGTCAGCTTCTTCATGCACTGGCGAAACCGGCAGCGTAAGCCGCGGCAGAAATCGCTCACCGACTTTCAGGCGGCCATGGGCGAGAACAATCTCGCGAGGGCGATTGCCTTCGTTACCCACAGCGACCCAAAGCTCGCCTGACGGCTTCATGCATACGCGCTG
>VHCX01000035.1 GCA_016871615.1 Verrucomicrobiota bacterium
CCGGGTCGAACTTGTGGTCGTGGCAGGCCGCGCAGTTGGCGGTGAGGCCCAACCAGACCCACGACGTGGTGGTGACCCGGTCGTTGGCGTAGTTCGCGAGGTTCTCCTCCTCGATGGTGCCACCCTCATTGGTGGTCATGTTGCACCGGTGGAATCCGGTGGCGACCAACTGGTCCTCGGTCGCCCCGGGCAGCAGGTCTCCGGCGATTTGCTCCACCGTGAACCGATCGAAGGGCAGATTCCGGTTGAAGGCCCCGATGACCCAGTCCCGGTAGGGCCACATCTCACGGTAGTTGTCGAAGTGCAGGCCGTGCGTATCGGCGTAGCGGGCCGCGTCGAGCCAGTAGCGTGCACGGTGCTCGCCCCACTGCGGGGTGTCCATCAGGCGGTCGACCCAGCGCTCGTAGGCGTCGGGGCGCGTGTCGCGGACGAACTCCTCGACCCATTCGGGCCGGGGCGGCAGTCCGGTGAGGTCGAGGGCGGAGCGCCGGGCGAGGGTCCGTCGGTCGGCCTCCGGGTTGGGCTTGAGCCCCTTGGCCTCGAGCCCGGCCAGGATGAACGCATCGATGCCGCCCCGAACCCAACCGGCGTTGTTCACCGGCGGCAGCGGGGCCTTCTCGGGCTTCAGGAACGACCAGTGCGGCTGCCACTGGGCGCCCTCGAGGATCCACCGCTTCACGACCTCCTTCTGGGCGGCCGTCAGGTCCTTGTGGGCCTCGGGCGGGGGCATGACCTCATCGGCGTCGGTGGTGACGAGGCGTTGCCACAGGGGGCTCTTGCCGAGGTCACCGGGCACGACGGCCGGCCCGCGCTTGGCGGTGGCGGCGAAAAACCCCTCCTGGGTGTCGAGACGCAGGCCGGCCTTGCGGGTGCCGGGATCCGGGCCGTGGCAGTGGAAGCAGGCGTCGGACAGGATGGGCCGGATGTCGCGATTGAACCCCACCGCCTCGGCCGCCTGGGCGGAGGCCCCGAAGAGGCCTCCGGAAAGGAGCGCCGCCAAGATCCAAGCCGGGGCCGAGGCGGAGACCGGACCCGAACCCGGGTGGGTTGCCACAGTAGGGACGACAGGGAGAGAGGGCTTCATGGTGGACTTCCTGAAACGATAAGCCTCAAGACGTCCCGGTGCCAAAGACCATTCTGGCGGAGGACCCACCGGATCTGGCCACCCGGGAGCGCAAGATCAGGTGAGGCCGGGGGGCGTGAATGGATTCCAGGGGATTCGGAGGGACCTCTTGATTCACGGACGGTTTCCCGTACGCTTTCCTTCGACATGCTGAGTCTTCCGGCCACCCAAGCAAGAGCTTCCCTGTACACCCTCATGGATCAGGCGGCTGCGTCGCATGAACCCATCCAAATCACCGGGAAGCGGTCGAATGCGATCCTCGTCTCCGAGGAGGATTGGAGCGCAATCCAAGAGACCTTGTTCCTGCTCTCGATTCCGGGCATGCGCGAATCCATCCGCGCCGGGATGGTTACCCCGGTCGACCAATGCTCCACCCGACTGGCATGGTAGCCTGGAGACTGGTTTACACAAAACAGGCCCAGAAAGACGCCAAGAAGCTGTCGGCCAGCGGCCTCAAGCCCAAGGCGATCCGACTCCTGGAGATCCTCGCGGAAGATCCCTTTCGCAACCCTCCACCCTTTGAGAAGCTGGTGGGTGATTTGTCGGGCGCCTACTCCCGACGAATCAACATCCAGCACCGCTTGGTGTACGAGGTGTTTCCGGAAATCCAGACGGTGAAGGTTCTTCGGCTTTGGACCCACTACGAATAAGGCAGGCCAACGGCAAAACTCCGGTTGGCCATCCGCGTGGAGGAAGCGGTCCCCCCTCAGAGCCTGTCTGAAAACTCAGACAGGCTCTCAGGGCTTCTGCGGGAACGTCGCAGGATCGAAGGGCGGATGCGCCGGATCGTGGACAGGGCGGCCGGCGGCGTCGATGAGCGTCGGGGTCACCAAGACGAACAGGCGGCTCACCTGGTCTTGGGTGCCTTCCTTGCGAAAGAAACGGCCGACGAGCGACTCGACCTGCATCTTCTTTCACTGCATTCAGTAAGCCCTGCAAATGGAATGCCTTAGCTTTGGCTGTGGCCAAAGATGCCTGCAGGTGGCTGACCTCTTCCAGCAACGCGTCACGGTCGTACAGGGTCCTCGAAATGACTTCGTCAAGATCCTGGAGCCCCTTCAGCTCTTGAATCCCTCGCGCCTTCAACTCAGCCACGAGGTTTCTGCGAAGTTTCTTCACCAACGAGTGACCCCGCTTCCTTGCTGCACTGAGGAGATTCGGACATGGAATGTGCCCCAAGAGGCCGTCCCGATCGGGCTTCAGACCAGCGGCAAGAGGCGCTCATCCCGATATTTCAGGAGATCGGCTCGATCCACTGCGATCCCGTGGCCGGGCGGGCACGGCTACTTCCAGGGCCGCCGCTCGTTCCGTGCCTCCGCCTCGCCGCCCCTTCGTCCCTCGGGGGCTCGCTTGGCTCCGCCACTCCTCTCGCTCATGCCCGGGGGACTGCTCTGAGGGCGAGGCGGAAGCCCAGGTGCATCGATGGGCCACCCGTGAGACTTCGGCCGCACCCTCGGAGTGGCAGGAGCGCTGCGACTCCCTGGGTCGGCGACTGGGCCTCCGAAGCCAGGTCCCCCTGCGGGAGTCACCCCGCGTCCACGGGCCGCTCATCGTCGGGTGGTTCCGGCCGATGCTCGTGCTGCCGCTTGGAACGCTCCAAAGTCTGCCAGGCCTGCAGATCGAGGAGCTGCTGTTGCATGAGTTGGCCCACGTGCACGGGCGGGATCCGCTCATCCACCTGCTGCAGCACGCCGTCGAGACCCTGCTCTTCTACCATCCGGCCGTGTGGTGGGTCTCGGAACAAATCCGCCGCGAGCGCGAGCATCGCTGCGACGACCGGGTCATCGAGGCCCAAGGCCAAGGCCACTCCCTGGCCGAAGCCCTGGTGACGTTGGCCGAACGGGCGCACTCCGCCAAGCCCCTCGCACTGGCCGCCACCGACGGCTCCGTGGCCTCCCGTGTCCGACGCCTGCTACAAGGCCGGCCGCCTGGATCCACGGGGACCACCGCCTTCCGCAAAGGCTGGGTTCGGAGGACCCTCGTCCTGATGGTGGTCGGCCTCGGAATCGCCCTGGTTTCCATCGTCCTCGGCCCCCGCCTTTACGTCGCGACAGCCCGCCTGAGGCTGCAAATGGAAACGCAAGATACCGATTCCCTGATGACGGCCATGCAAGAGATCCAATCTCCGGCAAGCCTGACCTCCGTATCGGAGATCCACGAATTGCCGAAGCGATGGTCGTTGGATCCGGCTGCCTGCGTCGATCGCCTCACGGACCGGACCCGGGTTTCGGAATTCCGCAGAACCGGAATCCTGGAGATCCAAGTGGCGAGCGAAGATCCGAAACTGGCCGCCGCCCTGGCCGACTCGCTGGCCTCACTCGCGGACGACAGGGACTGGAGGAAACAGCATGCAAACGTTATAGCGAGGCGCGATTCGACCCTGAGAATCGCCAAAGAATTGGCCGAAGCCAAACAGAGGCTTTCCCACTCGACCACCAATGACGTCAACGGTGTCCTGGCCACCAGCCAGATCAACGTCTATGAAGCCATGCTGGAAGGCGCCATTCGGGCCGATGCGGAGACCACTCTCTCCTCCCAAGCCGCAGTGCAGATCATCGACCCGGCCGTGCCGCCCACCCGACGCAGCCGCTGGAGCGGAAATTGATGCGCAGCCTAGAGCTGGCATTCCGTCAACCCGCTTGCTTCCGTCGCAACAGGTTCCCGACGCGGCCTCAACTTCGAGACTCCGAAGTCGGCAGTCCGTCGAAAAAGGCGCGGAGCAACCGCCCGGCCGGCGTGCTCCAATCCACGTCACCGCGCCACCAGTCCCAGGTTTTGGTCGAACTCATGTTTGCGGTCTCCAATGCGGCGTCCCTGATCTCGGAGGGAATAGATTCCCGGTTGGATCAAGCGGTTGGTGACCTTCGGATCCAGGGCGAGCCGTCGACCGATGCGCTGGTCACGGGCCGTCATGCGACCGACCTCCTTCCGAAACAGGATGCGCGCCGCGAGGCGGGATTTCCGCCACGGTCGATCCGTATCGTCGCCCGGAATTCGCATGCCTCGACCAGCATGCCCGACATCGCCGATGATTTCAAACCGGCTCCAACGGCAGCATGGGCTCAGCGCTGCTCGATGGATCCGCCGAACACGCAGTAGGCCAGATATTTCTGGATGCCCACCACGTCGGTGCCCCGCTTGAATTCCTTGGTGATTGGAAGACCGCCCCCCGACACCCAGATCTTGAGCTCCGAATCGGCGTCGAACGACCCCGCGGTCTCCACACTGAACTGGGTGATGTTCCGGTAGAGCACACTGTGGTAGCTGACCTTCGTGCCGGTGATCCCCTGACGGTCGATGAGGATGAGGCGGTGATCGGTGAAGATGAACAAGTCGCGGAACACCTTGAAACCGCGGCCGATGGTCTCGCCGGGCACGAGCACCGGTTCGAGTTCGGCCTGGATCTTGGCGATGTCGACCTCGGACGCATTGCCGAGCAGGTTGCTGAGGAGTCCCATGATGAAAGTTCGGTGAACGGTTGAAGTATCGGTGGGAAACCATGCAAGACTCCCAGCTTGGAATACCACGGGAACGATTCCAGAGACACTCCACTGAATCGCAGGAGCACCCTCGCTCCGATTCGACGCTGCCTGGCCCGACCGATCCGAAGCCTGTCGCCCGATGAAGGATTCACCGATGTGGTGGCCTAACCTTCCTTCCGCCGCGGGTTCCATTGCCCTAGGTTCGCGGCCGATGTCCGAGGCCGAGGTGCAATCCGATGCTGAGATTCATCCGACAGCCAGCCCGGCAGAAGTGCTGGGGCTGACGCGGGCGGAGTGGAAGGCCAGGGCCAAGGCCTGGGGATTCGCCGAGGTGCATGCCAGCACGCTCTGGTACCAGCTCTATCAAGCCGGACTGCGCGAGTTCCAGACCTCGGATCGGCTGCCGCCGCGCTTCGTGGAGCAGGTCTTGCGCGAACATCACCTCCGGTTCCCGGCCGTGCTGCGAGAGACGCGCTCCTCCGACGGCTTCACTCGCAAGTACCTGCTGGGACTGCCCGACGGCGAAGTCATCGAGACGGTGCTCATGCGCTACAGCGGGCGGACCACCGCCTGCGTGAGCTCGCAAGTCGGCTGCGCCATGGGCTGCGTGTTCTGCGCCACGGGGCAGCGCGGCTACACCCGCCACCTCACGGCCGGGGAGATCGTCGGACAGGTGCTGCACGTGGACCGGGTGTTGCGCGAGACGGCGCCCCGACGCGACCGATCCGACGCGACCGAGGCTCCTGAACCGCCCGCGCCGGCGCTGGCCAATCCACGGCACGCCTCGGTGTTCCACCGGCACGAGCGGTTGCGCAACGTGGTCTTCATGGGCATGGGCGAACCGCTGCACAACTACGATGCGGTGATGCAGGCCATCGCCATCGTGCGCGATTCGGCCGGGCTGTCGCTGGGCGCCGACAAGATCACCGTGTCCACCGTGGGGGTGGTGCCGGGCATCCGTCGATTGACCGCCGAACGCCAACCGGTGCGTCTGGCGGTGTCGCTGCATGGGGCCACCCAGGCCGAGCGGGCCGCACTCATCCCCGTGGCCCGCAAGTGGCCGCTGGACGAACTCATGGACGCCTGCCGCGAGCACACCGCGACGTTGGGCTGCCGGATCTTCTTCGAGTGGACGCTCATCGAAGGCCGCAACGACGGCCCTGACCATGCCCACGCCCTCGGCCGATTGCTGCAAGGCATCCCGTCGCAGGTGAACCTCATCCCGCTCAATCCCACCGAAGGATACGCGGGCCAGCCCACGGGCGGCACCGCCGCACGGGCCTTCCAGGACATCCTGCTCCTCTACGGACTGCCCAGCACCGTCCGTCAGCGGCGCGGCATCGACATCGCCGCCGGCTGTGGACAACTGGCGGCGATGACCACCAGCCAACCACGACCCGGATGAGGGTTCGTGGGATGCGTGGGCACCTTGAAAACCATTTTGATTCCATTACGGTTGTCCCATGCCGACACTCACGTTGAAAGGCATCCCAACGGCCTTGCACGAGGGACTCAAGCGACGCGCCCTGCGCAATCGGAGGTCATTGAACGGCGAGGTCATCGCCTGCCTGGAACAGGTCATCGCACCCACTGAGCGGAATGCCGCCGAGCTTCTCGAACAAATCCGCGCGTCACGCACACGTCTGGCTCAGGCGGGAATCGCACCACTGACGGATTCCTTTCTCGCGACGGCCAAGGACAGCCGACGTCGATGATCGTCGCCGATTGCAACCTCATCGCCTACCTGCTGTTGGCAGGTCCGCGGACCCGAGTGGCCGAAGCCGTGTTCCTGCAGGAACCTTCGTGGGCCGCACCTCTGCTGTGGCGCTCGCAATTCCGGAACGTCCTGGCCACCCAAATGCGGGTGAACCACCTTCCATTGGCCGAGGCTCTCCTCAAGATGACCGAGGCCGAAACCGTCATCGGCTCACAGGAACACCCTGTTTCGTCCGACGAGGTGCTGGAGGAATGCGCCCGTTCCGGCGTGAGTGCCTACGATGCGGAGTACCTCGTGGTGGCCAGGAGGCTGCAGGTCCCGCTGCTCACGCACGACCGGCGACTCCTCGGCGCTGGAGCCCCCATGGCACGGACTCCCGAGGCATTCCTCGGCCGTTGATCCAGGCCCCACGAAGTAACACCCCGCCCCCCGGGGCTGGGACTCAGAACTGCAGGGACAGGCCGGCGTACACGTTGCGCCCCACGGCGGGATCGATGCCGTTGGGGCGGACACGCGACCAGTAGTGGCGGTCGAAGGCGTTGTTGAGCCCCCCGAACAGGCGGGCCCGGTCGGGCCAGAATTCCCACTCGGCGGTGAGGTCCCAAACGGTGTAGCCCGGGATGCGGAAGTCGGCCGAGTTGTTGTCGTTGGCGAAATGGTTGTCCACGAAGGTTCCCAGCCAGGCCACCTTCACACGTCGACCCAGGCGGTAAATGAGGCCGGTACGCAGGATGTAGTCGGGGGCGTACTGCGGGGTCAGTCCCTCGAGCGGGCCGGAGACGAACTCGGCATCCAGCCACGACAGGTTGCCGTAGACGCTCAGGGATCCCCAATCCTCCCCATGGCGGGTGCCCCGCAACCGGTCGGACAAACCGATGAGATCCAGTTCGGTGGAGGCGTCCACGCCCTGGTTGATCGAACGGCCCACGTTCTCGAAACGGGTGACACCGCCGGAGGTCACCGACCCGAAACGGTCGTCGTAGTCGATGCGGAACACGCTCAGGTCGTAGTGCCAGACGTCGCCGGGGCGACCGCGGACACCCGCCTCGGCGGTCCAGGTGCGCCCGGGATCCAGGGTGCCGCTCACGGCCGTGTTGTTGCCCAGCGGGACGGCGTCGGCGTAGGTCTTGGCCTTGTAGCCCTCGCTGAGGTTGGCGTAGAGCTCGTTCTCGGGGGCGAGGGTCCAACTCAACCCGATCGCGCCCAGCGGCACGGTGTTGAGCCCGCTGTCCCGCAGCAGCGGCGAAGTGGTCTTGTCGAGGTTCAGCGTCTCGCGGATGGACTGGTGGATGTTCTCGAGACGGAACCCGGGCGTGAGGCTGAGGCGTCCGATGCGGAAGACGTTCTCGGCGAAGACGCTGCCGGCAGCCGTCCGGCGCTCCGAACGCTGGCGCGGGGTGCCGGTCTCGGCGTCGGCCGAGGCCCCGCGGTCGACCTCGAATGGAGCCTCCGACGCGTAGGTGGAGACGCCGCCGACCAGCGTGTGATCGGCGTTCCAGGCCTGCCACTCGTGGCGCACCCGGGCCTCGGATCCGAAGGTGGCGTAGCGGTGCGTGTTGATCGTATTCGAGTCGATCAGGTTGCCGACATTGCCGAAGGCGCTTCCACCGGAATTGCGCTGGCGCAGCGACTGGCGCTCATAAGTGCCACCCCAAGCCCGGGCGGTCATCAGCGTGGATTCGCCCCAGGCGTGTTCCAGGCCGACCGAGGGCTGGTAGCGCTCGACGCGGATGCGGTCATGCAGGTTCTGGGTGGCCCGGCGGTCGTCCTGGTAGTTCAGCAGGCCGGGCCCGGACCGGAGCGTCAGGCCTCCGGGTTCCCCGCTGTCGGCCGCCGTGGCATCCATGTCGAAGGACCAGCGGGTCCCGGGGACGGCCTCGTACACGAGCCGGATCGACCCGCTGTCGAGGCGGAAGTCGCCGTTGGCGCGCCGGAAGCTGTCGCCCTGCCGGTGGTCGAAGGACACCAGGTAGCCAAGCTTGCCGACGGTGCCGTCGAGCAGGGAGTGCGTCGTGTACAGCCCGTAGCTGCCCGCGACGTGCTGGGTGCGCAGCGCAACGGGCCGGTCGCGACGGGGCTGGTGGGTGACGTAATTGAGGGCACCCGAAGGCTGCGGCCCATACATCAGCGAAGCGCCGCCGCGGACGAACTCGAGCCGGTCGACCGACTCGAAGGGCGGCGCGAAGTACACGGTGGGGTAGCCGTAGAGATCGAGCACGAAGGGCAGTCCGTCCTTGAGCACCAGCAGGTTCTGGGACTCATGCGGGTCGCCGATGCCCCGGTAGCCGAGGCTGAGCAGGCTGGCATTCGGTAGCTCGCTGACCAGCAGGCCCGGGATCTGCGAGAAGGCCTGCCGGTAGTTGTCGTTCTGCATCTGCGGCAGGGTGTCGAAGTCGAGCAGGGTGACCTTCTTGCCCGCATACACCTTCGTGCCCTCGATCTCGGCGGGGAAGGGACGCGACACCACGTCGTCGGCGTCGGATTCACCGAGGATGGTCGTGCGCGGCAGCATGCCGGCAACCTCGGGGAAGACCGCCGGGGAAGGCCCCTGCGGCGCCCCGTCGACTCCGTCCTGAGCCGCAGCCGCCGGGACCAGCGCACAGGCCGCCGCCACCCACGGCAGGAGACCCATGAGGCCCATGCCCGGACCACCCGACCGCATCCCGCTTCCCGTCGATCGCTTCCCAATCATCGCCACCGATCCTAGACGGTCTCCGTCGCCGCCCGCTGCCGGTGGGTTGCGGAAGTTTGCCGACGCCTTGCGGCGGCACGGCCACCATTGAAACCGGCGGATCGGGAGCCGGGGTCGGCAACCCCGACAACCTCCGGACAACGCCTTGACCGGAGGCGTCCCCGGGGAAAACATTGGGTTGATCCATGAAACGACTCCTGCACGCCCTCCTCGCCGCATCGACGGTCCTGCTGCTGGCGACCCCGGCGATCCTCGAGGCCAAGGACGCCCCGAAGACCCGCCGCATCGCCCTCATCGCCGGGCGCCCCAGCCACCCGGCCGGCATGCACGAGTTCCGAGCGGGATGCCTGCTCCTCCAAAAGGCCTTGGCCGGCGTGCCGAACCTGCAGGTGCAGGTGCATTCCAACGGCTGGCCCACGAGGGTCGAGGGCGTCAAGACGGTCGACGACAACGCGGCCCTTGAACGGGTCGATGCGCTCCTGGTCTACGCCGATGGCGGCGGCGGCCATCCGGCGATCCGGCCCGAGCGCATGGCCTTCCTCGACCGTCTGGCCTCGCGCGGGGTCGGCCTGGGCTTCGCCCACTACGGCGTCGAGGTGCCGGCCGGCGACCCGGGCGAGGCGATGATCCGCTGGATCGGCGGGCACTACGAGCACCTCTACAGCATCAACCCCATGTGGTCGCCGAAGTTCACGACCTTTCCCGACCACCCGGTGAGCCGCGGCGTGAAGCCCTTCTCCACCCGGGACGAATGGTATGTGAACATGCGCTGGTCGGAGAATGGCCGCCCGGTCACCTGGCTGCTCGACGACGCGCCCTCCGACGCGGTGCGCAAGGGACCCTACGTCCATCCCGCCGGACCCTACGCCCACATCGTCGCCGCCTCCGGCCGACGCGAGGCCATGATGTGGGTGCACGAGCGCCTCGACGGCGGCCGGGGCATGGGCTTCACCGGCGGGCACACGCACAAGAACTGGGGCGACCCGAACCAGCGGAAGATCTTCCTCAACGCACTGCTCTGGCTCGCCCAGATGGACGTGCCGGCCGGCGGGGTGGAGTCCTCGATCAGCGAGGCCGACCTCGCCGCCAACCTCGATCCCAAGAAGTGACCTGAAGAACCGGCGCGGGCCGGTTTCTCCAGCGACTCCCGACCCTCCCTCGCCGCGCCCGGCGGCGAAATCCCCTCCCCGTCCTTGTCCCCGGAGCGGCCGGGCCTAGACTCAGGGCAATCGAACACATGGAGCAGACCGCACCCCAGAAAAAAGCCCTGAAGATGGTCTCGTGCCCGGCGTGCGGGGCCAAGCAGTTCATCCCGGGCGACCTGGCGCCACTGGACACGATGACCTGCACGAAGTGCCAGGCCACGGTGATGATGCCCATGATGCTCCGGCAGTATGAGCTGCGCTCGGAGATCGCCTCGGGCGGCATGGGCACCGTGTACCGCGCCTGGGACACCGCCCTGGGGCGCGAGGTGGCCGTGAAGCTCATGAAGCGCGAACTGGCCGACGACCCCGCCGCCGTGACCGCCTTCGCCGTGGAGGCCCGGGCCTGCGCCCAGCTCAACCACACCAACATCATCCACATCTACGCCTTCGACTACCACGAGGGCTACCGGTTCCTGGCCATGGAGGTCGCCGACGCCGGCAGTCTCGACAGCCGGATCGAGGCGGAGAAGACCCTGCCCGAGCTCGATGTGCTCGACATCGGCATCAAGGTCGCCGGGGCCCTGCAGGCGGCCCTGAAACGCGGGCTGCTGCACCTCGACATCAAGCCCGGGAACATCCTCTTCAGCTCGGACGGCGAGCCCAAGGTCGTCGACTTCGGGCTCGCCAAGAAGGCCGACGCCGACACCGACGCCTACGCACCGATCTTCGGCACGCCCTACTACATCGCCCCGGAGCGGGTTCGCCAGGAGGGCGACACGTTCCTGTGCGACATCTACAGCCTCGCCGGCACCCTGTACCACGCGCTGACCGGCCACGTGCCCTTCGAGGCCCCGTCGGTGGAGGACGTCGTCGCGGCGCACCTGGCCATCCCGCTGCGGCCGGCCCGCGAGGTGAGTCCGGCCATCAGCCGGCCCACGAGCGACGCGCTGTCCAGGGCCATGGCCAAGAACCCGGGCGAGAGGTTCGCCAGCTACGACGAGTTCATCATGGCGCTGACGGCGGCCCGGAGCCAGGTGCTGGTCCGCCAGCTCACCGGGCGCAACGCCGAAACCGCCCCCGCGCCGGGCACCGCCACGCAGGCCGCCCCGCCCGCCTCGTCGGGCCGCAGCTGGTGGCGCCGCTGACGGCCGCAATGGACCGGCGGGCAGCGCCACCGGACCAACGCGGTCGATCCGACACGACCGGGACAGCCCAGGGGCCGCACCGGAGCCAGGGCTCCCGTTGGGACTTCCCTTTCCCGGAGGACTCCCGCCGACGCAGGGCCGCTTCTCAGGCACCGCCCGACTGCAGCGCATGAAGCCGCGCGTAGGGCCCGCCGCGGGCGAGGAGCTCGGCGTGGGTGCCCTGCTCGGCGATCCGTCCGGCCTCCATCGCCACGATGAGGTCGGCGCGCTGGATGGTGGACAGTCGATGGGCGATGCACAGGGTGGTGCGTCCGACCATGAGGGTCTCGAGGGCCGCCTGCACGGCCCGCTCCGATTCGGCATCGAGGGCGCTGGTGGCCTCGTCGAGCACCAGGATGGGGGCGTTGCGGAGGATCGCACGGGCGATGGCGATGCGCTGACGTTGTCCGCCGGAGAGTAAATTACCCCGTTCTCCGACCACCGTATCATAGCCTTGGGGCGTTTCGCGAATGAAGCCATCGGCATGCGCTGCCCGGGCCGCGGCCTCGATCTCGACGTCGGTGGCCCCGGGACGACCCATGCGGATGTTGGCCCGGATCGTGTCGTTGAAGAGCACCGTATCCTGACTGACCAGCGCCATCTGGTCGTGGAGGTCTGAAGAACGGACCTCCCGCAAATCGACGCCACCGAGCCGGATGTGACCGAGCTGCGGATCGTAGAAACGCAGCAGAAGATTGGCCACGGTGGTCTTGCCGGAACCACTCTCCCCGACCAGGGCCACCAGCGATCCGGTCGGGATGGACAACGAGAACCCGTCGAGAACCGGTCGGTCGGTGTACCGGAACGAGACATTCTCGAAGGAGACGGTCGCGCCCTGGGCACCCAAGGCTCGGGGCTGCGAGGGTTCCACAACCGAACTCGCCGTCGCCAAAATCGGGAACAACCGCTCACCCGCGGCCCGGCCTTGCTCCAGCTGGCTCCAAAGGCGGCTGAGATTCTTGATGGGCTGATAGAGCATGAACAGCGAACCAACGAAGGAGGTGAAGTCGCCCGAGCTCGGTCGCTCGCCTTTGGGCAACCGCAGCACGTAGAGCAGCATGAGGCTGACGCCAACAGCCCCGAACGTCTCGATGACCGGACCCGGGATTTCGCTCCCACGCACAAACCGCATGAACTGACCCGTGATGCGCCGCGAGGTGGCACTGAAGCGCTCGGTCATGGTGGCCTCCAGGTTGAAGGCCTTGACCACACGGATCCCCGTGAAGGTCTCCTGCATGAGATCGCTCAATTCGGCCGTGTGGGTCTGGGCCGCCTTCCATGAACGCCGCACCTTCCGGCCATAGACCACCACCGGAACCACCACCAATGGAAACACGACCAGGGCCACCAGGGTGAGTCGGGTCTGCATGGAGAAGAGGAAAATCAGGATACCGACCACGGTCGCCGGTTCACGGGCGATGGTGGAGAACCCCTGGGCGATGCACTGCTGGATCGCCTGGGTATCGTTCATCAGCCGGGACTGGAGATCCCCCGTCCGGGCCGTCGTGAAGTAATCCAGCGATAGCCGCTCCAAATGATCAAAAATCCGAACCCGCAGGTCATGGATCGTCGCCGTGCCCACCCAGGTCATGCAGTAAAGGCTCAAGTAGGCCCCCCCGCCGCGGAGAACCATGGCCATCGGAACGCTGGCGATGATCCAGGGCAGCGACCCTGTATCGACACGGCTGTGCAGGGATTCCATGGCCGCCAGCAGCGGATCCCGGAGCAGCGCCGGCAGCTTCCCGAGCGATTGAACCAAATCTCGGGCCCCTTCGGTGGGGAAGATGGCTTCGAGGACCAGCTTCACCGCCAGCAACAACAGGGAGCCTCCCAGCGCGTAGATCAGGCCCGACAAGGCTCCCGCCACCAACCGGCTGCTATGGGGGGCAACAAACGGCCAGAGTTGGCGAAGAAACGTGCCCATGGTTCGGTCGGGTCCGGTTGATTTCAGTTCAGGCCTTGGGATGGGCCAGAAGGTATAACTGGGTGGGCAACGGCGGCGTGGCGGCGGCGGTGATCATGGACTCGAGGTCGGGGAAACGGCGTCCTCGATCCGGCGCGTATCGGGTCAGGCTCCGGAGGAATCCGATCGATCCGCGATCCGGGCTGAAGTCCCAGGCCTCGAGGTCATACGCCGGGGAAAGGAAGTCGACCACCTGCCGGACGCTGCCGCCGAATTGGGGCAGGAACTGGGGATGGACCTCGATCAGGAGGACGGGGCGGTCGCGGCGAAGCACCTCCCGGGCGCCCTCGAGGATCCGCAGTTCATACCCCTCGCAATCGATCTTCAGGAGCGCGACCTCGGTGGCGGCCAGTTCCGAGTCGAGGGTGACCACCGGCACCGGGATGATGGGGCGACGCCTGAGGGTGGTCTCGGCCGCGGCATCGAGGTCGGTCAGGGCGGTTCCCGCCGAAACCCTGTCGGCCGCGGCAGCCTCCTCGGACGAGACGATGTTGCCGTTGGGACCGCTCTGGAAGAGCACCTCGCCCGGGGCGTCGCCACAGGCCAACCGTCGCAGCTCGACCTTTGACAACCCGCTGTCGGCGACGCTGACGGCGGCCAGGCCGTGGAGGAAGGGCTGGGGTTCGAACCCCAGCACGGGCAGGTCCGTCTCGCGGCGGATCAACAGGGGAAAATAGCCGAGGTTGGCCCCGACATCGACGACGGTGCCCCGACGCAGCCCCCGCAGGATGGGGGCGATGAGGCCGAACTCGGGCAGGAGGTGCTCCCCGGCGACGAGCAGCGTGGCGATGGCCTTGGTCCAGGAGGCCGGGTGTGACAGCCGCCCGGCCCCGAACGGGACGGACACCAGCCCGGAGGTGCCGTTGATCCAGCCCAAGACGGGGTGGAGCTTGCGACCCAGGGGCAGGGCCCGGATCCATCCGGCGCCTCGGACCGGACGGGGCGTGGGGTTGGCGGCGGCGGTGGCTGGCATGGACATGGGGTGCCTCCGGATCGGAAGCGTCGCCCGACGCTGCCAACCCCGGGGTCGTCAAGGAAGCGGCATTTTGGGCGGACCCCGGGGTCCGGTATGCCAGGGGGCCTTCGATGCCCCCTTGGGACAAAGCCCATTTGCCCGGGGCGCCGGGTTGCGTGCAGGCTCTCCGCCACATGAGCTGGCTCTACCGAAACCTCGCCCGGCCGTTCCTCTTCGCCCAGGACTCGGAGGCGGTCCACGACCGGACCCTCGGCCTGCTGGCGCGCGCCAGCCGCTGCACCGGGAGCCGGAAGCTGGCGCATGCGCTCTTCGAGACGGCGCCGCTGCCGGTGGAGGCCCTGGGCCTCAGGTTCCCCAACCCGGTCGGGCTGGCTGCCGGCATGGACAAGCAGGGCGCGGCCGTGCCCATGTGGGAGGCCCTCGGGTTCGGCTTCAGCGAGCTGGGCGGGGTGACGGGCCGGGCCCAGCCCGGCAACCCGAAGCCGCGCATGTTCCGGAGCGTGCCGGATGGCGCGCTGGTCAACCGGATGGGCTTCAACAACGGCGGGGCCGAGGCCCTGGCCCAACGGCTGGCCGCCTGGCGCTCCGAGGGGCTGTGGCCCGCCCACCCGGTGGGCATCAACCTGGGCAAGTCAAAGGCCACCCCGCTCGAGGAGGCCGCCGGCGAGTACGCCCAGTCGTTCCGGACGCTGTGGCCCCTGGCCGACTTCTTCGTGGTGAACGTCAGTTCGCCCAACACCCCGAACCTCCGCCAACTGCAGGACAAGGCGGCCCTCGACGGGATCCTCGCCGCGCTCCAGGAGGTCAACGCCGGGCTGGCCGTCGGTCATGCACCCCGGCCGGTGCTGGTCAAGGTGGCGCCCGACCTGTCGTTCGACGCCCTCGACGAGATCGTGAGCCTCGTGGGCCCCCGCCAGGTGGCCGGGCTGGTCGCCACGAACACCACGCTGGCGCGGCCATCCCGGCAGGACCACCTGGCGCAGCGGATCTACCGGGAGGCGGGCGGCCTGAGCGGTCGGCCGCTGGCCGCGCGCAGCACCGAGGTGATCCGCCACCTGCATCGCCAGACCCGGGGTGCGGTGCCGATCCTCGGCGTGGGCGGGATCTTCACGGCGGCCGACGCCTGGGAGAAGGTCACGGCCGGGGCCACGCTGCTCCAGGTCTACTCCGGCCTCGTGTACGAGGGGCCGGGACTGGTGCGGGAACTGGTCGAGGGCCTGGCCGAGCGTCTCGGCGGGGGCCGCTGGAGCGATGCCGTGGGGAGCGCCGCTCGCTGACGGCACCCGCTCCGAGGACGATCCCCGCCATGACGACCGCCCAGACCATCGCGCTCGCCCTCCCGGGCACGCTGGCCGTGCTCGGCTTCGGCATCGTGACCTGGCAGTTCCTGGCGGCGATCCGCTTCCCGCTGCACCGGCGCACGCCCGATGCCGACACCGGCCGCCCCTCCGCGCCGCCTCCCGGGGTCTGCCTGCTCAAGCCGCTCAAGGGACTCGACCCCGACCATTCGGAGCGGTGCCTGCGGAGCTGGCTCGCCCAGGACCACGCCGGGCCGCTGCAGTTCCTCTTCGTGGTGGCCGACGAGGCGGACCCGATCGTCCCGCTGGTCCGGCGGCTCATCGCCGAGCATCCGCACCGGGACGCGCGCCTGCGGGTCTGTCCCGACCGGATGGGCGCCAACGCCAAGGTGTCGAAGCTGGCCCAGGTCGGGGAGGAAATCGCCCACGGGCTGGTGCTGGTCAGCGACGCCGACGTGCTGGCCCCGCCGGACCTCGTCTCGCAGATGGTGCGGCCGTTGGAGGATCCCAAGGTGGCCCTCGTGCATTGCTTCTACCGGCTGGCCAACCCGGCCAATGCCGCCATGGAATGGGAGGCCACGGCCGTCAACGCCGACTTCTGGAGCCAGGTGCTGCAGTCGCGGACACTGGCCCCGATGGACTTCGCCCTCGGCGCCTCGATGCTCATCCGCCGGACCGCCCTTGAGGGCATCGGGGGCTTCCGTGCGGTGGCCGACCACCTGGCCGACGACTTCCAGATCGGCCACCGGATCGCCGCGGCCGGCGGACGCATCGAGCTGTGCCCGGTGGTGGTCGAATGCCTCGACACCCCGACCGGATGGCGGGCGATCTGGACGCATCAGGTGCGCTGGAACCGCACGATCCGGGTGTGCCGGCCCGCGCCCTATGCGGCCAGCATCCTCGCCAACGCCACCCTGTGGAACGCGCTCGCCGCCGCGACGGCCTGGGGGCACCCGGCCCTGCCGCCCGGCGTCCGGGGGGCGTGGGTGGGCCTCTTCATGGGCCTGGTCATCGCCCGGTCGGCCATGGCCCAGGCGCTGGCCTGGCGGCTGGCGGCCCTGCCGGGGCGACAGGCCCGGCGGGACGACGCCTTCGTGTTCGGCATGGCCGCGGTGAGGGACCTGCTCGGGGCGGCCGTGTGGGTGGCGGCCCTCGGCGGCAACCGGGTCCATTGGCGGGGCATCGACTACCGGGTGGACCGGGAGGGCCGCCTGACGCCGCTGCCCAACGGTCGGGCCTGAATCCCCGGCCCGAACCCTCCGGCCACCCTCTCCGGCCAACCCTTCTGGCCCGCCTCACCCGACCTCGCCGCCCAGAGCCGCCGAGCTTGCCACCCGGCCCGGATCCTCCAGGTCAGGCGCGACCTCAGCGCGGCGCCGACACCATGGCCCAGACCCACGGGCCCAGCGCGAGCACGATGTAGGCCCAGGCCCAGACCTTGTCGAAGCGCCCCCAGCGGAACCAGGCGGCCACCGCGCCCAGGACAATGCCGGCGAAAAAGCCGCCGAGATGGGCCAGGACGTCGGAGGACGGGTCCACGCCCAGGCTCAGGAAGAGAAAGCCGGCGGCCCCGAGGCTGATGCCCACCGGCCTGGAGGCGTGACGGCTGAGGCGCCACCAGACCACGGCATGGCCCGCCAGCAGGCCCAAGGTGGCCATCACCACGCCCGAGGCGCCCAGCGCCCGGGAGGCCGGCTCGCGCAGGAACAGGCCGGTCAGGTTGGCCAGGGTGCCGGCCAACAGGCTCAGGCACAGGGCCGTGCCGGGCCCATGACGCCCCATGGCCAGGCCGAGGGTGAGGCCGCCGGTGGCGACATTGGAGACCAGATGGGCCACATCGGCATGCAGCCAGGTGGCCGTCCACAGACGCCACCACTGCCCCTGCTGGCGCACGGCCGCCACCTCGATCCAGCCGAGGGAACGAAGGGCCGGCGGCAGCAGGCCATGCAGGGCGCACACCACGGCCGCCCAGACGAGCGCCCCGGACGACCAGGAGAACGCCCCGGGCCCGATGGCGGTCCCCGCCCCGGCCCCCCGCGCCCAGTCGAAGCGCCGATCCTCCAGGCGGTAGGCCTCGATCACCGCCCGGGCGCGGTCGATGAGATGGGGTTCGACGCGCAGGTGCCAGATCACGGTGCGCGAGGACTCCGGCCGTCGGCGGGGCACGCGGGCCCGGTGACGGGGGCGGCAGGAGGGCCGTCGGCCGGATGGGCGCATCGGGCCGACGGGCGACGGCGAGGGTGACGGCGAGAAGGGCGGCGGTGGCGTCCCGTCGTCCGACAGGGCGACCTCGCAGGACTCCGACGCCCCGGCCGGACCGGACAGGTCCGGCTCCGCAAGATCGACCGGATCGCAGGACACCGGCGGATCCGGCGGCTCATCGGGTTGGACCCGCTCGATGACCGCCGGGATGCCCTGGCTGATGAGCACCAACCCCCAGTCCATCGCCTCCCTCCGGGAACCGGCCGTGAGGAACGCCGGGGCGCCCGGTCCGGGATCGGGGGAGGTCGGTGTCATCGGGGGCGAATGTCGGGAATGCGGCCGGGAAATCAACCGGACCCCGGGGTCGCCGTCGGGGTCCTGCCCGCGATGGATCGCACGATTCCGGCCGGCGGGTCCTCAGCGGGAGATCTGCCAGAACCGGATGCCCACCGGCTCGACGTGGACGGGATCCACTTGGGAGGTCGGCAGCGGCGCATCGCCCCGGATGCCGAAGATGCGGGCCGAACGCTGCAGGTCGGTCTCGGTGTCCACCGGGGCCCTCGGATTGAAGAACGACCACAGCCGCGAGGCCTTGGGCTCCTTGAAGAAGCCCCGCACCCAACCGCCTTGTTCCGGCACGGACAGCACCCGCGGCTCGGACAGACTGCGGCGCAGCATCCCGCCCTCAAGCCCCTTCAGCTCGTCCTTGGCTTGCTCGGCACCCACCGCCAGGACCGAGTTCTCGCCCAGGGGCACCGGCGAGGCACGCACCAGCAACAACCGCCGCGCCGATGCCGACCCCGGTTGATCCGGACTGGGTACGGGAGAGACCGCCGTCGGCGACGTCGCCGCAGGCAGCGCCGGATCGACCGGTGCGGCCGGACGCGACGACGCCGCATCCGTGGCGGTCGCGGGGCTGCCCGCCGTCGGCCGGGCCGAGTCGGGCACCTTGCCTTGGCCCTGAACCTCGGCCACCCACAGGATCCCCATCGACACCACGGCCACCCGGCACCTCCACGGGGTCGCCCCACGCCGGGCCGGCGGACGGGACGCGGAACGATCGGGCAACGGACCGTGGAGGGTGTTCATGGGAACCAGGGGTTGTTGGCCTTCTCCTGCTCCACGGTCGTGAGCGGACCGTGACCCGGGCACACCAGCGTGCCGGGAGGCAGCGAGAAGATCTGTTCGCGGACCTTCGTGCGTGCCAGCTCCAACTGGTCGCGCGCCCCGCCCATGGAACCGGCGAAGAGCGCGTCGCCGACGACGGCCACGTGCGGCGCATCCTCGGGCCAGTTGCCCACGATGTAGGTGACGCCGTCCTCGGCATGTCCCGGCGTGTCGCGGTTGGTGATGCGCAGGCTGCCGAGCATGATGAAGTCGTTGGGGCGGATGCGCTGCTCCACCGGCGCGTTCCTGGAATTGGTGTGGATGCGCACCTTCGGGAAGCGCGCCCTCAGGCCCGCCAGACCGGCGACATGGTCGCCATGGGAATGCGTGATGAAGACGTGTTTGAGGTGGAGTCCGTGCTTGTCGATCAGCGCCAGGATGGGGGCCGCATCGAAGCCCGTGTCGAACACGGCGGCCTCGCGCGTCACCTCGTCCCAGACCAGGTAGGCGTGCACCGCCATGCCGTCGCCCTCGGTGGTGATGACCCGCAATTCGCACCACCCGGCGGTGGCCACGGGTTGCGGCAGCCAACCGTCGGCGATCCGCATCAGCTTGGCCCCGTCGAGCGACAGACGCGTCGCGAGGTCCTCGAGGCGGCAGCCTGGGGCCGGCCGGCCGGTCTCCTCCATGCGCTCGTAGTCCGCCAGTGGGAGCCCGGCCGCCTGCGCCGCGGCGGCGGCTTCGGTGTGGGTGGACGTGCGGGCCTTCCGGAGGATGTCGCCCAGGGAATCTTCGAGAGTCACGTCTCAACGGTGCGCAGCGACCGGCGGGTCCGCAAGTCCGCCGGGAGGTCCCCTCCCACCACCACGGACGCCCGACCCGTCCCGGGGGGATCCCGGCATGGCGCCGGCGGAGACGCTCAGAAGTACTTCTCGACGATCCAGCGGGGTTGCCAGGCGTCGGGCTTGCGCGGGTGGCCGGTGAGATCGCGCATCAGGGGCCGGGGATTCGGCACGGTCAGCGGCTGGGTGTCGCCCACCCTGGCCTGCCACTCGGCCATACGGGCCAGGAGGCCGGACACGATGGCGGCGTTGCCGGGATCGCCGGACACGTCCACGCGCTCGTCGGGATCGTTCGCGAGGTCGAAGAGCTGGCGGTGGTTGACCGGCGGGTAGCAGATGAGCTTCCAGCGCTCGTCGCGCACGGCCCGCATGAGCCCCTGGTAGGGCAGGAAGACCGAGTCCCGTACCCGGGCGCCCGGCGTGGTCCACAGCGGGCGCAGGTCCTGGCCGGCCAGGCCCTCGGGCACCGGCACCCCGGTCAAGCCGCACAAGGTCGGGAACAGGTCGAAGAGGTAGGTGAACGCCTCCGTGCTCCGCCCGGCCGGTAGGCCCGGCCCGGCGACGATCAGGGGGCAGCGCATGCTGTGCTCGTAGACGTTCTGCTTGCCCAGGAGTCCGTGGCTGCCCAAGGCCAGCCCGTGGTCGGCGGCGTAGACGATGATCGTGTTGGTGGCATGGGCCGAGCGCGCCAGGGCGTCGAGCACCCGCCCGATCTGGGCGTCCAGGTGCTCGATGAGTCCGTAGTATTCCCCGAGCTGGTCGCGGACCCACTCCGGCGGCCGGGGCCACGGCAGGAGGTTCTCGTCGCGCAGGACCAGCTCGCCGTTGTCGAAGGGGTGCTGGGGCAGGTAGTTGCGCGGCAGGGGCGGGCGCTTCGCGGGGTCGGTCACCCGCCAGGCCTCCGGCGGATTGCGCGGATCGTGGGGAGCCGTGAAGGCCACATAGGCGAGGAAGGGCCGCTGCCCGGCGGGGCGACGGAGGAAGTCGATCGCTTCGTCGGCGAACTGTTCGCTCGAGAACTTCGGTGAGGGACGGCGCGGCGACCACGTCCCATCGGGCCCCAAGGTTTGGATGGCGATGCGGGTATGGTCGTCCATGCCGCCGAAGTGGACCGAGCGCCCGCGCTCGAAACTGCGCACGAAGGACGCCTCGCCGTTGTGCCATTTGCCGGTGGCGAAGGTCTCGTAGCCCTGCCGCCGCAGGTGCTCGGGCCAGGTCAACGTCCTGTCGAGATTGTGGGGAAGGCCGAACCAGGTCCGCCCGCTCATGAGCATCGCCCGGCTGGGGATGCACACCGCGCCGCTGTTGCCCCCGAAGCAGTAGTTGCCCCGGAAGCTGACCCCGCGGGCCGCCAGCCCGTCGATATGGGGCGTGCGGAGGTGGAGGTTGCCCCAGGCGCCGATCGTGTCGGCGCGCTGATCGTCGGCGAAGAGGAAGAGTACATTGGGCCGCCCGGCACCCGCGACCGCCGACCCGGCCCCATCCGCCGCCGCGACGACGACCACGACTGGCCTACGCAGGACCCACAGGGCCACGACGAGTCCGGCGAGCACACGGAGAGTCCGCGGAATCATTCCCCCGATGGAACCAGCCCGACGGCCCGGCCGACAACCCAAACCCCCGATCCCACGATCCCAGACGATCAACCCGCCACCGCCGCGCTCCCGGGAGCCGGGGGCGACGGCTTCCGAAGCTTCCGCCCGTTGAGCATCGCGCCAACCCAGGTGTAGCGCACGCCCCACTCGTAGACGGCCAGGAGAAGGCCCGTGACCGCGGCCGAGATCAGCAGGCACTTGAGCCATCCGGGCAGCGGCCAGTCGGCCATCGCGCCCTGGGCCCAGATGACCAGGGGCAGGTGGCCGAGGTAGAGCCAGTAGGCCGAGTCCGAGAGGTAGCGCACCCGGGGGCTCGCCGTTCGGACCCACTCCCGGAAGGCGCCGATACACCCGAAGGTCATGGCCCAGGCGTAGAGCCCTTGGAGCAGCACGGTGGCCACATGGAACAGGCCCGGCGGCAGCACGCGGTCGCGGAACCTGAGGTGGCCCGTGGCGGCCTCGACCCCGAGGGGGAGCAGCACCAGCAGGCTCACGGGAAGGAGCCACCGCCAGCCCCGGCCGAGCTCGCCCCGGGAATCGTCAGCCTCATGGTACAGCACGCCGAAGGCGAAGAAGAGCAGGTAATAGGCAAGGACATGCGGCATGGGCACAAGGCCCATCGAGGTGTCCGGACCGTAGGTGCCCTCCCAGGTCATGAAGGCCTGCGGCACCAGCACGAGCGGGACCCAGACCAGCCAACGGGCCGGGCCGAGCACCAGCCACCGTGGGGGCGCCCCCCATCCGAACCGGCGCGCCAGCCAAGCGTAGGCGGAGAACACCGGAAGCAGCCAGCAGAGAAACCACAGGAACCACACCACGATGAAGACCGGGGTGTCGATGAGCCCACGGAAGACCTCGGAGATCCGGCGGCCCGCCTCGCCTGTCCCCTGCCCGGCCGCCGACTCCTCCACGCCCAGGGCCGTCAGGCGTCGGACGGCCACGGCCCGCCCGGCCTCGACCTCGGCGCGGTCGAGCTTCACGCCGAACAGGCCGGCGATGAACTCAGTGGCGGCCCAGTCGGCCCGGGCGGGCTGCACGGTCGATTCGCCCGAGACGCTGCGGGCATGGACGTTCGCGCCCCGGGCGAGGAGCAGCTCCACCAGGCCCGTGCGTCCGAGAAAGACGGCGGCGTGCAGCGGGGTGTTGCCATCGCGGTTGGTCGCATGGACCGAGGCCCCGGCGTCGAGCAGCCGGCGGGCGAGGTCTTCGCGACCCTGCAGGGCCACCAGCGTCAGCGGGACGATGCCAGATTCAGGCTGCTGGACATCCAGGGGCGGCTTGCGGGCCAGCACCCGGTCGAGGGCGGCCACGTCGCCCGAGGCGAGAGCGCTCCAGACCGTGACGTCGGCGGTCGCGGTCCGGGCCGTTTCGGCGGCCTTCCGCAGGCGGAACCTGGCGGCCATGGCACTGCCCGAGGCCCAGCCCATGGCAGGCACCAGCGTGACGAGCCCGATCAGGCAGGGCAGGAAGATGCGCAGCAGGCGGTTCTTCCAGACGGCCGAGAGACCGCGTTTGCGCCAGAGCAGGGCCGTGAAGAACCCGCTGACCACGAAGAAGAGCGGCATCCGGAAGCCGTGGACGGCCGCCTGGAACAGGTAGAGCCCGGTGCTCCGGCTCGGGTCCTCGATCATCCAGCCGAAACCGGCGGCGTAGGCCAAGGCCGCGTGATACAAGATGCCCAGCAGCATCGCCGCCGCTCGGAGCGCATCGAGGTCATGGCGACGCGGATCAGGCAGGGCGGGCGGATCGGCGGCGGCGGCGGCGGGGTTCATGCGTGGTGGCTACGGTGATGGGCCTTTTCCCGAGGGATCGGCGTAATTTCCGGACTGGACCGGACCGGACTGGACCGGACATCCGTCCGATCCGTCGGCCGACCCGTCGCCCCGGAATGCCGGGCCACCGACGGGCGCGGGCCCGATCAGGACCGCTTCTTCTTGAGGCCGATGGAGCTGGAACGTTTGGCCAACTTGCGGCTGGTGAGCACCTTGTCAACGGTGCCGGTCTTCAGGTACTTCGAGCGCACCTGGTCGAGGATCGCGTCGCGGTGGTCGTAGAGCCGCTTGAGCTTGCGGGGCTTGACCCGAGCCGTGACGTAAGCCGTGAGCAGCGGCAGCGCGATGGTGCTGTCGGTGTAGCAGACCACCGAATCGGGGAGCTTGTCGGGGTCGACCTTGCCCCAGCTGACCGCCTCGGCCGGCGTGGCTCCGCTGAGGCCGCCGGTGTCGGGGCGCGCATCGGTGCACTGCAGGAAGTAGTCGTGGCCCTTCTCCTGGATGCCCATGACCTCCTGGATCTGCGGCTCGGTCTGCAGCATGAAGTTCTTGGGACTGCCGCCGCCCAGGATGAACACGCTGCTGGTGTGGCCCGTGCTCTTGGCGTGGTAGACGATGCCCGCGGTCTGGTTCACGTCGCGGTTCACGTCGGGCAGCAGCTTCGATCCGCGCAGCGACATGGCCGCGACGTTCATGCCGATGGAGCTGTCGCCCGGGCTGCTGGTGAAGATGGGGATGCCGCACTCGTAGGCCGTGGAGAGGATCGAGCTGTCGCGGATGCCCAGCGTCTTCTGGCGGGCGTGGACGTACTTGCCCAGGAGGTGGTGGAACTCGTCGGTGCCCATGGGCCGCTGGAACTCCGGCCCCTGGATGACCTCACGCACGAAGGCGTCGGTGTCGAGGAGCACGTTGTAGTCGAAGAGCACGTCGTAGATGCGGATGACCCCCTCCTCATGCAATTCCACGTCGTCGAGGAAGGGCGTTCCGCTGTGCAGGTGCATGTCCAGACCGAAGTGGAGGTCGTGGTACAGGTTGGCCCCGGTGGAGATGATCCAGTCCACGTAGCCGCCCTTCATCAGCGGGATGAGGCAGCTCTTGCCCAGGCCGGCCGGGGTGAGCGCGCCGGTCAACGACATCCCGATGAAGCCGTCGTCGGGAAGCATCTTCCTCGCGAGCAACTGGGCCGCCTCGCGCAACCGGCCGCCATTGTAGGCCAGCATCGACTGATCGATGAGGTCGGCAGCGGAGATGCTCTTGCCGATGGCGAAGGGGTTGAGCCGGGGATAGGCGGCGAATTTCTTGGAGATCTTGTGGGCGGAGGCGTTGCTCATAGGGCCGGGTCGAGAGTGCCCGGAAACCGGAAATGAAAAACGCAAAACTGGTGGCTGGGCTCGGGGATCCGCCGGGACGATTCAGAGCCTGTCTGAAAACTCAGGGTATTTCCGGGCGCCCCAAGGCGGCCACCCATTCGGCGAACGACCACAGCAGGCCGTCGGCGCCCGGCGCGCCCAGGCACTGGAACCCCAGGCCCGGTTCGCCCGCCTCGATCCAGGGCACGGTGACCACCGGCAGCCCACCGAGGCTGGCGGGGGCGGTGAGACGGATCATCCGCGGCCGGGTGCCGGCGTGGTCCGCGCCCGCCTCGAGGATCCGCAGGGCGCTGGCGGGGGCCACCAGCACGTCGAAGCGGGCGAAGAGGGACCCGAGCCCGCGACGGAACGCCTCGCGCACGGCCAGGAGTTCCGCATACCGCGCGGACGACACGCCACGCCCCAGCTCCAGCCGCGGGAGGATAGCCGGGTCATAGGCCCCGGCATGGTCGGCGAGGTATCGGGCGTGGGTGGCGTGGGCCTCGTGGGCCTGGATGGGCACGAAGCAGTCCACCGCACGGTCCCAGCCCACGCCCTCGACCTCATCGATCCCGGCGCCGCCGTCCCGCAGGGCCGCCACGAACCGCTCGAGGCCGGCCAGCACCTCGGGCTCGGCCGGGGCGAGCCAGTCGCCGCGCACCACGGCGATCCGGGGCACGCGCCCGAGCCGGGGGGACGCCACGGCCGGCCGGAAGCTCCGGGCCACCCAGGGCAGGTCGACCAGGCGGCGCTGCAACCAGCCCAGCGTGTCGAAGGCATGGGCCAGCGGGAAACTGCCCGAGGCGTCCTCGCTGCCCAGACTGGCCCGGTACGAGACCAACCCGCACAGGGCGGCCGGAGCGCGCAGCGATCCCCCGGTGTCGGTACCGAGGGCGATGGCGGCCGCGCCCATCAACACGCTGGCGGCGGCCCCGGAACTCGATCCCCCGGTCAATCGACCGGGCCGGTCCGGCTGGGTGACGTCGCCGAACCAGCGGTTCTCCCCGGTGATCCCGTAGGCGAACTCGTTGAGGTTGGTCTTGCCCACCAGCACGGTGCCCTGCGCCCGCCAACCGGCCACATAGGGGGCATCGGCCATGGGCACGGGCCGGGTGCCGGCGTAGAAGGGCGAACCGCAGGTCGTGGGCCATCCGGCCACGTCGAAGAGATCCTTCACCGACACGGGCAGGCCCCAGAGCGGCCCCCCGGGCCCGGAAGCCTCCAGCGCCGCCGCACGGGCCCGGGCACCGGCCTCGTCGACCATCAGGAACGCCCGCGACCTCGCACCGCGACGCGCGGCCTCCAGCGCCGAACCGGTCAACTGGCCGGGCGTCAGTTCACCGGAGTGCAGGCGGGCGGAGATCTCCTGCAGGGAGCCTTGGAGGAGCAATCGTTCGGGATTCATCGTGCCGGACTCGAGCAAACCACACGGGGCCGCGAACTCAACCCAAGGCCTCACCGCGGGAACGGCGCAAAGCCCGCGACCCGAAGACTCCCTCGCCCGGTCGTGTGAGGACTCGGACAGCCACCCTCCTCAGCAGCGGGCACCGTCCGACCGCGCCTGGTCGATGCGACCCTGGGCATAGGCCTCGAAGACCCTCCGGATCTCGTCGCGCACTCGGCGGAACTCCACCATCTGCTCCTCCTCGTTGCCCGGGGCATGGGCCGGGTCGTCGAAGGGCCAATGGTGGCGGTTCACCTGGCCCGGATACACCGGACAGACCTGGTCCGCATTCCCGCACACGGTGATGACCGTCTCCACCGGCTGGTCGAGGAAGAGGTCCATGTGCTTGGAGGTGTGCCCGGCCAGGTCGATGCCGATCTCGGCCAGGGCCCGGATGGACAGCGGGTGCACGAACCCGGCCGGCCGGCTTCCGGCGCTGGCCACACGGAACACGCCGCCCGAGGCCGCACGGAGGATGACCTCGGCCATGTGGCTTCGGCAGGAGTTGCCCGTGCACAGCACGAGGATGAGCGGCGTCCGGGGGACTTCGGGGGAGGGTTCTTGATTCATGGGAGAATTGATCGGGCCTTGGGAGGGATTTTGAACCCGATGGCCTGCGGGGCCGGGGCCTTCGGCAGGCAACGGTCCTGCGCGAGGCAGTCGGTGTGGCGGAGGCCCAACTGCAGGTGCAGCTCCCCGTCCTGGACGGCCACGGACTCGAGCGGCATCTGCGTGACGAACCCGACCTCGATCTCGACATCGACCGCGAGGTCGTCGCGCAGGCCAATCGGCCCCGCCTTGCCGAGGATGCCCAGCAGCTTGGCGGCGCTCAGCCGATGGTCGACGTCGTCGGCCACCCACGTCTGCAGCCGGCAGAAGGCATCGGCCCGGAGCACCCCGCCGCAATCGATGTAGTGCTTCTCGACCCGTGCCACCTCCGAGACATGCGCATGGATCGGCAGGAAGGTTCCGTCGGGCCGTCGAAAGCGGAGAAGCGCCTCGGGCTGCCGCGCGAGCAAGGTTCGGAATTCGAGGAGGGTCATGGAGGCGAAGAATGAGAGGGCCAAGACGAGGGAAGGTTTCGAGGCCGCAGTCGGGAATCGGAATCAATGCCGCCTGACGGGCAAGCGCAGGGAGCGCCGCAGGTGGGGTTCCAGGCCGTCGGCGCAGTGCTGGAAGCCCAGCGAGTTGGGGTGCACGCCGTCCACCAGGCCCGATCCCTGCGAGGGAGAGAGCATGCCGAGGCCGTCCACGAAGGTGATGGCGCGATCGCCAGCCTTCCGCCGGGCGGCCACGAGGTCCCGGGCCGTCTTCCGCTTGGCTTCCTGCTGGGCGTGCAACGCCGACGAGCCCGCCTCGGCCGGGAACCAGAACGGGCCCGTCACCAGGATCGGCGTGCGCGGATGACGCCGTCGCACCGTGTCCACGAAACCCCGCAGCGCGTCGCGGTAGGCCTCGGGCGATGGGTTGGCCCAGAAGTCGAGCACGAAGGCCTCGGCGTCGATCTCGGCCACCGCCTCGGCCACGGCCGGTTCCCCGAGACCCGCACCGCTGAACCCGAGGTTGATGAAATCGAGGTTCAACGAACGCCCCAGGAGGGCCGTGTAGCTCAGGCCGGGATTCTCGGCACAACCTCCCTGCGTGATGCTCGACCCGTAGAACACCACGGGTCGCGGCCGGGCGAAGGACGACGGTGCCGACACCACCGCCCCGGGCTCGAGCACCAGGCGCTCAACCGTCACCGCCTTGTACAGCGGCAGGTAGAGCGTGACCTCCCGCAGGCGCCGGTCCTCGCCCAGCGTCCACTCCCGCTGGATGAGCCCCTTCGCATCGGGCCAGGCGCTGTTGCGGTACTGGCCATCAACATAGAGGTCGAAGCCGTTCTGACCCACGCTCGTCATGTGGTGCATCGTCGAGGCGTCCGGGTTGCGGGCCACCAGGCCGAGGCGCGTCGAATCGGTGCGGAACCTCACCCGGGCCCCGGAGGGATGCTGTGCCAGTCCCCAGACCGCCGGGCTCACCCGGTCCTTCAGGCGCGCCGGCAATCGTCGCAGCACCGAGGGCTCCTCCGCGAACCAACCCAACCCCGCCACCTGCACCGGCGCCTCGGACAAGTCCAGCGACCTCGCCCCGGGAAGATCCCACAGCGCGGCCCCAAACACCCCGGGCAAGAGGCATGACACCCCCAGCACCACGGGCAGGACGATCCGGCGCCAGGCCGGCGGGACGACAATTGGGAACGGCATGGCGGGAGCCTTCCCCGCCGCGCCCGGGGCTTCAATCCGGCAGATGGCGGAAAGGATGACCCGGGACGGTCTCCCGGAAGTCGGCCCACCTCCCAGCCTCCCCACCGCCCGCCTCCCGGCCTCCCGGTCGGGCCGCTTGCCTCCGGGGATTCCTGGGCGAGACTCTCGCGCAAGATGAAACCGCTCGTGACCGCCATGTTCCTCACCACCCTCTTCCCCTTCTTCGCCAGCGCCGCCGACAAGCTGGCCGTCGGTGCCAAGCTGCCGGCCGTCACCTGCAACGACCAGGACGGCAAGGCCGTCGAGCTGGCCAAGGCCGGTGCCGAGGGCTACCTGCTGGTCTACTTCTACCCCAAGGCCAGCACCCCGGGCTGCACCAAGCAGGGATGCTCGCTGCGCGACGCCTGGGCCCAGTTGCAGAAGCAGGGCGTGAGGGTCTATGGCGTCAGCACGGACAACGAATCCAGCCAGAAGCAGTTCAAGGACGAGCAGTCCTTCCCCTTCGCCCTCCTTGCCGACAAGGACAAGGCCGTGACCGAGGCCTTCGGCGTCAAGAACCTCATCGGCATGGCCAGCCGCTCGGCCTTCCTCTTCAAGGATGGCGTCTGCGTCTGGGTCGACCCCAAGGGCTCGACCGCCGACCAGGCCGACCAGGTGCTGGCCTTCCTGAAGACCCGCAGCCGCTGATCCCGGCGGACTGCGCCAGATCGCCCAACCCTCCATGGGCCGGGCAGCCATCCTTGGAACCTGTCTCCATGGATTTCCATGCCGCTGCAAACCTTGAACTCGTCGAGTGCAAGGGATCCGGTAGCGTGATGTGATGTCCACGACCTTGGAAGCCGTGTACGAGCAGGGTTGGCTCAAACCATTGAAGCCACTGTCGCCACCTGAGCACTCCCGCGTGCCGTTGACGTTGACGTCTGAGGTCGCTGAAGACGTGGGACGTCAAGAATGGCGCCTGCACTCCGAGCGCTCCTCGATGCCGGTTTGGGACAACCCGGCGGACGATGTCTTCCATATGTCGCTCAAGAAATGACATCGTTCCGCTGCCGACCCCCTTCACGGATCTCAACCGCGTCAGGGTCCGGCCCGCCGTCATTTTGGGATTCGGTTCCTTTCCCGGGGGACCTCTTCGTGGCTCCCATCACGTCCCAAGCGTTCAACTGGGAGGTCCCGCTCCAGGAATGGCAACCTTCCGGACTCAACGTGCCGAGTGGCGTGAAGGCGCAACTGGCGACGGTGCCGCAACACCCGCCGCTGCCGCCCGCAGGTTGTCCACCGAGTAGATTCCCAGGGCCACCCAGATGAGCGCGAAGCCAAAGAGCCGCTCGCGCTGGACGGGCTCGTGATAGACCCAGACTCCGATCGCCCATTGCAGCGTGGGCGCCAGATACTGGGTGACTCCCAGCGTCGACAGTCGGATGCGCCGGGCCGCGTGGGCGAAGAGCAGCAGCGGGATCGCCGTGATCACCCCTGAACTGACCAGGAGCGCATGGGTGCCGACATCCAACCGGCCCAGCGCCCCGGTTCCCTGCGCCTGTTTCCACACCAGGAAGCCCAACGCCACCGGCGCCAGCAGCAGCGTCTCCACCGCCAATCCCGGGATGGCTCCGAGCGCCGACCGCTTCCTCATCACGCTGTAGCTGCTCCAACTGCCCGCCAGCGCCAGGGCGATCCAAGGCACCCGGCCCCCCTGAACCACCACCACCATCGAGCCCACCCCGAGCGCCGCCAGGCCCACCGCGATCCATTGCACCCGCCGCAGTTGCTCGCCCAACAGGAACCGGCCCGCCAGGACGCTGATCAGCGGCACCAGGAAATAGCCGAGGCTGGTCTCGAGGATGTGGCCGGTATTGACGCCCCAGACGTACACCAGCCAGTTGGTGGTCAAGAGCAGCGCCGCCACCAGCAGGCGGGCGGCTCCCCGGATCGTGGAAAGCGCCCCGAGCGCCGAGCTCCAGCCCTCGCCGGTGGCCACCAGCAACCCGCCCAGCAGCAACAGCGACCACAGGTGCCGGTGGGCGATGAGTTCCAGCGGATCGATCGCCGCCAACTGTTTCCAATACAGGGGCACCAGCCCCCAGAGCAGGTAGCACCCCGCCGCCGCCATCGCCCCTCCCCGGGCCTCAGCCCCCGGTGTCCCCGTGGTCCCACGCACCCGCCCACCCTGGGTCCAAGCCCACCCCGGTGACAACGCCGGAGCACAACCTAGGAACCGCAGCGGAGCGGGATCAGTCCGCGGCGAGCGTAGGAACGTCGACATCCTGGTCCCCCCAGCGCGACAGCGCTGGAGAGCCCCTCCTGCCCCAACGTTCCCCGCGAGCGCGGACTGATCCCGCGGAGCCCACCCAACGTTCCCCGCGAGCGCGGACTGAGCCAGCGGAGCCCCTTCCAAACCGCAGCGGAGCGGGATCAGTCCGCGGCGAGCGTAGGAACGTCGACATCCTGGTCCCCCCAGCGCGACAGCGCTGGAGAGCCCCTCCTGTCCCAACGTTCCCCGCGAGCGCGGACTGAACCCGCGGAGCCCACCCAACGTTCCCCGCGAGCGCGGACTGAACCCGCGGAGCCCACTTGCACGATGGCGCGGACAATCGGCTTGAGGTAGGTTCCCAACGTGATCCCCGGAGACCCGACCCGCGTCCTGGCAGGCATCCCCGCGATGGTGGGGATCCTCCGGCTGCTGCTCGCCGGACTCGCAGGTCCCTTCGCCCAAGCCGCCGTCCGGCCACCCGACAACGCCCGCGAGCACTGGGCCTTCCAGCCCCTCGGCAGGGTCGAGGTCCCGGAAGCCCGCACCCGAGCGCAACCGGATCACCCCATCGACCGGTTCCTGCAGGACCGGCTCGAGCGCGCGGGCATCGCCCCCGCACCCCCGGCCGACCCGCGCACCGTGATCCGGCGCCTCAGCCTCGACCTCACCGGCCTGCCGCCAGAGCCCGCCGAAGTCGACCGCTTCACCACCGAGGCAACCCGCGACCGCGCCGGCGCGACCGGACGCCTGATCGACCGCCTGCTCGCCTCGCCCAGGTACGGCGAGCGCTGGGGCCGGCACTGGCTCGACGTCGCGCGCTACTCCGACACCAAGGGCTACGTCTACGCCCGCGAGGAATCCCGCTTCGTCCACGCCAGCACCTACCGCGACTGGGTTGTGGGCGCCCTCAACGCCGACCTTCCCTACGACCGGTTCCTGCGCCTCCAGCTCGCCGCCGACCAGCTCGTCCCGGCCGGCTCCCCCGACCTCGCGGCCATGGGGTTCCTCACCGGCGGACGGCGGTTCCTCGGCGTCACCCACGACATCATCGACGACCGCATCGACGTCATCACCCGGGGCACCCTCGGGCTCACCGTCGCCTGCGCCCGCTGCCACGACCATAAGTACGACCCCATCCCCACGGCCGACTACTACTCGCTCTACGGCGTGCTGCGGGGCAACGACGACCGCCTGGTCCCCCTGGACGAACCCGCCGACGCGGAGCTGGCGGCGCTGCGCAGGAAGTTCAGCGACCAGTTGGCCCTGCGACGTGGCGAGGCCACCACCCGGCTGCGTCAGCGCACCGGCGAGTACCTGGCCGCCCAGCTCAACCCGAAGGACTACCCCGAAGAGGGCTTCGACCAGATCCTCTCCACCGCCGACATCATCCCCATGGCCGTGCGCCGGTGGCGCGACCACCTCAAGGTCGTGGCCACACCCGATCACCCCATCTTCGGACCCTGGCGGATCCTGGTCATGGACCTGGCTGCCCTGTCCGACACCGACTGGCCCGCCGCCGCCGCCCGCGCCCTCGACGCCCCCGGTCACCTCGCCCAAGGATGGAACCCACGGGTGGCGAAGGCCTTCTCGCGGGCGCCGTCCTCGCGCACCGAGGTCGCCCGGCGCTATGGCGAACTCTTCACCCGCGTGGAGAACGAGGCCCAGGCCCGCGCGGAGGCGCTGGCAAAGACCCCGAAGCCCACGGGTCCAGCGGCCCCGCCGACGCTCCCGCCCGACTCGGCGGACGAGGCGCTCGAGCGTTTCCTGCACGACCCGGCCTCGCCCACGACCGTGCCGGACACCGGCATGGTGAACACCGAGTACCTCTATCCCACCCAGGTCACCGAGGAACTCTGGCAGCTCCAGGGCGCGGTGGACCGCCGCCTCATCGCCCTGGGTGTGCGCGCGGCCCTCGTGCTGGCCGAGCGGCCCCCGGAACCCCTGCCCGTGGTCTTCCGCCGCGGCAGCCCCTCGCAGCCGGGGCCGGAGGTCCCACGCCGATTCCTGGAGGTGCTCTCCGGGCCCGGGCGCCGCCCCTTCGCCCATGGCAACGGTCGGCTTGACCTCGCGCACGCCATCGCCTCGCCCGACAACCCGCTCACCGCCCGCGTGATGGTCAACCGCGTCTGGCACCACCACTTCGGCACGGGCCTCGTCAAGACGCCCAGCGACTGGGGCCTGCGCGCCGAGGCCCCGAGCCATCCGGAGCTGCTCGACTGGCTGGCCCGCCGCTTCATCGACTCGGGCTGGAGCCTCAAGGCGCTCCACCGGCTCATCGTCTCCAGCGACGCCTACCAGCGTGCCTCGGCCGGACGGGCCCCGTGGTCCGACGAGGAGCGGGCCAGGATCCGCCAGCTCGATCCCGACAACCGCCGGCTCGCCTCCTTCCCGCTGCGACGGCTCGACTTCGAGCAGCTGCGCGACGCCCAGCTGGCCGTCACCGGCGAGCTTGAGGCCCGGATCGGCGGGCAGCCGGCGGGCCTGCTGGAGGCGTCGAATCGACGCCGTTCGGTCTATGGCCTGGTGGACCGTCAGTTCCTGCCCGGGGTCCTGCGCGCCTTCGACTTCGCCAATCCCGACCTGCACGTGGCGGTGCGCCACGAAACCACCGTGCCCCAGCAGGGGCTCTTCTTCCTCAACGGACCGTTCGCCGCCGACCGGGCCCGGGTGCTGGCGCGGACCGTGGCGCCGCTGTCGCCGGAGGACCGCATCCGGCACCTGCACCGACGGCTCTTCCAGCGCGAGGCCCGGACCGACGAGATCGCCGCCGGGCTGCGCTTCGTGAACGTCGCCGAGCGCGACCCCGACCGTCCGGTGCGGCCCGAGGTCGGACCGCCGCCCCCCCGGCTGGAGCCCTGGGAGCAGTACGCCCAGGTGCTGCTGCTCACCAACGAGTTCGCCTTCGCCGACTGACCCCTGCCGCCATGTCCACCTTCCTCTCCTCCTCCTCGTCGTCATCGTCGCGGCCCCCTTCTTGGAACCGGCCTCGGGCGGCCCTGAGCCGCCGGGACTTCCTCACCCGCACCGGCCTCGGCCTGGGCGCCCTGTCGCTGCAGACCCTCGGCGACCCGGCCCCGGCCACCGGCACGCCCGAGGGGCTGTCCGGCCTGTCCCCGCTGGCACCAAAATCACCGCACTTCGCGCCGAAGGCCCGGCGGGTGGTCCACTTCTTCCTCAATGGCGGGCCCTCGCAGGTGGACACCTTCGATCCCAAGCCGGCCCTGGCGAAGTACGCAGGCCAGCCGCTGCCCGGCCAGTACCTGCGCACCGAGCGCAAGACCGGCGCGGCCCTGCCGTCGCCCTTCCGGTTCTCGCGCCACGGCCAAAGCGGCCTCGAGATCAGCGAGGTCTTCGCCCGGACCGCCGCCCATGCCGACGACATCGCCGTCATCCGCTCGATGCACGCGCAGGTGCCCAACCACGAGCCCTCGCTCATGCTGATGAACTGCGGCGACAGCGTGCAGCCCCGCCCCAGCTTCGGGGCCTGGACCCTCTACGGCCTTGGCACCGAGAACCGGAACCTGCCCGGCTTCGTGGCCCTCTGTCCCGGCGGCCTGCCCATCAAGGACTCCGAGAACTGGCAGTCGGCCTTCCTGCCCGGGGTGTTCCAGGGGACCTTCGTGGACCCCAAGCACCGGGAGGTGGACCGGCTCATCGAAGACATCCGCAGCCCGCACGCCACCCGCGACGTGCAGCGCCGACAACTCGACCTGCTGGCCTCGCTGA
>VHCX01000036.1 GCA_016871615.1 Verrucomicrobiota bacterium
GGCTTTTTTTCGCGGGAGACGATGCACTTCACGCGCGGGACCTTGAAAAGTTTTTGGGACGATGTGCCGCCAAATCGGCTCAAACCCCATCGCTAGGCCTTCCAACCGACTTCACGCATACGCGCTGGCGGCTCAGGTCGGGATCTGCCGGGATCCGGGTTGCCGGGACGGACGCAGCCATTGCCTCAACGTGCTTGCCACCTACGGGGACCGATTGGACCCTCGCCGGGCGGGCGGAGGAAGGCTTCGCTCGTCTCGTCCATGAACTCCTCTTTCCGCCCCCTCCGCCTTGGCATCGTCGGCACCGGATTCATCGCGGACGTCATCGCCCGGGCTCTCGAAGGAACCCCGGAGGTCGTGCTCGCCGGGGTGGCCAGCCGCCGGGCGGACAAGGCCGCCGACTTCGCCGCGCGGCACGGCTCGGTGCCGGTTCACGCGACCTGGGAGGCGCTGATCGCCTCCGGGACCGTCGACGCGGTGTACGTCGCGACCCCCACCGCCGTCCGCGAGCCCATCTGCATCGCCGCCGCCGCGCGGGGGCTCGCGGTGCTCGCCGACAAGCCGTTCCGGGATCTGGCCTCGCTTGGGCGCATCACGGATGCCTGCCGACGCTCCGGGGTCGCCTTCCTCGATGGCACCCACTTCACGCACCACCCGCGCACCGCGACGATCCGCGAAGCCCTGCCCCGCCTGACCGGTGCGCTCTCGGGCCTGCGGACTTCATTCTTCTTCCCGGCGCTTGACCGGTCGAACATCCGGCTGCGGCCGGACCAGGAGCCCACCGGGGTGATCGGCGACATGGCCTGGTACCCGATGCGGGCGGTCGTCGAGTACTCCGGCAGCGATGCGCCGGTGGCCGAATGCCGGAGTTGGGCCGAGCGGGATCCGGTGACGGGCGGGTGGTTCCGCGGCGCGGGATTCCTCCGGCTGGATGACGGATTCACGGCGACCTGGGATGTGGGCTATTCGGTGGGCGCCTGCCTGATGGACCTCGACCTCATGGGACATCTCGGGGTCGTCTCGCTCGACGACTTCGTGCTCGACTGGGAGGGCGGCTTCGCCACGTCGGATGCCACCCGACCGGTCGGCTTCACCCATCGCTTCGGCATGGCCAACCCGGCCACCTGGGTGCGGACGGAAACCCCGTCGCCGACGCGTCAGGCCACCCGGATGCTCGAGGCCTTGGCACGGCTGGCCCGCGATCCCGGGGGCCCGGAGGTCGGGGCCAGCATCCGCCGCAGCCTGCGCACCCAGGAACTCGTCGACGCCCTCGTGGCGTCGGTTGGAGTTGGCTGCTAGGCTCCCGACCAGGCGGGTCCAGGTTCCGCCAACCGATCATGCACCCCACGATCCAGACCCTCATCGATCGCTACGGTCTCGAGCCCCTGCCGGTCGAGGGCACCCTCTTCGTCCAGACCTACCGGACCTCCCGTGAGACGGAGCCGGGGCGACCGGCTGGCACGGCGATGATCGGGCTCTATTGCGAGGAACCCCTGAGCCAGTCGCTCTTCCACCGGCTCACGCTCGACGAGGTCTGGCATTTCCACGCCGGGGATCCGTTCCGGCTCATCCTGCTGCATCCGGACGGCACCTCCGGCGACGTGGTGCTCGGGCCGGATCCCCTGAAAGGCCACCACAGCCAGGTGGTCGTTCCGGCCGGTGTCTGGCAGGCGGCCCACCTGATTGCCGGCGGGTTGTACGCGCTGTACGGCTGCACCCTCGCCCCGGGCTACACGCCCGACATCTTCGAAGGGGGCACCCGGGCCGCGTTGATGGCCACCCATCCCTCCCGCCGGGACGACATCGAGCGGTTCTGCTGCCCCGATCACGAAACCCGGATGCCGGGCTGACCGGTTGCCGGTCCGCGCGCACGTGTTCCCAGCGGTCTCGACCTGCTTCCAGCCATGCCTCCCCAAGGACTTCCGATCACCGGCCGGCGCCTCCCTTGCGGCCGGGTAGACACATGGCAGGCCGGCTGGCCCACCCACCGAACCCAGGCGCCGGGAGGGATTTCCGGGGCCGCCCGATGCATTGCCCTCGTCCTGATGGTGCTGGGGGCAACTTCCGCGCTCCGGGCGGTGGAATTGCCCGCGCGCGTCAGCACCGGGCCGATGGCGCCGCGAACCAAATCCCTCCCCCAGAGGCCGCCCTCACCGCCGCCGCAGGTCCGGCTGCGTCTCGAAGCTCCGGATCTGTCGGTCATCCGCGCCGAGGACGCCACCGCACGCCAGTTGCGGCCGAAGGGGCGGGCCCGCGTGGGCCTCCGACGACGCCTGCCGGAGTCGGTCGGTGCCCCGGTCGCCGGGGGCGCCTGGGCCCTCGGCACCGACGGGACCCGCGTGTGGAGCGCGCACCTCGAATCGGTGGACGCGCTCGCCCTGAGGGTCCATCTCGAGGCGGTCGATCTGTCCGGAGGGGCCGAGCTGCGGGTCTACCCGGCCGACGATCCCGCGGACCTGCTGGGGCCCTTCGGCGCGGCAGGCCAAGAGGACCGCACCGAGCTCTGGACGCCCAGTGTCGTCGGCCCGGCGGTGGTCCTGGAGTGCCGCGTGCCCCCGGGTGCCACGCTGCCTTCCTTCCGCATCACCGAGGTGACCCACCGGTACCTGCCCCTCGGCGACGATGACCCCGCCCGAGCCGCCACCGCGGCGGCGAAAGCGGCCACCTCCTGCCATGTCGACGTGAGTTGCGAGCCCGCCTGGGCGACCACCGCGTTGTCCGTCGCCGGCATCGGTTCGGTCGGCGTGGTCGGGGAGATCTTCTGCACCGGATGCCTACTCAACGACCTCGACGAGTCCCCTAAGACCGACTATCTGCTCACGGCCGACCACTGTCTCTTCAACCAGTCCGAGGCCGACTCCGCCGAGTTCTACTGGAAGTTCCAGACCCCCGCCTGCAACGGCACCGCCCCGGGAGCCGCCTCGGTTCCGAGGACGGTCGGTGGTGCCACCATCCTGTCAGCGAGGAACCGCTCGACCGGAAACGACCACTGCTTCGTCCGGTTGCGCAACCCGGTGCCCGCAGGCGTCACCTATGCCGGCTGGAATTCCGACCCGCCCGGCGTCGGCGAGGTGCTTGCGGGCATCCACCACCCGAAGGCAGCCTTCAAGCGCATCAGCCTTGGACTCCTCCAGTCCGAGGACTCCGACTACCGCACGGTCCGCTGGACCCGCGGGGTCACCGAGGAAGGGAGCTCCGGGTCCCCCCTGTTCAATGCCCGCCAGCAGGTCATCGGACAGCTCTGGGGCGGCGAATCCGAATGCTCCATCTCCGATCCGCTCCTGCAGCTCGACCAGTATGGCCGCTTCAACGTCACCTTCCCGCTCGTGCGGAGATGGTTGCTGAACGAGACGGCCGGCGTGCCCGTGAACGATCCGTTCTCGGGTGCCGAAGGCCTCGTCGGCGAGCGGGGGACGGTGACCAGCAACACGCTGAATGCCTCCCGGGAGGCCGGTGAGCCCGACCACGCCCAGGGCGGCGGGCGCAATTCCGTGTGGTACCTCTGGAAGGCGCCGTCAAATGGCATCGTCACCTTCGAGACCCTGGGCAGCGAGTTCGACACCACCCTCGCCATCTATCAGGGCGCCTCGCTGACCCAACTGGTGCGGATCGCGGCCAACGACGATCTCGAGCCCGGCACGCCCGCAAGCCGGGTGGGTTTCGAGGCGTCTGCCGGATCGGTGTACCGGATCGCCGTCGACGGCCGGGACGGAGCCCGTGGGGTCGCCCGTCTTTCTTGGAGGCCCGGCGGAATCGCCACACCGCCGCCGAACGATCTGTTCGTCCATGCCGCCCCCACCGTCGGTTTCGGGGGTGTCTACCGGGGCAACAACCGCGGATTCAGCCGGGAACCGCTCGAGCCGTCCCACGCCGGAGGCACCGGGCAGCGGTCGGCATGGTGGCGCTGGACCGCGCCCCTCTCGGCCCCGACCGTCATCAAAACGTTGGACAGCACCTTCGACACGCTCCTAGCGGTGTACACGGGTACCTCGGTCACGAACCTCACCCGTATCGCCGAGAACGACGACATCGTCGGGCCCTTCGACAGCATCCAGAGCGAGGTGCGGTTCGAGGCGAAGGCCGGGGTCACCTACCACATTGCCGTCGACGGATTCGGCAACGGGGTCCAGCAGGAGGAGGGCCCCATCCGCCTGGACATCTCCCAGAAGGGTGGGCAACCGGGCGGGAACGACCGCTTCTCGGCCGCGACGGAACTTTGGGGGGCGGTCGGCGCGGTGACGGCCAACAACCTCGGCTTCTCGCGCGAGGCGGGAGAGCCCGTCCATGCGGGTGTCCGGGGAGAACGGTCCGCCTGGTGGCGATGGACGGCCCCCGCCGACGGTCTCGTGCGATTCGAGACCACCGGATCGGCCTTCGACACCCTGCTGGCGGTCTTCCTGGGCGATTTGGTCGGCGCCCTCAGGCGGGTTGTCGACAACGACGACATCGTCTCCGGGGACGTCTGGCAGAGCCGGGTCGAGTTCCAGGCGGTCCGCGGCCAGGTCTATCGCATCGCCGTGGACGGATTCTTCGATGCGGGCCCCCCGGTGATCCAGGACGAGGGCAACATCCGGCTGGCCTGGTCGCAGGAATCTCCGAAGCCGATCCCCCAGCCATTCGCCCTGACGCCCGCCTGGTCGACCACCGGCCGCCTCGAGGTGCGCTTGGCCGGACAGGCCGGCATCCGCTACGCCCTCGAACGCACGCGGACGCTGGCCGGATCCGCGGCGGTCTGGACGCGCGTGGCGACGGCCCTCGGGGAGGGGACCAGCCTCGTGATGAGCGAGCCGGAAGGGCCGGGGTCCACCACCGAGGGCGGGGCCTACTTCCGGGTGGTGACCCTCCCCTGATTCGGTCAGGATCCACCCCATGATCCCGGACGGCAACCGAGTCGGGGCACCGGCCCCGGGGTCGGCCGCCCCGTTCCTGCTGCTCCTGCAGGTCAATGCGCGGTCGATGGCGCGAAAGGCGCTGTCGCTTCGCGAAAAATCCCGCCTCTGGGTGACCGTCATCGGCATCTTCCTGGTCGGATATGCCGTCATGGCCTATGGGCTCTTCTTCCAGGGCCTGCGGTTCCTGTCCCGCTTCCCGGGCCTGGGCGGGCTATTGGTCGAGCGGATGCTTTTCCTGCTCTTCGCCTGCCTCTTCGCCCTGCTCCTCCTGAGCAATCTGGTGATCAGCTACTCGAATTTCTTCCGGAATCGGGAATCGGATTTCCTGCTGCCCCTGCCCGTTTCCCCGGGGACCATCTTCCGCTGGAAATTCCTCGAGTCGGTCGTCTTGGCCTCCTGGGCGTTCCTCTTCCTGATCGCGCCGCTCCTCCTGGCCTACGGTCATGTGCAGCGGGTGGACTGGCAATTCTATCCGATGGTCGGGGGCCTTGTGGTGCTGTTCATCCTCCTGCCTGCGGTGGCCGGCTCCTGGTTCGCGCTGCTGCTGGCGCGCCATCTCGACCGGCGCCTCTTCCAGATCGTGCTGGTCGGGGGCATCGCGCTGCTGGTCGGGTTCGTCGTCTGGAGGACGCGCCCCACGGAGGTCACCGAGGAGATGCTCCTGGAGAACCGGGTGCTGGTGGTCATCGACCGCCTCCTCGACAACACCCGTGTCGTGCAGTTCCCCCTGCTCCCGAGCTATTGGCTGAGTTCGGCGGTCCAGCACTGGGTGGAGGGTGCCTTCCGCGGGGCGATTTTCTACGGCGCCGTGCTGCTGAGCCACACGCTGTTCTTCGGGTTGATCGCGGTGACGCGCTTCGGCTCGGTGCTGTACGAGGCGACCAGTTGCGTGCGCGGCCGGGGTTCGCTTCTGGGCGGCTGGAGCCGGCTGCGCCAGCGCCTCGGAGCGCGTCCCGGGCCCCGGGGGTCCGTGGCCTCCAGCAGCCTGCTGGAGCGCTGGGTGGGGCTGGTTCCGGGGCTTCCCGGCGACATCGGCGCGATCCTAGTGAAGGACATCCGCGTCTTCTGGAGGGACACCACCCAATGGGGGCAGACCCTCATGCTCTTCGGCCTGCTCACGGTTTACCTGCTAAACCTGCGCCACTTCACGCGGCAGTCGGACTCCGCCTTCTGGGTGTCTCTGACGGGTTTCCTCAACCTCGGCGCCTGTTCGCTCAACCTCGCCACCATCACCACACGCTTTGTCTTCCCACAATTCTCGCTCGAGGGACGGCGGGTCTGGCTCATGGGTCTGGCGCCGCTCGGGCTGGCCCGCGTCGTCTGGTGGAAGTTCGTGACGGCCTCGGTGCTCACCGGGTTTCTGACGCTCGGCCTCACGCTCCTGAGCTGCCGGATGCTCCACCTGGAGGCGGGCCGCACGGCCTTCTTCGCCGCGGCCATCGTGGGCATGACCCTGGTGCTCAACGCCCTCTCGGTGGGTCTCGGCACCCTCTATCCCAATTTCGCCGAGACCAACCCGGGCAAGATCGTCAGCGGCTTCGGCGGGACCTTCTGCCTCGTGTTGAGCTTCGTATACATCCTGGGCTCGGTGCTGCTCCTGGCCCTGGGCAGCCCGTGGGGGTGGCATGGCGAGGAGGCCCTGGCAGGGCGCGCCGTGGCCAGCGGCCTCGGTTTCGTCCTCGCCTCGTTGCTCACCGGCGGGATTCCCCTGCAACTGGCGCTGCGGCGGGCCGCCACCATGGAGCTCTGAAAGCCCGAGACGGTAGGAGCACTTTCCTGTTTTCGGGGAGACCGTTGGACGGCGAGGCGCGAGGCGGGATCACACCCGCAGCGGGCTGGGACCGACGAGCCGGGAAGCCAGCGGGCCCCCTTGCCGGAAAGCCCTCCGGACGAGGGGGCTTTTCCGATGGACGGCGTTGGCTCGGTCGGTTGCAGCCCACTTCAGCGGCTCTGCCGGCCTCCCCGCCGTGGCCATCACCCAAAACCTTCCCCGGGGGACACCTACGGGAGTTCCCGGCCCTGATGCCCACCGCCCACACGGTCTTTTGGAGTCCCATCTTGACCCTGGGAATGCGCGCATGGTTTCCTTCGGCACCAGCGGAGAGGTGGCCGAGTGGCTGAAGGCGCTGGTTTGCTAAACCGGTTTACGGTCAAAAGCCGTAACGGGGGTTCGAATCCCCCCCTCTCCGCCAGATTTTGCTGCGGTTTTTGAAGATCGCGGGTCAAATGATCGGTCGGCCCACCCGGGCCCCGAGGCTCGTCAATTCTCCACCGCAATCTCCCACCGAGGTTCGCCTGACCGCTTCCGGTTGTTTGGGACCGCACCGTCAACAGAGTGCAACCCCTGGATGTTGTATCCGCCGCGACCGGTTCAAACCGATCGTGCCGCCAGTCATTCCACCCGGCCGGGTTCCCGGACACCGGCGCCCACCCGCTGCAGACGCCGGTCGCCGAGTTCCGACCGGGCGGTCTCGGCCAGGGCCGTGAGCCGGGCCACGACCTCCGGATGGGCGTTGATCACGTTGCGCGTCTCACCCGGGTCACGCCGCAGGTGGTACAACTCGGTGCCGACCGGCAACTGCTGGTAACGGGCGGCCATCCCGTTGGTGCCGCCCGGCCGGCCGGCCAACGTCTGTGAGGTGTGCGGGAAGAAGAGCTTCCAGTCGCCGCTGCGCACGGCCAGCAGGTCGCCCTGGTTGTAGTAGATGAAGTAGGCGGGGTGGGGATTGGTGGCGCCGCGTTCCCCGCGTAGGACGGGCCAGACGTCGAGACCGTCGATCGGCTTGGCAGGCAGTGGCGCACCGGCCAGGCGGGCCACCGTCGGCAGCACATCGATGGTCATGAGCGGCGTGTCATTGGTTCGGCCCTTCGGGATGTGCCCGGGCCAGCGCATGACGCAGGGCACGCGGATGCCTCCCTCGAAGCTGGTCCCCTTGCCCTCACGGAACGGACCTGCGCTGCCGGCATGGTGGCCATAGCTCAGCCATGGGCCGTTGTCGGAGGTGAAGATCACCAGCGTGTCGTCCTCGACCCGGTGGCGCTTGAGCGCCAAGAGCACCTCGCCCACCGAGGCGTCGATCTCCTCGATGACGTCACCATAGAGTCCCTGCCGCGAACGCCCCGCGAATCGCGCGCCCGCAAACAGAGGCACGTGGGGCATGGAATGCGCCAGGTAGAGGAAGAAGGGCCGTGAGGCGTTCCGGTCGATGAAGGAGACGGCGTGCTCGGTGTACCGGCGGGTGAGCTGCGACGGGTCGGGCATCTCCTCGACCACCCGCTCGCCGTTGATGAGCGGCAGAGGCGGGTAGGCGTTCTTGGCCGCATTGGGGTTCTCGGGCCACATGTCGTTGGAGTACGGCAGGCCGAAGTACTCGTCGAAACCCTGCCGTGTCGGCAGGAGCTCCACCGGTCTTCCCAGGTGCCACTTGCCGACGATGGCCGTGACATAGCCCCGGGGTTTGAGCACCTCGGCGAGCGTCATCTCGTCCGGGTGGAGGCCGATTTTTTGTTTTGGGCCAAGGGCGCCATGGATGCCCAGACGGTTGGCGTAGCAGCCGGTGAGCAGGGCGGCGCGCGACGCCGAGCACACGGCCTGGGCCACGTAGAACGAGGTGAACCGGGTTCCCTGGCGGGCCAGGCGGTCGATGTGGGGAGTCCGGATCCTGCGGTTGCCGAAGCAGCCGAGGTCTCCCCAGCCCAGGTCGTCGCAATAGATGAGCACGACATTTGGCGGCCGTGATGGCGCGGCGGATGTTTCGACCACGGTCCACATCAGGAGGAGGGACAGCAGGCGGCGCCAGCAGGTTGGAAACCGCGAGATCATGGGACCATGGTCGGGCAACCGGTGCGGTCCGGGAAGCGCAGAACGACAGGACCTTGCGGATCGCTGGTCCGCGGCCCGCCCGGGCTGTCCCGATGGACGAAGGCTCGACGAACCGAGTGTTTTCGGCGATCCTCAAGCTTTATTCTGGACATGAAGCCGACCTCAGCCGAACTCCTCGCCACGGGGCTGTTCACCCTGGCCGTGCTGCATACCTTCTGCATCAAGCGCTTCGCGGACTGGTCCCACCATCAGCCGAAGGGTTCGGTCCGACAGAGCCTGCTGCACTTTCTGGCCGAGACCGAGATCGTCTTCGGCCTGTGGGCGGCCCTGCTCTTCGTGGCCATCGGGATCCTCGGCGGTTCGGTCCAGAAGGCGGTGGCCCACATCGACAGCCTGAACTTCACCGAGCCGAAGTTCGTGTTCGTGGTGATGGTCATGGCCGCCACCCGGCCGGTCGTCGCGCTCGCCGAGCGGATGATCCTGTGGGTCTCGCGCCTGATCCCGCTCGGCGAGGCGACAGCCTTCTACGTGGCGGCCCTGTCCTTCGGCAGCCTGCTGGGATCCTTCATCACCGAGCCCGCCGCGATGACCCTGCTGGCCATCCTGCTCAAGCAGCGCTACTTCGACCGGGGCATCCGTCCGCGCTTCGCCTACGCCACCCTGGGCCTGCTCTTCGTCAACGTGTCCATCGGAGGCACCCTGACCCACTTCGCCGCGCCCCCCGTCCTCATGGTGGCCTCCAAGTGGCAATGGGACAGCGCCTACCTGTTCACCCACTTCGGTTGGCGCGCGGCCGCCGCCTGCCTGACCTCGACGGTACTCGTCGCCGCGGCCTTCCGGTCCGAATTGGCGAAGGTGCCCGTGCTCGGCCGCGACGAGGACCGGACGCCGGCTTGGTTGACGGCCACCCACCTCGGACTCCTGGCCTGCGTGGTCGCCTTCGCCCATCACCCGGATGTCTTCCTCGGGGTCTTCATGATGTTCCTCGGGGTCGTCTACTCGACACTGCCCCACCAGGACGGACTGAAGTTCCGCGAGGGACTGCTCGTGGGATTCTTTCTCGCCGGTCTGGTCACCCTCGGATCCCTGCAATCGTGGTGGCTCAAGCCCCTGATCACGGGGATGGACGGGGCGACCCTCTACTTCGGGGCCACCGGCCTGACCGCCATCACCGACAACGCCGCGTTGACCTACCTTGGGTCGCTGGTGGATGGCATCGGTGAGCCGATGAAGTATGCGCTCGTCGCAGGCGCCGTCACCGGCGGCGGCCTGACGGTCATCGCCAACGCCCCCAACCCGGCCGGCGCGGGCATCCTGCAGAACTCGGAGGTGTTCAAGGCCTCGGGCATCAGCCCGGGAGGTCTGTTCCTTGGGGCGCTGCCGCCCACGCTGGTGGCGGTCGTCTTCTTCTGGCTGGCCCCCTGAGCGCTCCTTCGATCGGGTGTTCCAAGGCCCCCGCCGCCGGTCCTCCGCGAAGCGTCAGCGAGGCTGCCAGGGTTGGATCCAGGCGGCGGCGGTCTCACCCTTCCGGGACGGGTTGGCGATCCTCTCCGAGGACGTGACCACCGCGCGGACGTAGAGTTCACCGCCCCTGGCCGTGTACCGGGCCCGTGGCCCCACCGACACGGCCAAGGTCTCGCCGATCCGGTGGCTGTAGCGCCAGGTGGCCCGGATGGGCTCTCCCTTGGCGGACATCACCGGTGAACGGGTGGCATCGAAACCGCGGCGGGTTCCGACAAAGCGGATCGTGTAGTTCACCCCGGGTTCCGCCTCGACCTCGACCCGCATCGTGTTGCCGGTCCGCTCGAGGCGGCGCAAGGACACCCCGCTGCTGCCGTAGAAATCCCCCGACTCCAGCGCGGCCACGAGGGACGGCGCATCCAACTGCTCCGACCGCACCATCACCCAGCCCCGCCCCTGGTTGCTCTGGTCGCTCCCGTGGCGGTGGTAGTGGTGGAAATCGTCGACGGCGAGCCCGTGCATCGGGGGCAGGTCGAGCTTCCCGAGGCGCCGCGCCAGCACGATGTCCCACATCCGTTCCATGCCGGCGTGCACGGTGTCGCCCACGTTATGGACGGCCGGGTTCCCGTTGTAGACCTCGAAGAACCGCTCGCCGCGCACCTGCATGAGGTCCTCGGCCGTGATGCCCCAGCCGAAGTTCGGATGGTTGATGTGGGGAAACATCGGCTGGCCGGTCTGGCGGCGCTGCTCCAGCACGGCGTCGACACCCCGCTGCATCACATCGAGCACGTTGGTGTCGCCTTGCGCCGGGATCTTCCGCCGCAGGTTGGTCGCGTTGATGTGCACCGGGAACGACAGGTGCCCGCTGGTGATCTCCTTCGAGGGAATCATGAGGAAGCGCCCCGGCTGCTCCAGGAGGCCCCGGAACTCCGCCAGGGTCTTGAGCTGGTACTGGTTGGTGCCCTGCAGCGTCCTCTGGACCAGCCAGTCGCCGCCGAAACGCCGTCGGTTTTTCTCCAGTGCCTCCGGGAAGTGGTTCTTCATCGACCCGGTCACCCACTGCTCGCCCTCGAGCATCCGGTTGTGGTCCGACAGGGCCAGGAAGTGATACCCGTGGTCCTTGTACCACGCGGCGATGGATTCCGGGAAGTCGTCGCCGTCGCTCCAGAGGGAGTGGGTGTGCAGGTTGCCCTTCCACCAGCGGGCTTCCGCAGCCAAGGCCGCCGGCAGGAGGACCAGCAGGCCGGCGACCGCCAGGATGGCGAGACCCGGAAAACCACGCCCGGGAAGGTTCGACGAGGGATCATGCCACCGGGCCAGCGGAGGCCCCCGGCGGCCGTGCAAGCGGGTTTTGGATTCCGGTTTTGGCTTCGCATGGTGGCGGCCCCTGTCATCCTCCACGCCATGCCCCCGGCCTGCCACGACGGTCCTGCGGACGAGTCCCTGCCCGGCTCGCCATCGTCCGGGATGCGACGTCGCCGCGTCGCCATCGTGGGCCTGGGACTGATGGGTTCGGCCTTCGCCGAGCGCCTGCTGCGCGCCGGTCACGAAGTGCTCGTGTGGAACCGCACCCGCGGGAAGGCCGATGCGCTGCTTGAAGCCGGGGCCCGCTGGACGGACCGTCCGCTGCGGGACTGCGACACCGTGCTGGTCTGCCTCTATACCGACGAGGTGGTCCGCTCGGTGCTGGAATCGATGCGCGCGGACTGGCGGCCCGGCTTGGACCTCATCGACAGCACCACCGGCGATCCGGGGGCGGCCCGCGCGATGGCCGACGACCTCGCCGCAAGCGGGGTGTGCTATCAGGAGGCCCCCGTCTCCGGATCCAGCGCGCAGACGCGGGACGGACTGGCCACGGTCTTCGTCGGCGGTCCGGCCGAGGCGTTCCAGCGGTTGTCGACACTCTGGCCCGTGCTCGGGGCCCGGGTGCTGCACTGCGGTCCCTGCGGCAGCGCCTCGCGCCTCAAGCTGATCACCAACCTGGTGCTCGGACTCAATCGCCTGGCCCTCGCAGAAGGACTGGCCTACGCCGAGGCCGTCGGCGTGGACGGTGCGGTGGCCCTCGAGGCCATGAAGGGATCGATGGCCTATTCACGGGCCATGGACGCGAAGGGGGTGAAGATGCTGGGTCGCGATTACACCCCGCAGGCCCGGTTGTCCCAGCACCTGAAGGACCTGAGGCTCATCCTCGAAAGCGCCCGCGGGAACGGCCTGGAATTGCCCCTGGGCGCTCTGCACACACGCCTGCTCGAGCAAGCCGAGTCGTCAGGCCTCGGCGACCTCGACAACAGCGCCGTCTTCGAACTGCTGCGGCGACGGCCGGCCGCCCCTGGACCATGACGCCCGCACTGTCCCGACCGGCCCGGTGGGGTGTCCTGACCACCGCGATCCTCGCCCTGCTCTTCGATGGCGTGGAGTTGGGCCTCATGCCTGTCGCCTCGCTGTCCGTGTCGAAGTCGCTTCTTGGCAGCGCCTATACCCCGACCCTCGGGGGCGACTGGTTCGCCCGCTTCACCGCCGCCTTGATGCTAGGCGCGGCGGTCGGGGGCATCGTGCTGGGTGGCCTCGGCGATCGGGTGGGCCGCACCCGGGCGCTCGGAGTCAGCGTGCTGTTCTACTCGGTCTTCGCAGGTCTGGGGGCCTTGGTCGAAACCCAGGGTCAGATGCTGTTGCTCCGGTTCCTGGTGGGCTTGGGCGTCGGCGGGGTTTGGCCGAATGCCGTGGCGCTGGCGGCCGAATGCTGGCCCGACAAGTCCCGGCCACTGGTCGCCGGCCTGATGGGAGCCGCCCTCAACGGCGGCATCCTGCTGCTCTCGCAGGTCGTGCGCATCTGGACGCTGACGCCGGATTCGTGGCGTTGGCTCTTCCAATGGGGTGCCCTGCCGGCGGTGCTGGGGCTCGCCGCCCTGACGGTGGTGCCCGAGTCGCCGCTCTGGCGCAACCGGCGGGTCACGGCCTCCCACGGCGGGGGCAACGACCTGAGCAAACGCCTCCCGGTATTCTGGACGCTGTTCACCCCGCCCCTCCTGCAGACCACGCTGGTGGGCATCCTGATCGGGTCGATCCCGTTGGTCGGGGCCTGGTCGGCCAGCAAGTGGATGATCCCGTGGGCCGATGCGGTGGCCGGTGGGGCGGCGCCCGGCTACAAGGCCTCGGCGCAGGGGTATTGGGCGCTCGGGGCCGTGCTCGGGAGCTTCTGCGGGGCGCAAATCGCCCAGGCGCTCGGCCGACGCCGGGCCTATGCGTGGATGAGCCTGGCCTCGGCGGCGTTGACCGGGTTCCTCTTCGTGGGCACCCGCCCGCTCGCCCCGGGGTTCTTGCCGACCGTTTTCGCCCAAGGGTTCGTGGCCACGCTGTTCTTCGGCTGGCTGCCCCTCTACCTACCGGAACTCTTCCCCACCGAGGTGCGCGCCGCCGGCAGCGGCATCGCCTACAATGTCGGGCGCTTCGTCACTGCCGCCGGCGTCCTGGCAGCGGGCGGACTCTTCGTGGCTCTCGGCGGATCCTATCCCCGCATCGGTGCGGTCTGCGGACTGGTCTACCTCCTGGGGGTGATCGCCATCCGATGGGCGCCCGACACCACCGGCACCGATCTCGACGCACCGCGAACCTCGACCCCTGCGAACCCATGAACCCTCCTCAAACCCGCTGCCGCCCCCGCGATGCGGCCCGCACCAGACAGACCCTGCGCCGGTGGGCTCTCGCCTGGATTCCCGCCCTGGCTTGCAGCGCCGCCGACTTCGAGGATCCCAACGCCGACCGAGAGGCCATGCCCACGGTGCCGCCGGGTTTCGAGATCACCACCTTCGCCCGCGACCCGCTGGTGCGTCAGCCCTGCTCCATGGCCTTCGACCTGCAGGGGCGACTGTGCGTGGGCATGGGTCCGCAGTACCGCAGCCCGACGCCGAAAACCCCGGGCGACAGCGTGGTCTGGGTGCTGGACACCGATGGCGACGGCAAGGCCGACCGGACGAAGGTCTTCGCCACCGGGTTCAACGCCATCCAGGGACTGGCCTGGCGCGGCCGTGACCTGTGGGTGGCCAATGCGCCCGACCTGACGATCGTCCGGGACCTCGACGGCGACGACGAGGCCGACGAGTACGTGCGCCTCTACACCGACCTCGGGAACCTGGAGCATGGGTTGCACGGCCTGAACTGGGCCCCCGACGGCAAGCTCTACATGAGCAAGGGCAACTCCAAGGGACTGTCCCAGCCGGGGCGGGTTGCGCCGAAGGCCTTCCGGAACCTCTGGGGCGTCACCGCCCCGCCGGGGTCGCCCGATCATCCGGCCGCCAGGACCTTCGCCAAGGGCCGCTACGAGAAGAACTACCACGATCCGGAAGACGACTGGGGACGCGAGGGCGGCGTGCTGCGCTGCGATCCCGACGGACGGAACCTGGAGATCGTCTCGCGGGGTTCCCGCAACCCCTGGGACATCACCTTCGACACCGGGTTCCATTGGCTGGGCACCGACAACGACCAGACCACCGGCGACCGGGTCTTCATGCCCTTCGACCGGGCCCACTTCGGCTGGAACCATCCCTGGAGCGCCCATTGGGGCACCGAACCCCACGCGCCCTCCGCACCGGTCAGCGGCCCGCTCTTCGAAGGCTCGGGAACCGGCATCGTCTTCGGCGACTCGCCGGCCTTCCCGGCATCGCATCGCGGCGTCTTCTTCATCAACGACTGGCTGCGCAAGACCACCTTCCTCTGGCGTCCTCGCTGGGACGGCGCCCTGATGCGACCCGAGGGCGGCGACTGGCTGCCGTTCATCGAGGGTGGGAAGGCGCTGTTCCGGCCCACCGACCTCGAGTTCGGCCCGGACGGTGCGCTATGGGTGCTGGGCTGGGGCCGCGGCTACGGCGCGGAATACCGCGATGGGCAGTTTGCCAGTGAGGGGCGCATTTTCCGCGTCGCGCGGGTCGGATCTGGTGGCTCGAAGCGGAGCAACCCTCCGCACGATCGTCCACCGGCACGCCGGTCGGTGCCGCAATGGCTCGAGGCCTTCGAGTCCCCCCTGCCCGTGCGCCGGGTCGAAGCCCAGGAGGAATTGGTGCGCCGGGGCGCTTCCGTGGTTTCGGCCCTGCGCACGGCCCTCTCCAAACCGAGGATGCCCGAGGGCCGACAGACCTGGACCGCGTGGACCCTTGGCCGGATCGCCGAGCAAGACGCCACCGGCGACACCTGGTTCGAGCGGCAGGCCGCCGATCCCGAATCACCCCTGAACCTGCGGCTCCAGTCGGTCCGCATCGTGGCCCACCGGCGCGTCGCCCGGCTCGACCAGGAGGCCCTGCCTGCGGCCATCGTCTCCCGCTTGGCCGACCAGGAACCCCGCCTCCGCTTCGCGACGATCCAGGCGCTGGGCCGGGTGCCCGCCGCCTCGGCCCGCCCCGGCGTTCCCTCGCTGCTCGAGGCCCTGGCCCGCGAGACGGACGACACCGTGTTTTATGCCGGATGGCAGACGCTGCGCGCGCTTCAGGAACCCGGCCAGCTTCGCCCGCTCCTGACCGATGCGCGCGCCGGGGTGCGGCGGGCGGCCTTGCTCGCCCTGCTTGAGGACCATGCCCTGCCCGAGCCCGAGGTCCGGCGTCTCGCCAAGGACGACGACACCCGCGTGGCTGGACTTGCGGCGCGTTGGATGGAAAAGGCCACCGGCGAGGGGGCATCCCTGATGGTGCGCGGACGCCCCTTGGGCGGTTCGTCAGCCAGCCCGTCTGCCGGAACCGACCTCGGCCCCGAGCCGAAGCACCTGTACCCGGCCAAGATGTCCTTGCCGGCACCGCCTGCCCGCGAGACCGCGGTGGCCCAGGCGTTGGAGCGCTTCCCGGAGGGTGATCCCCGGCGCGGGGCGTGGCTCTTCCACCACCCTCAGGGCGCGGGATGCTTCCAGTGCCACCGGCTCGACGGCCATGGACAGGGCTTCGGCCCGGACCTCTCGGTCGTGGGGGCCCGGGTCCCCGTCCAGCACCTCGTGCAATCGATCCTGGAGCCCAACGCCGTCATCACCGAGGGCTTCAGCCTGCATCGGGTGGAGACCGCCGACTTGGAACTCTCCGGCATCCTGCTCGAGGAGAGCGGACTGAGCGTGACGCTGGGACTGGCCAACGGACGCCGTGAAACGATCCCCAAGGCCAGGATCACGGCCCGCGGGTCTGCGACCCAATCGGCCATGCCGGCCTATGACACTGTCCTGCCGGCCCGCGCCGTGGCCGATCTCGCGGCCTACCTCGTGCGTCAGGGCGCGCCGGCCCCGGGCGGTTCTCCGGGCTCGGGTCCCACCTCCGGGGCCGCGACGCCCGCCGCGGCAATCGCCACCGCCGATACGCTCGCCGTCTCCGAAAGCCCGGGACGACTGCACCTCACCCGGGGCGGGTTCCCGCTGGCCGACTTCGTCCTTCAGGACGACCGCATCCTTCGACCGCATTTCGCGAATCTCCACGCCCCTGGAGGCCATCGGGTCAGCCGGCATCACCCGCCCCGTCCACAGCTGGACGCCGTGGACCACGACACCATGCACCCCGGCCTGTGGCTGGCCTTCGGCGACATCAACGGCGTGGACTTCTGGCGCAACCGCGGGCGCATCGTGCACCGGGGATTCGCCCACCGTCCGGAGGCCCGCGACGGACGCCTCACCTTCGCGACCGACAACCACCTGGTCGACCCGAAGGGTGCCGTGATCGGTGAGGTGCGCCATCGGATCACCTGCCGTGCCCGGCCGGGAGCCACGGTGCTGCTCTGGGAGGCGACCTTCCGCAGCGAGGTGGGCGACCTGGTGTTCGGGGATCAGGAGGAGATGGGTTTCGCCGCGCGGGTGGCCACGCCGCTGACCGAGAAGAACGGCGGTCTGCTCACCAGCAGCGAAGGACGCACCTCGGCCTCGGCCACCTGGGGCCGGGCCGCGGCCTGGTGCGACTACTCCGGCACCGTGGATGGGCGGCGGCTCGGCATCCAGATCGTGGCCGATCCCACGAACTTCCGTCCCAGTTGGTGGCACAATCGCGACTACGGCGTTTTCGTGGCCAATCCGTTCGGGCGCGAAGCCATGAAACAGGGCGAAAAGAGCCGGGTGACCGTGCCTCGCGGCGACGCCTTCACCATGCGCTTCGGAGCCATCCTGCACGCCGACTGCGCCACCCCGCCTTCGGCCAGGGCCGAGTGGTGCAAGGCACCGGCCGAGGCCCCCTGAACCGGCCCCACGCCCAGCGCGCTATTTGGGTGCCGGCAAGGACGTGAGGTATTGGCGGCGGCGGATGACCGCCCACGGGTCTTGCGGGGCGTCTGACGGATCGATGTACCGGTCGAGGTCGCGCAGGGCGATGGCCCGGTATCCGTTGTTCTTCAGCCACTGCAGGTACTCGCGGAAACGTTCGAGCGGCGTGTTGACCCAGGGGTGATCCCGGTCGGGCACCCCGTGGAACTGCAGCACCGCGATCCGGCCGCCGCGTGCCTGCTCGGCCGCGTGCCGGAAGTTCTCCAGCGTCCAGGTGGGGCGAGCGTCGCCGGTGGTGGGGATCAGCAGCGGGTGGTCCCACTCCGGTTCATAGGCCACGCCCCGACCGGTCTCGTAGGCGAACTCTGGTTGCGCACCTCGTCGGGCCCAGCGGAAGCCCAGGTCCCTGAGCACCGCCAACGCCCCGGGATGGATGGCGTTGCCCGGGTAGGCGAAGCTGATGGGCTTGGGGATGCCATGCCGCACACACAACGCGTCGATGTGCGTCAATTCCTCGCGGAGGCGGCCCAGCACATCGGGGCCGATGCCCACATGGCTGCGGGTGTGGTTGCCGACCTCGAAGCCGTCGCGGTGCAGTTCGGCAATTTGCTGCCAGGTCATGTAGTCGGTCTTGTTGGTGAGGAAGCTGAAGCCCTCGGTGATGAAGAAGCTCGCCCCGAAACCCAACTCCTTCAGCAGAGGCCGCACATTCGCATGCAGCGAGGCCACCGAGTCGTCGAAGGTCAGCACCACGAGCTTCTCGGGGATGGGCTGCCGGCGACGGATCTCCGGCAATGGCCGCGCCAGGAACTCCCGGCGCAGGCGGTCGAACTCAGGCACCGGGTCGGCGCCCTCGAAGAACCAGACCCAGCCACGGGCCTCGCGCGTCTCACCGGGCGGGCAGTCGCTCCACCGGGGATCGGCATGGATGCAGGGCACCGGGGGGTTCTGCCAGACGCGGTTCAGCCCGTCCCACGCGGTGATCACCCAGCGCCGTCCGCTGGCATCGGCCGCGGCCGCGAACGGCGCCTCGAGGATCCGCCGACCCGCCGCGGCATCGGCGAAACCGGTGGCCCGCCCGAGCAGGACGCAGACCTGGGCGCTGAGCTGCCGCAAGGCCTGGGTGCTGCCGTTGCGCACCCATGCCCGGAATTCCGCGTGTCCCACCCCCGGCGTCACCCGGGTCCCAAAGGCCACCCCGTCGGGCAGCGTCCGCATCATGGCCAGCGAACCGTCAGCACGCCGGCTCCATTCCACGGGTTCCAAGGGTTGGCCGGCTTTTTCCCAGATCGTTGGAATGTGTCGGTGAGCGAGGTAATTCAAGCCGAGGTGGGACCAGATTGCCTCAGGGACATCCACCACCACCTGGCCCCCGTTGTCCCAAGGAGGGAACAGACTGACCTTGGTGTCACGCTGCGGATCGATCGCGCCCTCGAAGAATCCCAATCGCGGATGCCGGCCGCCGGGATAGGGCAGGACGCGGATCGTTCCACCCGCCGCCCCGGAACCCGATGAAGCATCGGCCGGCATGCCCCACTGCTTCAGGGCCGCCGCGATCACCTCATCGCTCAGCCCGGTGGCCGCGCGAACCTCGGCGGCGGTGTACCGGTGGAAGCGGATCATGTTCTCCAGCCACTCGGCCTGGTCGGCAACTCCCTGCGGAGGTCGTGCCGTTTGAGCCTGCGGCTCGGCGACGGCCACGTGGATCCAACCCATCGCCAGGACCAGCCAGCCCAACAAGGACCGCACGCGGTTTCTCAAAGGATTCATGTCGGGAATTCGGGTTCTATCGGCCAAATCCCACCTGCGGGGCTTGCCGTTTACTGGAGGCGGTCCGAACCCAATCGAGGCAATCCGACACCCGGGCGCACAAGAAGGGTGATCGGTTTTCCGTTGAGAGTTCCAAGACGATGCGGAATTCCCAATTGAACCGGCCCGCTGGTTGCAGTGACCTCGAGCAAATCCTCAAGTGATCGATCCTAGGCGAAGGTGAAGATGATATGACTTCCCAGCTTTCTTTCCGGCCTGCCGACGTTGATGAAGGCCGCGAATCGGCGGAAACCGTCGTCGTCGCCGGGCTTGTCGCGAGTCACCACCAGCTTGGCGGCAAACACGCCGTCTGAATTGGGTCGGTCCGTGTAAATAGTTTCTTTGCCCCAACCACTGGCAACCTGGATCGCTGATTCGGGCGGGACTCGGAAACGAACCTGCGTCTCTTGACGATCTGGGTCGGTGGTAGGTGTTTTGACCACAGATATTTCGAAGTCGGTCGGGTTCGGTTGCGAGCAACCAGTTGCCAATACCAGCGCAATGACCAAAAACCTGATCATGGTTGACGGATCACCGCCCTGAGTTTCTTGGATTTTACCGACTTCCATTGTTGCGGCGGGCGTCCGAATCGGAAGCATAAACGCTGAGGGTGTATTAGATTCCTCGCCGGACGAACTCGGCCAGCGGTATCTCCCGGGTCTGGCAGACCTGCTTGGCCCGCGCGTACACCTCGTCGAGTGGTTGGATTTGCGAGCAACCACGTTTTGGAGTTTGATGGCATCGTCCGATGCCGTCAATGCAGTAGCTGACACGTGGTGCCTTCCGATGCGGGCAGGGAATCCCGCAGCGGAACCGCTCACGGCACCACGACCCGCAGGGCTCTTGGTCGCACGGTGATGGAGGCCGGGAGGGCTCCGACCAGGTCGCCATCGAGGTGCAAGCCCATGGGTCCGGCACAGGCGAGGTGGAGTTGGTCGGCCTGAAAGACCTGACGAACCGACGACGTGCGGATCCGCCGCAAGGTCATCCGGATCCAGGTCCCGATCAGGGTGGCCCAGTCCAGCCGGGTGATCACCGTGATCCCGAGTCGGCCATCGTCGAGGCGGCTTGCCGGGAAAAGTTCCAGCCGCCCACCGAAGTAATGGCCGGATCCGATCTCCACGACGGGACCCATGGCAGAATGGGAGACGGTGGTCACCGTGACGAGGGGATGCGGTGGACGCATGGCCCGGGCTCCGGCGACCAGATAGGCCAACGGTCCAAAACGTTTCTTCTGGGACCAATCGACACCGGCGATGGCCCGAGCGGAAAGTCCGGCGCCGGCGAGTAGGGCGAAGCATCGCGTCTCCGGCCGCCCCTCCGCGCCCACGAAGGTCGCCTGGGGCAAATCGATGCGCCGTTCGCGCCCTTGGTGGACGACTTGCCAGGCGGCGTCGAAGCTGGACGGAATCCCGAGTTCCTTGGCCAGGACATTGACCGTTCCGAGCGGGATCACGGCCAGGCGGGTGGCTTCAAGGGCTCCGGGCACGTCGGCCAGGCCGTTGAGCACCTCGTTGACGGTGCCGTCCCCGCCCGCGGCGACGATCGTTTCCAACCCCTCCCTCGCGAGGGCCGCAGCGAGGCCCCGCGCGTCGCCGGGCCCTCGGGTGGGGACGACCCGGACACCGGCCCCCAGCGCCGAGAGCCGATCCCGGAACCGGAGCGCCTTCTCGCCCTGGGCGGTGGGGTTGAACAGGATCCCGGTCATGGATTTCAGGGTCGCCGGGCGGCTCGCTGCGGATCAACTCCCATCAGGCCGGCCAGGGACGCGGGAGAAGGCCACCCTCGGCCCGCCCCAATCGTCACCCGCCCCTTGGGCTCAAGGTTCCTGGCGGCGGCAGTCGCGGGATCCGGAGGCCGGGAACCCGCCCGCCCCCCCGGCTCACCCCTGCGCCCCCCCGGTCACGGAGGTGGCCCGGGTGGCCGGCAGCCGGGCCGTCACCTCGGCCACCAGGCGATCGACCGTCAGGCCGTGCTTCTGGCGGAGGTAGTCGACGCTCGAGGCGTGCTCGATGAACTGGTCCGGCCACGCCAGACGGAACACTGGCGTCCGGATCCCGGCCTCGCTGAGGCACTCGAGCACGGCGCTGCCATATCCGCCCATCGCCACATGGTCCTCGAGCGTGGCGACGAGGTCGGCCGCCTCCCCGAAGAAGCGATGGATCCCGGTGTCGAGGGGCTTGAAGAAGCGCGGATTGACGACCGCCACGTCGTATCCCTCGGCGCGCAGCCTCCGGGCGGCCTCGCGGGCCAGCGTCCGCATGGGGCCCAGGCCGAAGAGGGCCACCTTGGTCGCCCCGGGGCGGCTCTCGAACTGCGAATCGACCTTCGCCTGGCCGATCCCGACGACGTCGGGCTGGTCCTTGATCGGCACCCCCTCCGCGTTGCCGCGCGGGTAGCGGATGGCCACCGGGTGCTGCTGCAGCGTCGCCGTGAACATCATGTCCTGCAGCTCGTCCTCGTCGGCCGGGGCCATGCCGATGATCTGCGGCAGGCAGCGCAGGTAGGCGATGTCGAAGAGCCCGTGATGGGTCGGTCCGTCGTTGGCGCTGAGGCCCGCCCGGTCCATGCAGAAAATCACCGGCAGGTCCTGCAGGCACACGTCGTGGTGGATGCAGTCGTAGGCCCGCTGGAGGAAGGTGCTGTAGATGGCCACCACGGGATGGAATCCCATGGTCGCCATGCCGGCGGCGAAGATCACGGCATGCTCCTCGGCGATGCCCACGTCGTAGTACTGCCCGGGCACCGCCTGCTCGAGCAGCTTGAGGCTGGTGCCGCTGGGCATCGCCGCGGTGATCCCCACCACCGACTTGTCCTTCTGGCAGAGCTTGACCATGGTGCGGCCGAAGACCTCCTGCCACATCGGTGCCGCCCCGGCCTTGGGCGGCGGGGTCTGCCCGGTGGCCGCGTCGTAGGCTCCGAGGCCATGGAACTTCTCGGGGTGCTTCAGGGCGGCTTCGTACCCCTTGCCCTTCTGCGTGAGCACGTGGATCACCACCGGTCCATGGCAGGTCTTGGCGAACTCCAGCGTGCTGACCAGGAGCGGCAGGTTGTGGCCGTCGATGGGCCCCAGGTACCGGAGGCCGAATTCCTCGAACAGGAGCGCGCTGCCATGGCCGCCCCGGCCGTCCGCGTCGAGCTGGTTGTGGGCCGGCTCCAGCGCCACCGACCCGACGATGCCCTTCAGGGCCTCCTCGGTCTTGGCCCCGAGCATGGCCACCTGTTCGCCCCGGGGCAGGCGCTTGAGCCAGTTGGTGAACTCTCGGGCGAGCCGGTTGTACCGCGGGCTGGCCGTCAGCTTGCCAAGGTACTCGGCGACGGCCCCGACATTCTTGGCGATCGACCACTCGTTGTCGTTGAGGATGCCGATGAAGCGCTTCGTGGTGCACTTGATGTTGTTGAGCGCCTCGAAACTGATGCCGTTGGTCAGGGCCGCGTCGCCGAAGATGCAGACCACGTTCTCGTCGGTCTTCTTCTGGTCCCGCGCGGCGCACATGCCCAGCGCCGCCGAGAGCGCCGTGCCGGCATGCCCGGCACCGTAGCAGTCGTGGTCGCTCTCGGTGCGGAGAGCGAACCCGTTGAGGCCGTCGGTGGTGCGGATGGTCCGGAAGCGGTCCCGCCGACCGGTCAGGATCTTGTGGACGTAGACCTGGTGGCTGACGTCCCATACGAACTTGTCCCTGGGGGTCTCGAAGACCCGGTGGAGGGCGATCGACAGCTCCACCACCCCGAGATTGGGGCCAAGGTGCCCGCCGCTCTTGGCCAACCCTTCGATCAACTCCTGGCGGATGTCGGCGGCCAGTTCGGTCAGTTGCTCCGGGGTCAACTTCTTGACGTGCGACGGGTGATCGACCATTTCGAGATAGCGGCTCATGGGGTTGGGACTGCGGGGAAAAACTGGGATGCGGCGGCGCGGCGCGGGCGGTTTCAGGGCGTTTAGGCGGCGCCGGGGCCGTCGTCGCCCACGGGACGCGTCGTAAGAACCCCGTCGAGGTTCTCCTCGAGACGCCGGACCTTCACCTCGGCCTCGCCCAGGCGGTCTTGGCACAACTTGGCGAGCACGGCGCCCTCCTCGAAGCGCTGGATCAACTGGTCCAGCGGCAGGTCGTCGGACTCCATCGCCTCGACGATGGACTCAAGCTTCCTGAGGGCCTCCTCGAAGGACACCTCGGCCGCCGACGTGACGGTCTGCACACCCTGTGACACGGGCGCAAAATGCGTCGAAACCCACCGGATTGCCTAGCGGTATTTTGCAGGGGAGGCGCCGTCGCCCCGGGGAGCGCCGTCTCCGCCTTTGGGGTTTCCCTCCAGCCCCGGAAGGCGTTTGATGGGCGTCGTGCTGAGCGTCCTGCGGATCAAGAACCTGGCCCTCGTGGCGGATCTCACCCTGGAGCTGGAGCCGGGGTTCTGCGCCATCACCGGCGAGACCGGAACCGGCAAGTCGGTGATCCTCGGCGCCTTGAACCTGGTCCTCGGCCGCCGGGCCGACCGCGGCGCCCTCCGGTCTGGGGCCGACGCCTGCTCGGTGGAGGCCGTCTTCGAGGTGGGGTCCCTGGCCGGTCGTCTGGGGCCGTTCCTCGAGGAGCGGGGGCTCGAGCCCTGCGAGGCCGGGCAACTGGTGCTGAAGCGCTCCTTCACCGCCTCCGGAACCAACCGACAGTTCGTCAACGGCAGCGCGACCACGCTGGCCACCCTCGAGGAGATGGGCGGGTGGCTCATCGACCTGCACGGGCCGCACGACCACCAGTCACTGCTCCATCCCCGGTTGCAGTTGAGCCTCGTGGACGCCTATGGCGGTCTCGACGCGCTTCGGGAGGCCTTCGCCGGGCACCTTCACCACCGGGCGCGGTTGCGGGAGGCCAAGGCGGCGCTGATTGTCGACGAGCGCACCTACGCTCAGCAGCTGGACCTGCTCCGACACCAGGTCCGCGAGATCACCGAGGCCCGCCTCCGCCCCGGCGAACGGGCCGAACTGGAGGCCGAGCATTCACGGGTGGCCAACGCGGCACGGCTGCAGGAGCTCACGCAGGGTGCCCTTGGCACCCTCGGCGATGCGGACGATGCCACCCTCACGAGCCTGGGGGCGGTCGGCCGGTCGCTGCAGGAGCTGGCACGCATCGATCCGGGAGCCCAAGCCCTGCTCGACCTGCAGGGGCAGGCCACCGACCTGCTCCGGGACCTCCAGGCGGGACTTTCACGGTATGCCGACCGCATCGAGGTCGACCCGTCGCGCCTGGCGGCCCTCGAGGAGCGGCTCGACCTCCTCCAGTCGCTCCAGCGCAAGTACGGCGGGACGCCCGAGGAGGTGCTGGCCTTTGGGGCCGAGGCGCGCGCCCGCCTCGAGGCGCTCGAGGGGCGCGACGCCGAGCTGGAGCGGATCGACGCCGGATTGAGGGAGGTGGAGTCGAGGTTGGCCGCGTGCGGACGACAGCTCTCGGAACACCGCCGGGCGGTGCTGCCCGGACTGAACCGGGCCGCCGAAGGCGAACTGGCCAGCCTCGGTTTCCGTCAGAGCCGCTTCGAGGCCGGCCTGTCCCATGATCCCGACACCGCCCGGGCGACCGAGACCGGGATGGACCGCATGGAGTTCCAATTCGCCCCCAACCCCGGTGAACCCGCCAGACCCCTGCGGTCCATCGCCTCGAGCGGCGAACTGGCGCGCGTGATGCTGGCCCTCAAGACCGTGCTGGCCGACCAGGACACCGTGCCGGTGCTGGTCTTCGACGAGGTCGACGCCAACGTCGGTGGCGAGACCGCCCATGCCGTCGGCCAAAAGATGGCCACCATCGCATCGCGTCACCAGGTGCTCTGCATCACCCACCTCGCCCCGGTGGCCGCCGCCGCCGGCACGCACTTCCAGGTGATCAAGGAGGTGCGGGACGGCCGGACCGAATCCCGGATCCAGCGTCTCGATCGCGCGGAACGCGTGGCGGAGCTGGGACGGATGCTCGGCGGCGGACAGGCCGCGCAGTGGCATGCCGAGGACCTCCTGAAGCCATCGGGGAACCGGCCGGCCTGAGCCGACGATTCCCGGGAGTCCCATCATGCTGTCGCCTGAACCCGTCACCGCCACGACCGCCTGGCGCTTCGACCTGGCCCTCACCCATGCCTGGGCCATCGCGACCGATGTGCGCTCCGGACGGATCGGCGGCAAACGCCATTGCCCGGTCGTCTTCCTGGAATTGACCGACCGCGCCGGTCGCCGCGGCCTTGGCGAGGCCTCGCCGTCCACACAATACCGGGAGACCCCCGGGACCGTGGAGGCGTTCCTCCGCCGCATCGACCCGTCCCGCCTTTCCTTTGATGATCTCCCGGGCTCGCGGTCCTACCTCGAATCGCTGCCCGATCCGAGCATGCCGGCCCGGTGTGCGGTGGACGTCGCCCTGCTGGATGGCGCGGCTCGGGCCGCCGGCCTGCCGCTGCACCGGTTTCTCGGCCTCGGGTTCCCGGCCTCCGGAGCGGTCTCCTCGTTCACGATCGGGCTCGACACGCCGGAGCGGATGGAGGCCAAGGCCCGGGAGGCCGCACGTTTCCCCGTGCTCAAGATGAAGCTCGGCGCCCCGACCGACGCCGCCAACCTGGCGGCCGTCCGGCGGACGCTGCCGGGCAAGCCCTTGCGGGTCGACGCCAACGCCGCCTGGAAGACCCGGGAGGAGGCCCTTGAGCGGATCCGGTCCCTGACCGGGCACGGCCCCATCGAGTTTGTCGAGCAGCCCATGCCGCCCGACGTCCCCGAGGCCGACGCGATCTGGCTGAAGGAGCGGTCGCCGTTGCCCCTGGTCGGGGACGAGTCCTACCAGGATGCCCGCGACGCCGACCGGTGTGCCCGCTGCTTCCACGGGGTCAATGTGAAGCTCGTGAAGACCGGCGGCGTCACCGCGGCCAAGGAGGCCCTCGAGGCGGCCCGCCGGCTCGGTCTCAAGACCATGCTGGGCTGCATGATCGAGTCCTCCGTGCTCATCAGCGCCGCCGCGCATCTGGCCTCCCTGACCGACTGGCTGGACCTCGACGGAAACGTGCTGATCGACAACGACCCCTTCCAGGGCGTGGTCAACCTCGACGGCCGGCTGACCTTCGATGGGGCCCCCGCCCACCTCGGCCTCCAGACGGCGCCGCGTGCGGGCCTTCCCCCCGTCCCGTCGCCGGTCCATTGAATCCGCGCCGCAGGCGGTCCCAAACGAAGTTCCCGACGAGGCCCCAAAAGCGGCACGGGCGGGATTCCCGGAGGAACCCCGCCCGATGCGCGGACCGTCACGGCAGGCCCTCAGGCCTGGGCGGCGGCCGGGCTCTCGCCCTCCCCGACGGCGCCGCCGGCGGGAATGACCGTGCCCATCACCGGCCGCTTGCCCTTGTGCCACCAGACCACCAGCGCGCTGGCGATGTAGATGGAGGAGTAGGTACCGGTAAGGATGCCGACCAGGAAGGTGAAGGCGAAGTCGTTGATCGCTCCGCCCCCGAAGACATACAGCGAGACCGTGGCCAGGAACACGGTGCCCGAGGTGATGATCGTCCGGCTCAGCGTCTGGTTGAGGGCCCGGTCGATCAGGGAGGTGAACGACCCGCCGACACCCATCTTCAGGTCCTCGCGGATGCGGTCGAAGATCACGATGGTGTCGTTGATGGAGAAGCCGATGATGGTCAGCAGCGCCGCGACGAAGGTGGCGTTGAACTGGCGTCCCTCGCCGGCCAGGCCGGTCAGGCAGTACCAACCGATGGTCATGAGCACGTCGTGGGCGACGGCCACCACCGCGGCGACCGCGAAGCTGAACTCGTAGCGGAAGGCCACGTAGACGAGGATGCCGAAGAGCGACAGCACCGAGGCGATCACGCCCGATTTCTGGATCTCCTTGCCGATGGTCGCACCGACCGAGTCCATGCGGACCCGCTCGAACTTCGACTCGGGGAAGGCCTTCTTCAGAACCTCCTCGGCCTTCAGACCCGCATCCTTGGCGGCGGTGATGGACAGGTACTCCCGTCGACTGTCCCCGGCCCCCTCGGTCTGGTACTGGATGCGGGTTTCGCCAATGCCGCCCTTGGTGAGGGTCTCGCGAACCTTCTCGGTGTCCACCCGCTGGGCGAACCGCAGTTGCAGTTCGTCACCGCCGGCGAACTCGATGCCCAGCATGTTGTTGCCGCGGACGAAGATCCCGTAGCCGATGCCCACGACGATGAGCAGCCAAGAGGCGATGAATGCAGGCCTGGCGAAGTTCAGGAAGCGGATGTTGGTGCCCTTGATGATGTGCAGCATGGGCAGCGACCTGAGGATGTTCTTGGCCAGGAGGAAATCGAAGATCAGGCGGGTAACCACCAGCGCGGTGAACATCGAGACGCACAGACCGACCGTCAACGCCACGCCGAAGCCCTTGATGGGTCCGGTGCCCATGAGGATGAGTAGCACCGACGAGATCAGCGTCGTCAGGTTGGAATCGAAGATCGTCCCGAATGCCTTGTCGTAGCCCGAGGCGACGGCCCCACGCACCGACTTGCCTGCGGCCAATTCCTCGCGCATGCGCTCGTAGATCAGCACGTTGGCATCCACCGCCATGCCGATGGTGAGCACGATGCCGGCGATGCCCGGCAGGGTGAAGGTGACATCGAGCGAACACATCACCCCGAGCATGATGACGAGGTTGAGGATCAGCGCCACGTTGGCGACCAGGCCGGCCGCCAGGTAGTAGACGATCATGAACACGGCGACGGCCCCGACGCCCAGCAGCGTGGCGGTCTTGCCGGAGGCGATGGCGTCCGCGCCCAGGGAGGGATCCACGCCACGCTCCTCCTTGACCTCCAGGGGCGCGGCCAGCGGGTTCTCCAGCGAGGTCGCCAGCTCGAAGGCCTCCTTGTCGGTGAAGGAACCGGTGATCTGGCCATTGCCGCCCACGATGGGCCCGTTGATGCGGGGTGCGGAGATCACCTCGCCGTCGAGGATGATCGCCAGACGCTCACCGACGGCGGCCTGGGTGATCTCGGCGAAGAGCTGGGCGCCCTCCTGCTTGAGGCTGAAGCTGACGTAGGGCGATCCGGTCGCCGGATCGTGACCGACACCGGCACCCTCGACGTGCTTGCCCGAGAGCCCCCGCTCAGGGCTGCGCTTCACCAGGATGGGCAGCGGCACGCGCTGTCCCGGGGTGCCCGAGGGCACCATCTCGAACATGCGCACGTAGCCCGGGGGCACCACGCCGCGGGACAACTGGGCCTCGTTCTCGGGATGCACCATCCGGAACTCGAGGAAGGCGGCCTTCTGGATCTGGGCCTTGGCCTGCTGCTTGTCGGCCTCGCTCAGGCCCGGCAACTGGACCAGGATGCGCCCGCCACCGGCCGGCGCGATGACCGGCTCGGCGACGCCGAAGCGGTCCACCCGGCGACGCAGGACCTCGACCGCCTGCTCGGCGATAAAGTCGGTGTTCATCGCGACGCCGGCATTGGTCAGGGCCCGGCTCATGTCCATCTCCAATAGGAACTGGGTGCCTCCCTGGAGGTCGAGGCCCAGGCGGAACTGCCCGGCGGCCGAGCGCTGCACGCGGTTGAGGATGCCCCGGTTGAGGTCGCGTTCGACGGCGACATTGACGTAGTTGCTCGGGAAAAAGGGCCGGATGTCGTTGGTGCCGATGGCAACGAGCAGGTTCGAGTAGGTGATCCCCGGCAGCTTGTCGGTGTTCGAGGCGTCCAGCTGCTGGGCCTTCTTGACGATCTCGTCGAAGGCCTTGTTGGGGGTCGAGGACTGCTGCTCGAAGGCCTCGATCAGGTTCTTCGAGGTCGGCGGGTAGATCTCGCCGGCCGACCAGGCGATGACCAGGAGGACCAGGACGAGTTTCCAGAGATGACTGCGGTTCATGGGGAAAAACAGGAATTCAGGGGTGGCCGTGGAGGTCAGGAGGCCGGGGTGCCTGGCGCCACCTCACCGATGGCGGCCTTGGTCACCTCGAGCTTGGACTCGCCTGAGCGAAGGGTCACGGAGTTGTCCTTGATGCCGACGACCACGCCCACAATCCCGGAGGTGGTGGTCACCTTGTCGCCGGCCTTGAGTTCACTGACGAGCTTGGCCTGCTCCTTGGCCCGCTTCTGCTGCGGCCGGATGAGCATCACATAGAAGATGATGCCGATGAACACCATCATGCCCACCTGTGTGAACATTTGTTTCTTCGTGTCCGCTTCGGACATGGGAGGCCCGCCTTGGGCCAGGATCGCGACGTAGGTTTGGGACAGCATGTGAGGCAACGTGAAGCGCGGAGACTACGGAGGACGGGGCTCTTGGCAAGCGCCTGTTCCGGAAGGGTGCCTAGGGAATATGCCGAAGAGGCCGGTCTTGTGGGTCACCCCGTCACACCGAGCCGCTACCGCCACCCGCCCCGGCCCGACCGGATCCCGGGCTCGGCAACGCGGACGGAACCTGCTCGACTCGGGGCGTGAAACTCCAGGATCTGCATCTCGGTCAGCGCGTCCTCCACCCCCAGCATGGCGAGGGGGTCGTCAAGGCCATCAACGAATTCGCCGCCGAGATCCTCTTCCTCGAGGGCCGCAAGCCCGTCGAGCCGGAAAGCGGCGGTCTGGCACCGGCCGAGCCGCAGGCCGGCCTTTCCGGCCTCTCGATGCCGCTGGAGACCCTGCTCACCCGGGTGGTGGATGCGACGGTCGATCGACTGGGCGTCGAGCGCCCGGATGGCTCCGTCCACGAACTGGCCTCGCGGTGGAAGGCCGGCCGGATGGTGCTGCAACCGGCCGACCCGTCGCTCCAGGCCAAGGAAGTCGACCTGGAGACCTTCTTCCACAAGCTCGTGATGATGCGCAACCAACTCCGGGTGCTGGAGCAGAAGATCAACGCCAGCGAGACCTTGTCCTCGGCCGAGAAGTTCGACTGGCAGCAGTACATCACCCGGTGCTACGGTTCGATGACCACCTTCAACCTGCTCTTCAAGGACAAGGAATCGAATTTCTGACCGGGGGAAGACCACGGCGCCGTGCGCCGGCCCCGACGGGGCTTGCCATTCGCGCCGTTGGCCCAAGACTCCCGACCCGACGCCTCCACCGCCACCGGAAACCTTGCCATGCACCTCGCGACGCTCGACTGGGTCATCATCGCCGCCACCTTCCTCCTCTACCTCGCCATCGGCCTGTTCGTCGGCAAGTCGGCGGGCAAGGACTACGAGAGCTACTTCCTGAGCGGCCGCACCATGCCCTGGTGGCTGCTGGGAACCTCGATGGTCGCGACGACCTTCGCCACCGACACCCCGAATCTGGTGGCGGGGATCGTCCGCAAGGACGGCGTGTTCGGCAACTGGGTCTGGTGGGCCCTCCTGCTCACCGGCACCACCACGGTCTTCCTCTTCGCCAAGCTCTGGCGGCGCAGCGGCATGATGACCGACATCGAGTTCTATGAACTGCGCTACTCGGGCCGGCCGGCGGCCTTCCTGCGCGGGTTCCGTGCGGTCTACCTCGGGATCTTCTTCAACATGCTGGTGATGGCCAACGTCTCGCTCGCGGCCATCAAGATCGGCGGCGTGATGTTCGGCCTGGACCCGGTGAAGACCATCGCGGTGGCCTCGGTGATCACGGTGGCCTACAGCATGGTGGGCGGGCTCACGGGCGTCCTGCTGACGGATCTCGTCCAGTTCGTCATCGCCATGGTGGGCGCGGTCTGGGCGGCGGTGCACGTGGTCGGGCTGCCGCAGGTCGGCGGCCTCTCCAAGCTGCTGGCCGACCCCAGGGTCCAGGCCAAGATGAGCGTCGTGCCCGACTTCGCCTCCACGCCCCACGACGTGGTGATGGCGGTGTTCCTGATTCCCCTGCTCGTGACCTGGTGGAGCATCTACTACCCGGGGGCCGAGCCGGGCGGCGGCGGGTATGTGGCCCAGCGCCTCCTGGCCGCCAAGAACGAAAAGCACGCCCTCGGAGCCTGCCTGTTCTTCAACGTCATGCACTATGCCCTGCGTCCATGGCCGTGGATCCTGGTGGCGCTGGCCTCGATGGTCGTCTTCCCCGACGTGGCCTCGCTCCAGGCGCGGTTTCCACACCTCGATCCGAAGATCGTGCAGGACGACCTGGCCTACCCGGCCATGCTCACCTTCCTGCCCCCCGGCCTGATGGGCATCATGGTGGCATCGCTGGCGGCGGCCTACATGAGCACCATGTCTACCCAGGTGAACTACGGATCGTCCATCGTGGTCAGCGACCTGTACCTGCGCTTCATCAACCCGAAGGCCGGGGACGCGCAACAGGTGTGGCTCGGCCGGGTCGTCACCATGGCCCTGATGGCCGCGTCCTGCTGGCTGGCGCTCCAACTCCAGGACGCCCTGTCGAACTTCAACCTGATGATGCAGGTGGGGGCGGGTACCGGCCTGGTGCTCATCCTCCGGTGGTTCTGGTGGCGGATCAACGCCGCGGCCGAGATCGCCGCCATGACGTTGTCCTTCGGCATGGCGCTCTTCTGGAGGCTCTCCTCGGCGGCCGACGGCGTGCCGGAGTGGAAGCGCATGGTGATCGGCGTGGCGGTGACCACCGTGGGTTCGCTGGCGGTGGCCCTGCTGACCGGACCCACGGCCACCGACACCCTCCGCGAGTTCTACCGGCGGGTGCAGCCCGGCGGGGCCGGCTGGAAGCCCGTCCTCGACCGGGCGGGCCATGAGCGGGTGCAGTTGCAGGACACTTCGCTGGGCCATGGTTCCGACCTCGGGGCCGGCATCGCCTGCTCCGTCCTCGCCTCCTTCGGCATCTGGGCGCTCATCTTCGCCGGCGGATGGGCCATCTACGGCCACTGGGGACGGGCCGGCGCGGCCCTGGCGGTGACCCTGGTCTGCGGGGCGCTCTTGCCGACGTTCATCGGACGTCTGCGCATCCGCGACTGACCCGGCCGTCATCGCGGTCAAGGGCCGGGGACGTGATCCGGGGTTGCTCCGGCCCCGCCTGCCCCACCATGCTCGCGGCGCCAGGGACGCCGGATCGCCGGTGGACCGGCAACCCGAACCCATGGCCGGACCCTCCATGACCCCCTCGCCGGGAACCCGTGTCGTCCGACACGCCGGCGACACGATGACCTTCGTCCTCCGGGTGCCCGACGGCGGCACGGCCTCCGGCTGGGAGGGCCGGTTGCGGACCAACCTCGGCCGCGCCGGGCGGGTGCGGGACGAAATCCTCCAGTCCCACTTCGGGAAGCTGCCCCTGGCCGGCGCGGCCTGGCGCGACCTGCCGCTGGAACCGACCGCCGACGGCGCCTGGTCCCTGACCGTGCCCCTCACCGAGGTTGGCTACTTCCAGGCCAAGGCCTACGCCATCGACCCGAGGGGCTTCCAGCACTGGCCGGCCGGCGCGGACGTGGGCATCAGCATCCAGCCGTCCTGGACGCGCACGGCCAACACGGTGTACTGCGCCTTCCCCCGGATGTTCGGTGACTGGTCCAAGCGCCGGCTCTCCACGGCGAACGACCACCACACCCCGATCCTCAAGGCCCTCGACCAGGAGGGCTTCACGGTGATCCCGCCCAGCGGGACGCTCCGCTCCGTCATCGCCGAGCTGCCCCACATCGTGGACCGGCTCGGCTGCCGGATCGTCCACCTGCTGCCGGTCAGCCCTACGCCCACCACCTTCGCGCGCTTCGGCCGCTACGGTTCGCCCTACGCCCTGCAGCACCTCACGCTGGTGGACCCCGCTCTCGTCGAGTTCGACCGCAGGACCACCGGCGTGGACCAGTTCCGCGAGCTGGCCCGCGCGGTGCACGCCCGCGGCGCACGCCTGATGCTCGACCTGGTGATCAACCACACCGGCTGGGGCAGCGCCGAATGGGAACAGCATCCCGAATGGTTCGTCCGCAAGGGCGACGGCGAGTTCGAGAGCCCCGGTGCCTGGAATGTCGTCTGGGAGGACCTGGTCGAGATGGACCAGCGCCACGTCGCCCTCTGGGACTACCTGGCGGACGCCTTCCTGGTCTGGTGCCGGCGCGGGGTGGACGCCTTCCGATGCGACGCCGGCTACAAGGTCCCGCCCCACGTCTGGCAATTCATCACGGCGAAGGTGCGGCGCGAATTCCCCGACACGGTCTTCCTGCTCGAGGGCCTGGGAGGTCCCTGGGAGGCCACGGAGGCCTGCCTCGCCGACGGCGGGATGCAATGGGCCTACAGCGAGCTCTTCCAGAACCATGGCGCCCTGGGGATCAGCGGCTACCTCGACCACCACCTCCAGGCAAGCGGCCGGTCGGGCGTGCTGATCCACTACAGCGAGACCCACGACAACTCCCGCCTCGCGGCCAATGGCGGCGTGCCCGGCCAGCCCCCCACGCCGGAGGGCCGGCGCTGGTCGCTCTTCAGGAACCGTCTCGCAGCCCTGACCTCGGTGCAGGGCGGCTTCGGCTTCACCGCCGGGGTGGAGTGGTGCGCCACCGAGCAGATCAACGTGCACAGCAGCCGCGGGCTGGCCTGGGGTGCCAACGACTCCATCGTGGGCGAGTTGGCCAACCTCAACCGGCTGGTTTCCCATCATCCCTGCTTCTTCGACGGGGCGGTGCTGGAGCGGGTGAGCCAGCCGCACGCACCGGTCTACGCGCTGGTCCGACGCTCCGCCGACGGCCTCGATGCGGTGCTGGT
>VHCX01000037.1 GCA_016871615.1 Verrucomicrobiota bacterium
GCCCGGGTGCTCATCGACGAGGTGTACCTCGACGCGGCGGCGGTCCCGCCTCCCCCGACCGCGCACCGGGCCGACCCTCGCCTCGTCACCACCGGGAGCCTGACCAAGGTCTACGGACTCAGCGGGCTGCGGTGCGGCTGGGTGGTGGCCGAGCCGTCGCTCATCGAGCGGATGTGGCGGCTCAACGACCTGCTGGGCGTCATCCCGGCCCACAGCGCCGAGCGCCTGAGCCTCGTGGCGCTGCGCGAACTGCCCCGGCTGCGGGCCCGGTCGGCCGGCATCCTCGAACCCAACCGCGCCGCGTGGAACGCCTTCCTGGCCGAGCGGGGCGACCTGCTGGACAGCCCTCCGCTGGCGGTGGGCACCGTGACCTTCCCCCGGCTGCGCCGCGGCTCGGTGGAGGTGCTGTGCGATCGCCTGCGCGCCCTCGAGGCCACGGTCACGCCCGGCTCGTTCTTCAGCGAGCCCCAGGCCTTCCGCGTGGGCCTGGGCTGCAAGCCCGAGATCTTCAGTGCGGGCCTGGAGCGACTGGGGACGGTCCTCGATTCGATGCGTTGAGGCACCGTCGGGGTCTCTGGCCCCCCGCCGGAACACCCCGGGGCCCGGTGCAGGTCAGCCCGGGCCGCCGCCCTTGGGTCCCAGCCGGTAGCGAAGGTAGTCGCGCGACACCCCCAGCCGACGGGCCGCGGCCGAGACGTTGCCGCAGGACTGTTCGAGGGCCTGCCGGATGATGTGCAGGATGGCCGCCTCGAGATCGAAGCCCTGCTCCGGGAAGCGGAACCCGTCGTTCCACCAGGTGTCCGACGGTCCGGGACCGGGGGCGAGCGCGATGGCCGGACCGGCGGCCGGGGCGACCTCGAGGTTCCCTCCACCGGCACCCAGCAGGGAGTCGAAATTCAGCGCCTCGCCATCCTCGAACACCAGGGCGCGCTCGAGTTCATGGGCCAGCTCGCGGACGTTGCCGGGCCACCCGTAGCCCAGCAGCCGACGGCGGCCGGTCTCCGAGACGGGCCGGACCGGCAGCCGATGCCGCGCGGCGATGCCCTCCATCAGGGAGGCGGCCAAGGGCAGCAGGTCGCCCCCTCGTTCCCGCAGCGGCGGGATGGACAGTCGGAAGAGATCGAGCCGGTGCTGCAGGTCGGCCCGGAAGGCCCCTTGGGAAACCCGTTGGCGCAGGTTCTGGTTGGCCGCGGCGATGACGCGGACATCCACGGCGATGTCCTTGGAACCACCGACCCGGCGGATGCGGTGGTCTTCCAGGACCGTCAGGAGCTTGGCCTGGATGGGCAGGGACAGGCTGGTCAGTTCATCGAGGAACAGCGTGCCGCCGTGGGCCGCCTCGAAGAGGCCGATGCGGGTGCTCCGGGCGTCGGTGAAGGCCCCCTTCTCGTGGCCGAACAGCTCCGACTCGGCCAGATGCTCCGGGATCGCCGAGCAGTTGATCTCCACCCACGGCCCGTCGGCGCGGGGACCCTCGCGGTGGATGGCCCGGGCGAGCGAGGTCTTGCCGGTTCCGGTCTCCCCCTCGATGAGCACCGGGGGCAGGTGGGTCTCCATCCGTCGATCGGCGGCGAGGATGCGCTCGATCTGGGTCTTGAGGCCCGCCAGGGCGGTGCCGAAGAAGTAGCCCGGGCTCCCGGAGCGCTGCTGCTCGGCCACGCGCCGGACCGCCCGCGCGGACCGGGCCCGGCGCAGGGTCAGCGCCAGCGCCTCGGGCTCGAAGGGCTTGGTCAGGTAGTCGAGCGCACCCAGTCGCATCGCCTCGACCGCGCCCGAGATCCCGCCCTCGGCCGTCATGATGACCACGCCGGTGTGGGCCGGGACGGTCTTGTCGCGGAGCAGGTCCGGCCCGAGACCGTCGGGCAGGTTCACGTCCATCAGGGCGAAGTCGAAGGTCGCCGAGCCCAGCGCCCGCCGGGCCCCGGCCACCGAGTCGGCCGCGGTCACCTCGGCCCCCCAGCGCTCCAGGCTGCCGACGAGGTGGCGTCGCCACAGGGGCTCGTCTTCCAGGACCAGCACCGACAGACCCGTGAGCGCCTCGGATGTCATGGCCCGATCAAAGCCCGAAGGCCCGCCGGAGCCCAAGCCCGAAGCACGGCGCCTGCGCGACCCATGCCCGGAAACTCAGCCGACTGGACCGGCCGCCGGACCCGAGGGCGCCCCGGGATCGGTCAGGTCGCTGTCGGGGGTCTTCAGGAAGAGCAGGATCAGGCCGACGGAGGTGAACATGCGGGCGGCCGCGTTCTGGCCGTTCCAGATCTGCGACTGCCACATGAGGAACCACTCGGCACCGATCGCGAGGAATGCCCCGAACCAGAGCAGCAGATTGGCCGACAGGGCGCCGATGGCCACGGACTTGGCGGCGTTGAAGGCCGCAGCGCCCGCGGAGCGGGCCTTCCAGAGGCGGGCGGCGCCGACGGCGATGCCGAGTCCGCTCAAGCCTTCCCAGGCGATGATCACCCAGTAGAAGGCGTGGTGGATGGCGGTGCTGGTGATCGCGCGCCCCTTGAGCCGGTTGCCCGGGAACGTGGTGTCCATCGACAGCACGTGCTGCACGAAGTCGAAGTTGGAGCCGTAGTCGACGAGGTTGTTGAAGGCGACCAGCGCCATGAACAGCGCGACGGCGGCGAGCAGGGCGATCTTGGAGAGGCGTTCGATCATGGGGTCTTGGGGGCCGGGGCGGCCTTGGTGGGGAATTCGGAGGCCGGGTTGGACGGATTGCAGAACTCCCCGGTCCACGCCTGGGCGGGGTCGGAGGTTCCCCGGAGCACCCCCAGTTCCTTGAGGGTGCGGAACTGGAAGTCCCAGCGACCGGGGGCCATCCGCCCGGGGCCCTCGCCCTTGGACGGGTCGCCCCCGACGAAGGAGCCGTCCTTGAGGGCGCGGTGGCTGAAGTCCATCTTGGCCGGGGTCAGCTCGGGATTGCGGCGGCGGATCTCGGCGTGCACGGCCGCGGGCTCCTCGAGGTATTCCCTCCAGCCGCGGATGCTGGCCTGCACAAAGGCGCGGACCCGCCCGGGATGCTCCTTCACGTAGTCGCGCCGGGTGAAGAACACCCGGTAGGGATCGAAGCCGCTGCCGCTGATGAGCAGCACCCGGGCCTTGGCCCCGGCCTCGGCCGCGAAGAACGGCTCGCTGGTGATGAAGCACATCTGGATGTAGTCCGGGTCGCGGAGGAAGGACCCGATGCTGAAGTTGTGGGCCCGCTCCTTCGTGGTCTTGAGGCCGTAGCGGCGGATCAGGTAGGGGAACCACGCCGTCCCCGGGGTGACGGCGACGGTGCGGCCCTCGAGGTCGGCGAAGGTCTTCACCGGCGAGGCGTCGTGGACCATCAGTCCCTGCGGGTCGTGCTGGAGGGTCGCCCCGACGGCGAGCACCGGGATGCCCCGGTCGTTGGCCAGCAGGACGTCGTCGGTGCTTCCCATGCCGAACTCGGCGGCCGTGGTGGCGATGCGCTGCACCGGGAAGGCGTTGGGACCCCCGGGCAGGATCTCCACGTCGAGCCCGCCCTCGCGGTAATACCCCTTCAGCAGGGCGTGGTAGAAGCCGCCGTGCTCGGGCTGGGGATACCAGTCGGTGATGAGCCGCACCTTCGGCGGCTCGGCGGCGCGCAGGGCCACCGGCAGCGCGACGAGCGCGCAGAGGCTCCAGACGAGGAGGGCGATGGGAGGAGGCAGCACGTTTATCGGAGGTTTGCGAGGGATCCCTTCACGCCGCCATCGTGGTGCCGGCGGGCCACCTTGCGGTGCCTGGCCAGAAGTTTCGGCAGGTCGACGCCGACCAGGTGCCCCTCACGCACGCGCACCCGGCCGTGCACGACCAGCGTGTCCACCTGGCGGGCATGGCAGAGCACCAGCCCGTGCACCGGGTCGTGGGCGCCGCTGCTGAAGAGGTCGTCGAGCGGGAAGACCGCCACGTCGGCGCATTTGCCGGGCTCGAGCGAACCGAGGTCGGCCTGCCGCCCGAGGTTGCGGGCGCCGTCCAGCGTGGCCATCTCGAGCACCTGCTCGGGCGTGACCGCCCCGGCACCGTGTACCACCCGGGTGAGCAGCAGGGCCAGCCGGGCCTCGGCGAGCAGGTGACCGGAGTCGTTCGAGGCCGAGCCGTCGACCCCGAGGCTCACCGGGCTGCCACCGCCACGCAGGTCGTTGACCCGGGCGACACCCGAGCCCAGGCGCATGTTCGAGCAGGGGCAGTGGGCGATGCCGGTGCGGGTGCGGGTGAGGTGGCGGACCTCGCGGTCGTTGAAGTGGATGCCATGGGCCAGCCAGACATCCTCGCCCTCCCAGCCGTGTCGGGCCATGTAGGAGAAGGGCCGGGATCCAAGCATCTTCACCGCATCGTGGTTCTCCGGGATGGTCTCGCCGCAGTGGGTGTGCAGGCGCACCCCGAGGGACCGGCCCAGCCGCGCCGACTGCCGGTAGTGCTCCCCGGAACACCCGAAGACGGTGCAGGGGGCGAAGGCGACCTGCGACATCGCCCCGGGACCCTTCTGATGGAACCGGTCGTGCAGGCGCTGGCAGTCGCCCAGGATGGTGTCGAGGTCCTGGCAGGCCCAGTCGGGCATGATGTCGCTCGGCAGGTTCACCGAGCCCCGGCAGCCCACGTAGCGGATGCCCATCTCCGCGGCCGCCGCGAACCCGGCGTCGAGCATCCGGTCCGATCCGTCGCGCGGGAAGAGGTAGTGGTGGTCGCTGGTGAGGGTGCAGCCGCTGAGCATCAGCTCCGCGCAGGCCACCTGGGTGGCCACGTGCAGGTCATCCGGCCCGAAGCGCCTCCAGAGCGGCATGTGCCCGGCCAGCCAGGGCAGCAGCGGCAGGTTGGCGATGGGCCCGAAGGCTCGCGCCAGGTTCTGGAACATGTGGTGGTGCGTGTTGACCAGGCCGGGCAGCGCGATGCCGCCCCGGGCGTCGACCACCTCGGCCCCGGCGGGGCGGGGCGCCGGGCCGTCGCCGAGGGAACGCACCACGCCGTCCTCGGCCAGCAGCCAGGCGCGACCCCGGAGCACCCGGCGGCCAGGGTCCATCGTGACCAGGTGGCCGATGTTCTTCAGCAGGAGGCGCGTGGGCTGGGGCATGGTCCAAAGGGTCAACGTCCGGCGGCGGCCGCCGGGGCGGCGGGCAGCGGCGCATCGGTCCAGAACGGGGGCGGCAGGGCGGGATCGAGCCCCAGGGCCCGGGGCGTGAAGGCCGTGGAGACGACCCGGTCGATCGGCGGCACCTGGCGGATCACGCCAAGGTCCTTGAGGATGTCCCCAAGCACCCGCCAGCGCTCCGGATCCACCGCGCCAAGCGACTCGCCCCGGGCCGGGTCACCCTCGGCGAGCCGGAGGCGCCGCATGGCCACGTAGCTGAACCGCATGCCCGCGTCCTCCATGGTCGGGGAAATGGAACGCAGGTGGTCGTGGATCGGCTGGGGGTTGCGGAAATACTCCTGCCAGCCCCGGTAGGCACCCCGGCTGAAGCGGGCCACCAGGTCGGGGTGCTTCTCCACGAGCTGGCGGTTGGCGATGATCACCCGGTAGGGGTCGAAACCCGACTCGCTGAGCTGCAGCACGCGGGAGCGGACGCCCTCCTTGAGCGCGTAGTAGGGCTCGCTGGTGGGATAGGCCTGGGTGATCCAGTCCGGGTCCCTGACAAAATTGGCCACGTTGCCGGTCACCGGACGGACGCGCAGGCGCTTCAGGTCGTATTTCTTCTGGAGGTAGAGCAGCCAGCTCGCGCCGATCTGCATGGCCAGATCCCGGTCCTCCAGGTCGGCGAAGCCCTTCACCGGCGACTCCTCGCGCACCATGATCCCCTGGGGATCGTGCTGGAAGTAGGCGTTGACGGCCACGACCGGAAGGCCGCGCTCGACGGCCACGAACACGGCGTCTCCCCGGACGATGCCCAGGCCGAACGGATCCAGCGCCACGCGCTTCTCGATCTCGGAATTCGGTCCACCCACCAGGACGCGCACCGCCACGCCCTCGGCTTTCCAGAGGCCCTGGCGGTCCGCCGCGTAATAGCCGCCATGCTCCGGCTCGGGCACCCAGTCGTGGATGAAGCTCAGGACCGGTGCGTCGGGCCCTCCGCCCGGGACGCCACCCGTTTCCCCTTGGGCCGCAGGCCCGCCCTTGGATTCCCCGGGGCCACAACCGGCCAGGAGGACGGGCAACAGGAGGAACAGGAGCCACACGGCCCGCGCCGAACGGAACACCCCTGGATCTAGCCCGGTCCGGAGGCGATGCGGGTGGAAGGCGGTCATGGGCCGGTGGAGATCATGGGCCGGTGGGAGAGGGGGATCATCAGGCGACGTCGGACTGAGGATTCAGGATCGGACACTCTTGGGGTTGGGAACGACCACGGTGTGGAACGCCTCCGAGTTTGAACGCCTTGGTGAACGCCTCGGCGGACGAACGCCTTCGGGGCGGAGCGACGACACGGGCGGGGAAGCCGGTCCCGGCAGGCGTCGCCGGACCTCACGGATCGTGCCGACCCGGCAGCCCGGCCACCCAAGGGGACCCCCGGCCGCACACACCTCGGCCGGGGGTCCTTGCGCTCAGGAGGTCGGTCAGAACCGGAAACGGACCTGACCGCTGATCCGGAACGGTTGCTCCGGATAAATCACGTCGTTGCCGGCGAAGCTCGGGTCGATGGAGGTCCAGTTGCGCTCGTCGGTGATGTTGAAGAAGTTGATCTGAACATCCCACTTGGGCTGCCGGTAGAACACGAACGCGTTGATCACGTACTGCGTCGGGATGCGCAGGCTGCCCTCCTGGTTCTGCCACTGCTCGCCGGTGAGCTGGGGCCCGAGGCTCGCGCCGAGCCCGTTGTCGAGCTGGTAGGTGACGTAGGAGTTGAACATCACCTGCGGCACGCTGGCGGCCCGGTTCTTGCCAAACCCGCGGGCCGGGGTGTTGGGTCCCTTGCTGTTGTAGTTGGGTGCGCCGGCCCCGGTGCCCGAGACGCCATCGACCAGGAAACCGACCGGATAGCCATCGCGGTAGTTGTAGGTCTGCTGGTAGCCGAAGTCGTCCTGCTCGGCGTTCTGGAACGTGAAGTTGGCGCTCGCGTTGAAGTTGCGGTTGGGCTGGTAGAACGACTCCAGCTCCATGCCCATGGTCTCGATGCCGATCGGATTGCCGACGAGCTGCGGCGCCTGGCGGGTCTGCTGAAAGACCGAGCCGCTGACGAACACCTGGTTCTCGAAGAGGCTGGCCTTGGTGCCAAACTCGACGAGTTCGCTCTCGGTGGAGAGGGACTTCTCGAGCGAGCCCTTGCTGTTGCCGGTGGCGTTCACCCCGCCGAAGTTGGCGCTGCCCTGGATGGCGTTGACCACGTTGTAGGTGGCGTAGCTCGAGAGGACCGGCGTCCACTTGTAGATGCCGCTGATGAACACCGAGGTGTTGAAGACATCGGTGGAAACCCGGTAGTTGGACCCGGCGGCCTTGCCGACGTACTCCGGGCTCTTGGCCTGCGCCCCGATGAGGTCGCCGCGGCCGCCGGCGATGATCGAGAACTTCTCGTGGAGCTTCATGTCCCACTGCGTGAAGAAGCCGCTCTGGGCGATCTCCGAGTTCTGGTCACCCGCGCCGAACCCGTTGGAGCCGTAGCCGGGGGCCCCGGGGACCAGCAGCGAACTGCCGCCGTAGGTGGTCACCAGCGGGGTGGGCGGGAGACGGAAGGTGGACGGGTGCTGGGTGACATCGTAGAGGAAGAACGGCTCGACGGAGAAGTCCTGGTAGGACACCAGCGACTGGTAGCGCAGGTCGACGCCGCTGATGGTCTTGATCGGAAGCTCGTAGCCGCCCAAGGACGGGGTGACCTCGTAGTGCAGCTCCGAGCGGTTGTTGGCCATCCAGTTCTCCGGCACCCATTCGGTGTAGCCGTAGCCCGAGGCCTTCCGCGACTCCATGGTCTCGCCATAGGTGCGGTTGACGACCTTGCCATTGTCGTTGAGCTGGTAGGTGGCGATGAGCTGGGAGCTGAACTTCTTGCCCGCCGCGCTGTCGAACGGGGCGTTGATGGTCTGCCAGGGGTAGACCTTGACGCGGGTCGCCTTGGCCGTGTCGAGCAGGGCGAAGTTGGCGTTCTGGCCGAAGCGCCCGATGGAGGTCAGGGCGTCGCCGAAACGGTTGTTCGGCAGCACCGGGCCGGCGATGTAGGTCCAGTCGTCGATCAGCTCCTGGGTGACGCGGTTGATGCCGATGACCTCGTTGAAGCGCGAAGTGTAGAACTGGGCGTTCCAGTCGACGGTGAGCTTGTCGTTCGGGCGCCAGGTCAGGGCCGTGAAGATGTCCTGCGTGTTGTCCTTGACGTTCTGGTAGTAGCCCTCGGCCTCGCGACCCAGGTAGCTCACGCGGAAGGCGAGCTTGTCGTTGATCGGCCCGCCGAAGTCGAGCACCCACTCCGGGTTGAAGTAGCTCTGGCCTCCCGGCACGAAGCTGCCCCAGCGGCTGATGACCTCGCCGTGGAAGCTGTCGAAGTGCGGCAGCTTGGTCACGAAGTTGACGTAGCCGCCGGGACCCTGCCCCTGCGGACCGTATACCGCCGAGCCCGGGCCCTTGACGATATCCATCGCCTCGACGCCGTTGAAGGAGGCGAGCATCGAGTTGCGGCTGTAGATGGTGCGCTGGCCGTTCTGGTAGATCTCGGAGAGGTCACCGCGGATCACCGGCACGTTGGCCAGGCCATAGCGCGAGGGGGTGTAGACGCCCGGGGAGTACTGGTTGAAGTCGGTGGCGCGCGAGATCGCGCGGGCCTCCATCTGGGCCTTGGTCACCAGCGACACGGATCGCGGCGTGTCGATGATGCTGCGGTCGTCGCCCATGACCGATTCCACCGGTCGGGCCGTCGGCAGCACGGTCTCCTCGAGGGACAGGCCCTCGACGACCACCTTGTCGAGGGTGTTGGTGGAGCCCGGGGACTGCGCCAAGGCCGGCGTGGAGGACAAGGCGAGGGCGGCCAGCGATCCGATGCGGACCGGGAGCCAGAGGGAGGCATTCATGGAGGCGATGGGGTTGGGTTGAAACCGCGGGTCGGGAGGGTTGGATGCGTTTTCTTCGGGGACTTGGCCCGACCTAGGGGAAGCTTCGGTCGCTAGGCGACTCTGAAAATTCCGTCAGGCGGGTCGGGTCGGTCCGTGTTGTTGGGTCAGGCGGGGTTGTCGGGTCAGGCGGGTTTCTGCCATAGGCTCCAGACGCATAGGTTGTGCCATCCGTCCGGATCCAGCCCCTTACCACCTGCCAACCGGTCTCCCCCAAGGCCGTCCGAGGCTCGGTTCCAAGGTCATCCCACCTTCAAAACGGCGTCCCAAGCCCACCGGAAGGCCGTCCTGCCCCCGGAAAAGCGGCCTTGCCCACATGGTGTTCACCATTCTCATGAATCGATTTCAAACTTTGGATCGAACCCCCGCGAAATTTCCCGATCCGCTTCTGTCGCGAATTGCCCAGCCTGTTCACAGGCGATCCCGGAAATCGGTCCGGTGCCCGATGCCGACGCCCCGGGCACGGGCATCGGCGGAAGGATTTCGACCAGCAGCACCCTGGCCGGTGGGCTGGAACACCGTGTGCTGGACAGGGCTGGACGATGACCCGACGCGCCCCCAAACCTACCCCGTCCCGCCGACCGGCCGGACGACCTGAATCCGCGGGGACGAACCGGCCCGAATCCGAAGGGGACCACGACCTGGCGCGGATGCAGGCGCTGGCAGCCTTCACCCGGGCACGGCTCGGCACGCCCTCGCAATCGCCCTTCGGCTCCGCCGTCGTCGAGACCGCGACCGGCCGGCTGGTGGTCCGACGCCTGAATGCGGTCCGGCAGGAGAACGACCCTTCCAGCCATGCCGAGGTCCGGACCATGCGGGCCGCCTGCAAGCGCCTCGGCCGTCCCTCGCTGGCGGGACACACCCTCTACACCACCTGCGAGCCCTGCCCCATGTGCATGGCCATGGCCTTGTGGGCCGGCGTCGACCGCGTCGTCTTCGGTGCCACCATCGACGACGCCGCACGGCATTGCGCCCAGATCCATGTCCCATCGGTCGAACTGACCCGGCGCTCGGACATGGACTGCGTCGTCTCCGGGCCGGTCGCCCGGGCCGAGTGCGTCGCGCTCTTCGAGGAGCCCCGCATGGCCGCCGCCATGGCCCTTTGGAAAAAATCGCGCAGGAACCCGCCGGCCGGCACCCCCGGGCTCGCCCCCCGCAAGCCCAAGGGCCCCTGAGTCGACCGCCCACCGAACCCGCCACCGTTCGCCCCGTTCACCCCCTTCACCCCCTTCACCCCCTTCGCCCCCTTCGCCCCCTTCGACGCCTTCCCATGACCTCCGCCGACCTCCACGACCTCGCCCGCATCCTGCCGCCTGAGCGCATCGTCACCTCCTCCGATCAGCTCGAGTCCCTCAGCCGCGACTTCTACTGGTATTCGCCCGTGCTCAAGCGCGACCTGTCCGACCGCCTGGCCGAGGCGGTGGTCCAGCCGACCACCCGGGCCGAGGTCGTCGCGCTGGCCTCCTTCGCCCATGGACGCCGGATCCCGATCACCCTGCGGGGGGCGGGCACGGGCAACTACGGCCAGTGCATTCCGACCCACGGCGGTCTGGTGATGGACCTCGCGGCCCTCGACACCATCCACTCGATCAGCCCCGATGGCGTCGCCCACTGCGATCCGGCCGCCCGCCTCGGGGCCATCGAGCGGGTGGCGCGCCAGTCCGGATGGGAGCTGCGCTGCTATCCCAGCACCTACGTGAAGGCCACGGTCGCCGGATTCTGCGCCGGCGGGTCGGGCGGTATCGGGAGCATCCAGTGGGGGGCCCTGCGTGAGAACGGCACGGTGCACGCCCTGAGCGTGCTCTCGCTGGAGGCCGAGCCGCGCGAGGTGCGCCTGGAGGGACGCGACATCTTCCAAGTCCTGCACGCCTGGGGCACCAACGGGATCATCCTCGGCGTCGAACTTCGGCTGGCCCCGCGGACCGACTGGGGCCAGGTCGCCGTGGCCTTCGACGGGTTCGCCTCCGCCTACGATTTCTGCGAGGCGATCTCGCGCAACGACTCCTTCCGCAAGCGCCTGGCGACCGTGTTCGAGTGGCCGCTGCCCAGCTCCTTCACGCCCCTGCAGAAGTGGGTCCCCCAGGGCAAGGCCCTCTGCTTCTTCGAGGTGGCCGACGACCAGCTCCAGCGGCTGGCCGACGCGGCCCGGAACGCGGGCGGCGACCCGTGCTTCATCGCCCCGTTCACCGAACCTCGACGCGGCGCCCAGCTGAGCGACTACACGTGGAACCACACCACGCTCTGGGCCCTTCGGCAGGACCCCTCGCTGACCTACCTGCAGTGCGGTTTCTCGCCTACCGAGGCCCGGAGCCAGTTCCGGGCCCTCAAGGGGCGCTACGGCGGGGATTTCCTGCTGCACATCGAGTTCGTCCGTTCCGGCGGCGTGATCACCCCTGGGGCGATCCCGGTGGTGCGCTACACCGACGACGCCCGCCTGCAGGAGATGATCGACTTCTGCGGGGGCATCGGGGTGTCGGTGGCCAACCCGCACGTGAACTTCCTCGAGGGGTCGGGACGCTGGCGGCCCGACGACGCCAAGCGCCTGGCCAAGGAACGCTATGACCCGCTCGGCCTGCTGAACCCGGGCAAGATGCGCGACTTCAAGGCCGCCAACGAATCGTCCGAACCGGCCCGTGCCATGGCCGCCTAGGGACGCCCGGCGACAACCCCGGCCGCCCGGCCCGATGCCCGGGCCACCCAACCACGACCCAACGCCCCAAGACACCCCACCGCCCTTGAAGACCTGGATCCCGCCGGAACGCTTCCTGCCGTACCTCACCTGGACGGACGTCGACGCGCTGCCCCGCGACCGGACGCTCCTGGTGCTGCCCACGGCCGCCATCGAGCAGCACGGGCACCATCTGCCGCTGGCGACGGACACCCTGCTCAACAACCTGCTGCTGGGCCACGCCCTGCGGAAGCTGCCGAAGGAGCTGCCGGTCTATGCGCTGGCGCCGGTCCACTACGGCAAGAGCAACGAGCATGTCGGCTACCCGGGCACGCTGAGCCTGCACCGCGACACCTTCATGGCGGTGTTGCGCGACCTGGGGCGGAGCCTCAAGGCGGCGGGCTTCCAGAGGCTGGTGTTCTTCAACAGCCACGGCGGCAACCACTCCCTGCTCGACGTGATGGCCCGCGACCTGCGCGACGAACTGGGCCTGCGGACCTTCTGCCTCTACGGCGGCGGCCCGGCCGAGGGACTGTCCCCTCAGGAGGCCGCCTACGGGTTCCATGCCGGCGAGGTGGAGACGGCGCTGCTCCTGGCCGCCACGCCGGAGCTGGTCCGCACCGACCGCTACACGACCAACTACATCGCCCGGGTCGGCGACCCGGGGCTGCTGCGGCCGGAATTCGCCAGCGCCACCTTCTCGTGGCTGACGCGTGACATCGCCCCGAGCGGGGTGATGGGCGATCCGACGCCGGCGACCGCCGAGAACGGGCACCGCTGGTGCGAGGCGATGAGCGACCGCATCGCCCGGGCGCTGGGGGAGATGCACGACTTCCGCGAGATCCTCGACCGCTGAGCGCGCGCTCCCGTGGCCAGACGCCCGCCATCCCCCGCCCCGTCCCCCGGCCGTCCGCGCACGCGCCGGGCCTTGACCCCACGCCGCGTCGACATGGGCTCGGGCGTCACCGTCGAGCGCGATGTGCGCCTGCGCCTGCCCGACGGCACGGTGCTGGTGTCCGACCACTACCACCCGCCCGGTCCGGGACCCTTCCCGACGCTGCTGGTGCGCCAGCCGTACGGCCGCGCGGTGGCGACCACCGTGGTCTACGCCCAGCCCGTCTGGTTCGCCGCCCACGGCTACCGCGTCGTCATCCAGGACGTCCGGGGGCGTGGCGACAGCACGGGCCGGTTCTATCCGTTCCGCCACGAGGGACCCGATGGCGCGGCGACCATCGAATGGCTGGCGGGACTGCCCGGCTCCGACGGGCGGGTCGGGATGTATGGATTCAGCTACCAGGGGCTCACTCAGCTCCTGGCGGCGGCGGAGCGGCCGGCGGCCTTGCGCTGCATCGCCCCGGCCCAGAGCGCCGGCGACCTGCATTCCGGCTGGTTCTACCACCAGGGCGCCTACCGGCTGGCCTCCGGCGTGGGATGGGCCCTCCAGATGCTGCGCGGCGACGCGCGGAAACGGCGCCTCCGCGCGGCCAGTCGGGCCCTCGAGGAGGCCGTCCCACAGCTGACGTCGCTGCTGGCCGCCGCACCCGTCTCGAGGATCGCCTGCCTCACGGCCCGCGGGTTGCCATCCTACCACCGCGACTGGACCCGGCGCCGGGAACCGGGCGGCTGGTGGGCCCGGCACGACGTGTCCACGCGCCTGGACCGCATCGACGTGCCCGCACTCCACCTCTGGGGCTGGTTCGACACCTACCTCGACGGCAGCGAGCAGCTCTACCAGGGACTTCGCCGGGCCTCGGGCGCCCGGCAGTTCCTCGTGGCGGGCCCCTGGACCCACATCCCCTGGGGCCGGCGGGCGGGCGACGTCGACCATGGCCCGGAGGCGGTGCTGGACACCGACGCCCTGCTGCTGCGCTGGTTCAACCACTGGCTCAAGGATTCGGGCGAGTTCGATGGCGAGCCGGCCGTCCGGTCCTTCGCCCTCGGGGAGAACCGCTGGCACCGGCTCAGAAGCTGGCCCGGGGAGCCGGGCGGCGGGAAGGACGGCCCACCGGGCCACCATTGGTTCCTCGACTCCGACGGCCGCGCCAATTCGAACCGGGGCGACGGCCGGCTCTCCGAGGCCGCCCCGGACGGACCCAGGCCACGGGACGGCTTCGTCCACGAGCCGGAGGTGCCGGTCGCCTCGCCGGGCCCGGGAGGGGCACCGGGTCCGTATCTGCAGGACCGACAGGACTCCATGAACAACGTGCTGGCCTACACCAGCCCGCCCCTGATCTCGGCCGTGCGCGTCGCCGGCCGGCCGAGGGTGCGCCTGCACGCCACGAGCCGGACCCCGTCGGCGGACCTCGTCGCCAAGCTGGTCCGGGTGCTGGCCGACGGCCGCTCCTACAACGTCTGCCTCGGCATCGCCCGGTCGACATGGCTCTTCGGACCCGGCGGCCTGGTGCCCGACCGCATCCAATGCTGGGAGTTCGACCTCGAACCCACCCACTGCGTGTTCGCCCCGGGGGAGCGCCTGAGGCTCGTCGTCACCGGCAGCGCCTTCCCGCTCTACGATCGCAACCCGGGCTCGACGGTGCCGCCGGCCGAGGCCGATTCCTGGGACTGGGTGCAGAACCAGCAGCAGGTCGTCCACGACGCGGAGCATCCCTCCAGCCTCTGGCTGCCGCCGGAGCCCCCGCCGGCGACGGCGGCGGCGACCCTTCGAGGACCCAGGCCATGAACCCCGCAGGACCGGCCGACCGGCCACAGCCCCCCTACATCGTCGTGGACGGCGCGACCAAGCGGTGGTCCAACGGCGTGACGGTGCTCGACGGGATCGGCCTCCAGGTCGGACGCGGCGAGTTCCTCTCGCTCATCGGTCCGAGCGGCTGCGGGAAGTCCACCCTCCTGCGCCTCCTGGCGGGCCTCTCGCCGCTGAGCTCGGGCACGGTGAGGCTCGACGGCATGGCGCCGGAGGCCGCCCGGGAGATCATGTCCTTCATCTTCCAGGACGCCACGCTGCTACCCTGGAGGACGGTGCGCTCGAACGTGGAGCTTGGACTCGAGCTGGCCGGGAACACCACGGCGGGGCAGCGCCGGGAGGCCGCCGAGGCGATGCTGCGGCTGGTCGGGCTCTCCGACGTCGCCGGGCTCTACCCGCGCCAGCTCAGCGGCGGGATGCGCATGCGGGTGTCGATTGCCCGGGCGCTGGCCACCCGGCCCGGGATCCTGCTGATGGACGAGCCCTTCGGCGCGCTCGACGAGATGACCCGCGACCTGCTCAACGAGGAGCTGCTGCGGCTGCGGGAGAACGACCGGTTCACCACCTTCTTCGTGACCCACAGCGTCGCCGAGGCCGTCTTCCTCTCGACCCGGATCGTGGTGCTCCGGGCCAAGCCCGGCCGGATCGCCTGCGAGATCCCGGTGCCGTTCGGGTTCCCCCGCCGGGCCGAGCTGCGCAGCGCCCCGGAATACCTCCGCCTCGTGGGCGAGGTAGGCGCCGCGCTGCGCTCGGTCCAACAGCCCTCGACGACTCCCCACGCCCCATGAAGAAGCTCCTCGCCCAGGCCGGATGGCCGCTGGCCGTGCTGGCGGCCGTGTTGACCGCCTGGCACCTCGGATGCCGCTGGTTCGCCATCCCCGCCTACGTGCTGCCGCCGCCGGGTGCGGTGGCCCGCGTGGTGATCGAGCGGCACGACAACCTCCTGGGCGCCTTCCGGATCACGGCCCTGGAGGCCGGTGGAGGCTACCTGCTCAGCATCGTCGCCGGCGTGTTGATCGCGATGTTCTTCGCCCGCAGCCCGCTGGTGAGGCGCTCGCTCTACCCCTACACCATCCTGCTCCAGACCGTGCCCATCGTGGCCATCGCCCCGCTCATCCTCATGTGGTTCGGCTCCGGGCTGCGCAGCGTGATGCTGGTGGCCTTCGTGATCTGCCTCTTCCCCATCATCGCCAACACCACCCAGGGCCTGATCAGCGTGCCGCGGAACCTCATCGACCTCTTCGCCATGTCCAACGCCTCCCGGTGGTCGCAGCTGGTGAAGCTGCGCCTGCCACACGCCCTGCCGAGCCTCTTCGTGGGCCTGCGCATCTCCGCCGGCATCTCGGTGATCGGCGCGGTCACGGGCGAGCTCTTCGCCAGCTCCAACGCCGTCGGCGAGGGGGGGCTGGGCTATTCCATCACCTACGCCAACAGCCAGCTCCAGACCGACTACCTCTTCGCCCTGGTGCTGACGGCCAGCCTGCTGGGGTTCCTCTTCTTCTTCACCGTCTCCGCGCTGGAATGGCTGTGCCTGCACCACTGGCACGAGTCGGCCATGCGCACCGACGCCGACTGACCCCGGACCCGACCACCCATGAACACCGCCCTCCCGACCCTCCCGACCCTCCGGATCCCCGAGCCGCGCCCCAGCCCGGCGTCCGGGGTCAGGCCCGCCCCGTGGATGCTGGCCCTGATGACACTGGCCCTGCTGGTCTCCCGGCTGGCGGCGTCCGAGCCGGTGCCCGTGAGCCTGCAGCTCGACTGGAAACCCACCGCCCAGTTCGGGGGCATCCTGCTGGCCCGCCATCGCGGTTGGTACCGAGAGGCCGGGATCGACCTGACCCTCCTGCCGATCCCCAAGGACGAGGGGGTCGTGAGCAACGTGGTCCGCCACGCCCGCTGGGTCGGATCCATCGAGAGCGGCGTGCTGCTGGAGGCGCGCTCCCGGGGGCTGCCGGTCAAGGCCATCGGGACGATGCTCCAGGGCACGCCCATGTGCCTCTTCAGCCTGAAGTCGGCCGGGATCCGCCGGATGCGGGACCTGGTCGGCAAGCGCATCGGCGTGCACGCCGACGGGGCCCAGGCCGTGAAGTATGTGCTGCGACAGGCGGGGCTGGATCCCGCGAAGGTCCAGGTCGAGATCGTCGGGTACGACCTGACCCCGCTGCTCGACGGCCGGTACGCGGCCGTCCAGGGCTACTCGATCGACGAGGGCGTCTCGCTGCGGCAGGCCGGGCACGACATCGACATCCTCCACCTGCACGACCACGGGTACGCCGCCTACGGGCAGGTCTACTTCACCAGCGAGGCGTTCCTCCGCTCCGACCCGGCGCTGCTGCGGCGGTTCCTCGAGGTCTCGCGGCGGGGGTGGGTCGCGGCGAGCGCCGAACCCGGGGCCGTGGCGGACCTCGTGGTCGCCGGCCTGCCGGGGGTCGACCGGGAACATCAGCGCGGGACGGCCGAGGCCCTCGTGCCGATGCTGACCCGGGAGAGCGGCCCCGGAAGCATCGGACGGATGAGCCGGACCACTTGGAAGCGGGCTGTCGACGACTTCAACCGGCTCCCGACGACCACACGCCGGCTGAAGGTCGACGAGGTCGCGACGTTCCGGCTGCAACCATGACGGTCCGGGTGCTGCACTTCTCCCCGGGCACGGCGACCGACCGCCACGACAGCCACCGGGCGGCCCTCGGATTCGTCCATGGCGTGGTCTCGGCCGCGGCGGAGCTCGCCTTGGACGCGGTGTGCCGGCTGGACTGGGCGCTGCCCGCGATCGACGAGGCCCCGAGGGTCCACGCGCTCCTCGAGGGGGCGGACCTCGTGGCCATCGCCACCCCCGTCCATGGGCAGGGATCACCCTGGTTCGTGCGCAAGTTCCTCGAGCAGACCCGCGGCCTCCAACTCTGGGGGATGCCCGCGACCGCCTTCGCCACCTCGGGCGGGACGCATACCGGCGGCGAGATGGCCCTGCTCGACACCTTCCGGTCGCTTCAGGGCTGCGGCGCGTGCACCTTCACCTTCGCGCAGAAGCTCACCGTGCTCCCGGTGCAGCAACGGCTGCGGCCGGATGGTGAATTCGACCCCGTGGACGTCTGGTTCCTCCGGCAGCTCGCCCGGACCTGCCTGGTGCAGTGGGCGGCCCGCAGCGACCGCGCCGCCGGTCGATCGGTCGCCCGCCGGCTCGGCGTGGACACGGCCTACTACCTCGATTTCCCGGACGCGGCCCGGCTCGAGGCGGAGGCCGGTGCGTTGTGCCGATGGATGAACGAGCCCCTGTCCGACCCGGCCGGGGCCTACGGGCGCTGGTCGCATCGCCTCGGCTTCGATGCCCGGCCTCCGGAACCGCAAGGCCTGCCCTTTGCCGGGCTCTTCCCGGTGCCGCAGGCCGCCCGGCATCAGGGCGGCGAGGCGAACTGGGGCTCGTAGCGGCGGCGGCGCTCGAGGATCTGCTCCACGTACTGCCGGGTGCCCGGAAAGGTCATGGCGGCCAGGAAGCGCACGCTGTTGGTACGGGCCTCCGGCGCATTGGTGGCGTTCATCCAGCGCAGGACGTTCCGGCGACCGGCGTTGTAGTCGGCCAGCGCGTAGGCCAGCGGGTTGTCCGTCGCCGCATAGCGGCGGAGCACCTTGGACAGGTAGTAGGAGCCGGCCATGAGGTTGGTCGAGGGATCGAGGGTGTGGTCGTGGTGGTAGCCGCGGAGCCGCTGGGCATCGGCCCACTCGCGGGCGGCGACCTCCGTCACCTGCATGAGGCCGATCTCCCCGGCCCGGCCCCGGACCGCCGGGTCGAAGCGGCTCTCCCTCCAGACCACCGCCTTCACCAACGAGGGCGGCAGGCGGTGGAGCCGGGCTGCGGCCAGGATCTCCGCGTCGAAGCGGTCCTCGTGGCGGGCCAGCCAGAACCAGGCGATGCCCGCCACGACGATCAGCAGCCCCAGGATGGCGACCCGGCGTCTCATGGCCTTGACAAGGCCCACCCTAGTGCGGCGCCACGGCCGACGGGAAGCACCCCTTGAAGCCCGGGACGCTTCGGGGGTTGCTCCGGCGGCGGTCCGCTCCAGTGTGGGGCCATGAAGGAGGCGTACATCGCGGCCAAGGAACGGTGGGCCCGCAAGATGGCCGGCACGGCCCGACCGGAGACCCGCTCTCAGGACCGCCTGCCGCCGGGCCAGCGCCAGGTGCACAACTTCCCGGTCCTGGACCTCGGGGTCCGGCCCGAGGTGCCGCTGGATCGCTGGCGACTGCGCATCGGCGGCCAGGTCGAGAACCCGGTGACGCTCGACTGGAAGGCCTTCCTGGACCTGCCGCAGTTCACCGACACCAGCGACTTCCATTGCGTGACCACCTGGAGCCAGTTCGACATGGTGTGGCAGGGGGTGGCCTTCTTCACGCTGGCCGATCTGGTGCGTCCGAAGCCCGAGGCCACGCACGTGTTCTTCAAGGGGTACGACGGCTACTCGACCAACAACCCGATCGAGTCCTGCCTCGACGACGACGTGCTGGTGGCCCACCACTGGAATGGCCAGCCGCTGGCCGTCGAGCACGGGGGGCCGGCTCGGGTCATCCTGCCCAAGCGCTATGCGTGGAAGGGCTCGAAGTGGATCCGCGAGATCACCTTCCTTGACCGCGACATCCTCGGGTTCTGGGAGCTGCGCGGCTACTCAAACACGGCCGACCCCTGGACCGAGGACCGTTTTTCGGCGGGCGATCCAACCGACTGAGGGCTAGGCCGCCTCCGGTCGAGGCCAGCACGCCAACTCTCCGCTTGTCACGTTTGTTACGCTTGTGTGACGATGCAGAGACAACGATGAAACTTTTGAACCAAGTCTTGGACAAGGTCGCCCTCAACCTGTTGATGGTCGGGCTGCTGTGCATGTTGGGCGGGCTCACCGCCGTGGGCGGAGGTATCTGGTGGGCTGGAGCCGGTTATGCGACCGCCGGGATGGCCTTGATGGGCGGAGGTGCCATGACTGCTCTCGTGGCCGCCTGTTGGATTCACCGGGACCATTGACCCGCGAGCCGGCTCCCCCGAGGTCTCTCCCCGACTGCCTCCCAGGGTCAGCCAGCGGATCCTCCGCCGGAGGGCGTCAGCAGAATACCATCCTCGAACGGGATCATCCCGAAATTGGTCACACCCGGCGATGGCCGCGGTTTCATGGCGGTCTGGATTGGCACACTCCCTTGGCAAACTCACTCCGGAGAGTGGGTGCAAAAAACGCCCGGTGGGCGGTCTGTGTTGGGCGGCCACCGGGATCTCCGGGTGGCTGCTGGCGAGTTGGCCTTGAATCAGGTCATCTCGGACAATGGGGGTTTGGACAAAAAGGGCTTGGACAAAGAGGTCGTAGACGGGGAGGTCTTGGGCGGGTTCTCGGGGGGGAATGGAAGGTTTTGGACCGGATCGACCCAGACCAAAACCAGGACCAAAACGAAAACCAAAATCCTAAACCCTAAACCCTAAACCAACCCGCGAGGCCTTCAGCCGACGATCTCGATGCCCATGTTCCGGGCGGTGCCGGCGATGGTGCGGAAGGCGGCCTCCTCGGTGTTGCAGTTCAGGTCATTGCCCTTGGCCTTGATGATCTCGAGGACCTGCTTGCGGGTCACCTTGCCGACCTTGTCCTTGTTGGGGGTCTTGGAGCCCGAGGCGATGCCGGCGGCCTTCTTGAGCAGCACGGAAGCCGGGGGCGACTTGAGGACGAAGGTGAAGGACTTGTCCTGGTACACGGTGATGATCACCGGGATGACCAGACCGGGGCGGTCCTTGGTGGCGGCGTTGAACTCCTTGCAGAAGCCCATGATGTTGATGCCCTGGGAGCCGAGCGCCGGACCCACCGGGGGCGCCGGGTTGGCCTGACCGCCGGGGATCTGCAGTTTGACGATGCCTGTGACTTTCTTTGCCATGTTCTATCCAGTTGGTTTGCGGCGGTGTACGACGTCGCTTGAGAGGCATCACGACTTCTCGACCTGCCAGTATTCGAGTTCGACGGGCGTCTTCCGCCCGAAGATGTCCACGGTCACCTTGAGCTTGCCCTTGTCGGGCTCCAGCTCCTCGATGACGCCGGTGAAATTGAGGAACGGACCATCGTTGATCTTGACCGTCTCACCCACGTCGAAGCTGACCTTCGGACGTTCGGTGTCCTCGCTGTCGGAAATCTGCGCCTTGATGGTGGCGATCTCGTCGTCGGTGACGGTCATCGGGCGCTCGCCGCCCACGAAGCCGATCACGCCCTGGATGTCCTTGATGAAGTACCAGGGCTTCTCCATGGGCCGCTTGCCATCGTCGAGCAGGGCCATGTCGATGTAGACGTAGCCCGGATGCAGCTTGCGGTTGGTGACGGTCTTCTTGCCGCCCCGCACCTCGACGACCTTCTCCATCGGCAGGAGCACCTCCCGGATGTATTCCTCCATCTCGTCGGTCTTGATCCGGCGGTTGATGGTGTCCCGGACCTTCTGCTCCTGACCGGCGAGGGTGTGCAGGACAAACCACTGGGTGTTCATGGACAGGGCGAGTTTCGGAAGACGGGTGGGGAAAACGGGAGAGTTCGAAAGAGGTGGCTAAGAGGCCGCAGGGATCAGGACGGCTTGATGATGCGCTCCACAAAGAACCCAACGATCGTGTCCGTTCCCATCGTAAAGACGCCCAGAAGGCCGATCACGACGAAGATCAGCACCGTGGACTGGATGAGCTCCTCACGGGACGGCCAGTTGCACTTCTTGAGCTCCTGCTGGGTGGCGGCCACGTAGGCGGCAAGGCGGGCCAGCTGCCCCTGCTTCCAGGCGAAGGCGAAGATCGCGCCGATGACGGCGAACCAGATCAGGAACGGAAGATAATCTTTCACAGTTTTTTGGCGGAGGGGGAGGGATTCGAACCCCCGGTGAGCGTCAGCCCACAGCGGTTTTCAAGACCGCCGCATTAGACCACTCTGCCACCCCTCCGGGAGGTTGGCAGGGCGTGAGGGACTCGAACCCCCAACCAACGGTTTTGGAGACCGCTACTCTACCAATTGAGCTAACGCCCTGTTCACTGATACCGAATTGCCGACAGTATATTACCGACAACGAATTACCGACAACGAATTACTGAGACCGACCGATTCAAACACCGCCGACCTCGGGGGAAAGGACTCATTCACTCGGAACGATGCCCCACCCCCCTCGACCGGTTGAAACCTCAGGCGATCACCTCGGCGACGCGACCCGCACCGATGGTGCGGCCGCCCTCGCGGATGGCGAAGCGCAGACCCTTCTCCATGGCGACCGGAGCGAACAGCTCGACCTCCACGGAGACGTTGTCACCGGGCATGACCATCTCGACACCCCCGGGCAGGGTGATCGAACCGGTCACGTCGGAGGTGCGGAAATAGAACTGCGGGCGGTACTTGGTGAAGAACGGCGTGTGGCGGCCACCCTCGTCCTTGGTCAGCACGTACACCTCGGCCTTGAACTTGGTGTGCGGGGTGATGGAACCGGGCTTGGCGAGCACCATGCCGCGCTCGACGTCTTCCTTCTTGGTGCCGCGGAGCAGCACGCCGACGTTGTCGCCGGCCTGGGCGCTGTCGAGCAGCTTGCGGAACATCTCGATGTCGGTCGCCGTGGTCTTGCGGGTCTCCTTGAGCCCGACGATCTCGACCTCGGACATCTTGTTGATGACGCCGCGCTCCACACGACCGGTCACGACGGTGCCGCGACCCTCGATGTTGAACACGTCCTCGATGCACATCAGGAAGGGCTTGTCCTGCTCGCGGACCGGCTCCGGGACGAAGGTGTCCAGGGCGTTGAGCAGGTTGGCGATGGCGGCCTCGCCCTCGGGCTTGCCGGCGATGGCGGCGGTGGCCGAACCACGGACGATCGGGGTCTTGTCACCGGGGAAGCCGTACTTGTTGAGCAGGTCGACGATCTCCATCTCGATGAGCTCGAGCAGGTCGGCATCGGCGAGGTCGACCTTGTTGAGGAACACCACGATGCTGGGCACGCCGACCTGGCGGGCCAGGAGGATGTGCTCGCGGGTCTGGGGCATCGGGCCGTCGGCGGCGCTGACCACCAGGATGGCACCATCCATCTGGGCGGCGCCGGTGATCATGTTCTTGACGTAGTCGGCGTGGCCCGGGCAGTCGACGTGGGCGTAGTGCCGGTTCGGGCTCTCGTACTCGACGTGCGACACGGCGATGGTCACGGTCTTGGTGTCATCACGGACGGTGCCGCCCTTGGTGATGTCCTTGTACTCGATCATCGGGGCCAGACCCTTGCGGTTCTGCACGGCGACAATCGCGGCGGTGAGGGTGGACTTGCCGTGGTCGACGTGACCGATGGTACCCACGTTCATGTGGGGCTTCGTCCTGTTGAAGGTTTCTTTAGCCATGTGTCGTATCGTTTTCTGTTCTTCGTTTCTGAAATTCTCTTCCCGGGTCTCCACGGCGGGGTGACCGCCCGGATGGAGCCCGCGATCGGGTTTGAACCGATGACCTCGTCCTTACCAAGGACGTGCTCTGCCAACTGAGCTACGCGGGCACTCTCCGGCCGCATCGCACCCCGGACCCCGACCCGCCAGCTGCCTCAGGACCCCGGGTCCCGCTGCGCGCCGCCGGATCTGCCGGTCGGTCGCCATCTTTCGACGGCAAAAAGTCCGATCTCCGATCCGGTGAGGACCAGAAACCGAACACGGTGCATGCAACGCTTCGATTGAGCCGCAATGGATAGGAAACCCGGGGCGGGGTGTCAACAGAGTTCTGGGGCCACCGCGAGGCCGCCGGCGCCCGGGCCCCCGGGGATCCCGGGCGCCGGGCGCAAAGCCTGTCCGGAACCTCAGAGCCTGTCGACAGGCTCTCAGGCGTTGAAGACCGTGCTGCCGTCGCTCACCGCCGGCTTCGGGATCCGGACGATCACCTTGAGGATGTCGGACAAGACGAGGATCGGCTCCTGGGTGGAGTCGATCTGGTGGATCAGCTCGTCGGGGTAGCAATCGAGCACCGCACGGGTCTCCCGGCGGTAGGTCTCCAGGCGGTTGCGGATGGTCTCGACATTGGCGTCGTCGAGACGGTTCTCCTTCAGGGCGCGGCGCTGCAGGCGCACGATGAGCTTGTCCATCACCGGGCAGAAGAGGTTGAAGATGGCCTTGACCTCGAGGTGGTCGCGCATGATCTCGGCCTGTCGCGCGTTGCGGGGGATGCCGTCGAGCAGCAGCGTGTCGGCCTCGGGATTGAAGCGCCCGGTCGCCGCGAGGCCGTCCATGGTCTGCTTCCAGAGCTGGATGGTGGGCTCGTCGGGCACCAGCCGCCCGGTGGAGGCGTATTCGACGAAGACCCGGCCGAGCGGTGAGTCGACGCGGAGGTTCCGGAAGGCGTCGCCGCAGGAGAAGTGCACGAAGTTGGGGATCTGCCCGAGGATCTTGCCTTGGGTTCCCTTGCCCGCACCGGGGGCGCCGAAGAGGAGGATGGCCCGATATTTCATCGAGGGGGGTGGGTCGGCCGGAGGCTTCCGGGGCCTCAGGCATTCCGGTCGCGCAGCTTCACCTCGAGCACCTGGGCGAACTCGACCGGGGTCTCCGCCCCGTCGGCCGCCTTGAGCACCAGGTCCGCGCCGCCGATGCGGGTGATGCGGGTGGCCACCGTCACCCCGGCGGCGGTGGTCACCTCGAGCAACAGGTCCTTGTCGGCCTCGGAGGCCACGACCTTGAAGAACGAGGGGAACTGCGTCTCGAAGAATCGTCGGTTGAAGGTGGTCTCTCCCCGGCGGAACTGCCTCGGGAGCCCCTCGTTCGGCGCGGGCGCGTTGCGGGCGGCCGTGCTGGTGGAGCCCGGGGCGTGGGCGGCCGACGCCGCGGAGGACGCCCCCGGGGCGGGCACACTGAGCGACTGGGCCGCGACCGCCTCGTCGGTGGCGCTGACAACCTCCTCCTCCTCGCGCCGGGGCAGGGCCAAGAAGATCGCCGGCCCGATGACCGGGAGCACCGCCGAGAGGCCGCAGACCAGCGGCACCGGCTGCCAGCGGAACCGGGCGATCTCGAAGGCGGCGTAGAGGTTGGCCAAGTAGAGCAGGCCCAGCAGCATCATGCCGTTGGGGGTCGTCAGGGCCGCATACACCCCCTTGCCGGCGATGTCGGCCGGCGGCCGGGCCACGCGGTCGGGCTGGCGGACGTCGATCTTGCGCGCCTCGGCACGGGCGATTTCCTCGGCCGGGGGCTCCAGCAGCGGTTCCACGAACTTTCCGGCCCGCGGATGGCCGGCCAGGGCCTTGAGGGTGGCCTCGTCGAGCTTGGCCCAGTCGATGCGGGGCGAGAAGGTGCCGGTGCGCTGGCGCACGATGAGCCCGTCGGCGTCGGCGGCCGAGACCTCGCCATCGTACACGTCCCCGGTGATGGTCCGGAACTCCCCGCAGACCACCCGGGAAACCAAACACAACAGCACGGTCCACCAGCAGAAGAGGCGCATGATGGTCGGGAGGTTGGCAAACCGTCCCGACGCGGGGAACCAAATTCCTGCGAACCCGGGCCTCAGGCGGCGGGACCGGGGCGCCCGGCGGCGCTCAATGGCCGTCGCGGGAGGCCACCAGATACCCGTCGAACTCGTGCCGGACATGCGGCGGCACCCGGGCACGGAACCGGGCCTCCGGCCCGGAGTAGTCCTGCTCGACCACCTGCGCCACCGCGTGGAGGCGGCTCATGGCCTTCTGGTCGTGGTGCGGGATGCGGATCTCCACGAGGTCGCGGATGGGCTTGAGCATGGCCCCCAGCTCGGCGAAGAACGCCTCGAAGCCGAGCTTCCTGCGGGCCGAGACCGCCACGGCCTTGGGAAACTGCTGGCAGTGCATGGCCGCCAGCTCGGCAGCGCCGGCCTTGTCGGTCTTGTTGAAGACCATGAGCGTGGGCTTCTCCTGGGCCCCGATCTCGGCCAGCACGGCGTTGACCGCATCCATCTGCTGCGGGGCATTGGGATGGCTCGAGTCCACCACATGGATCAGGAGGTCGGCCTCAACGACCTCCTCCAGGGTGGCCTTGAAGGCCTCGACCAGCCCGTGCGGGAGCTTGCGGATGAAGCCGACGGTGTCGCTGAGCAGCACGTTCTGGTTGGAGGGCAGCCGCAGCCGGCGCGTGGTCGGGTCGAGCGTGGCGAAGAGCATGTCCTCGGCCATGACCTCGGCCCCCGTCAGGGCGTTGAGCAGGGTGGACTTGCCGGCGTTGGTGTAGCCCACGATCGAGGCCAGCGGCCACTGGTGGCGCTGGCGGCCCTCGCGCTGGGTGGAACGCTGCCGCCGCACGATCGTCAGCTCGGAGCGGATCTTCTCGATGCGCTCCTGCGTCTTGCGGCGATCGGCCTCGAGCTGCGATTCGCCCTCGCCGCCGATGGAGCCGGTCGATCCGCGCTGGCGGGAAAGATGCGTCCAGTAGCGGGTGAGCCGCGGCATGAGATACTGGAGCTGGGCCAGCTCGACCTGGAGCTTGCCCTCCCGGGTGCGGGCGCGCTGGGCGAAGATGTCGAGGATGAGGCCGGTGCGGTCGATGACCTTCGCGCCGAAGAGGCGCTCGAGGTTGCGGGCCTGTGCGCCGGAAAGCTCGTCGTCGAAGAGGACCGTGTCGGCGCCGGCGTCCCGGGCGGCCTTGGCGAACTCCTCGGCCTTGCCCGCACCGATGAAGGTGCCCGGATTCGGGGCCTCGAGGCGCTGCACCCCCTGGCCGACGACCTCGACCCCGGCGGTGGTGGCCAGTTCGGCGAGTTCGTCGAGGGAGTCGGCCACGTCCCAGGAGGAGTGGCTCCGCAGCTCGACCCCCACCAGGAAGGCGCGCTCGGACTTTTTGTCCACGGTGTCGATGAGGGCTTTCACGAGGGATGGGGCACGGTCAGGACACCCTAGCAACGAGACGCGCTTCGGGCCACCCCCGCGATGCGCCCGCGGGCGCCGGTTCCAGGGCGGATGCCCGGATCCGGGAAACGACTTCGGCCTTGTTCGCCCCCACCGGGTGCGCCAAAGACTCTGGCCATGCACGTGCTGCTGGCGACCAGTGAGCTCAATCCCTACTCCAAGACCGGGGGGCTGGCCGACATGGTGGCGGCGCTGGCCAAGGGGCTGGCCGGTCCGGCCGGACGGGGCGTCCTGCGGATCTCGGTGGTCTCGCCGCTGTACCGCGGCGTGCTCGGGTCCCACTCGGGCATCGAACCGACGCCATGGCGGCCGGCGATCCGGATCGGGGACTCGCTGGTCGAGGGCCGGTTCCACCGGAAGGCCCTCCGGCCGAACCTCACGCACTGGTTCGTGGAGCAACCCGGATTCTACGACCGGGCCGGCCTCTACGCCGAGGCCCAGCGGGACTACGCGGACAACGCGGCCCGGTTCCTCTTCCTCAGCCGGGCGGCCCTCGTGCTGGCCCGGCACCTGCCCGACCCCCCCCGGGTCGTCCACGCCCACGACTGGCAGACGGGCCTGGTGCCGCTCCTGGCCCGGCATGAACAGCTGCAAGGCGGCTGGACCCAGCCGCCGCGCATGGTGTTCACCATCCACAACCTGGCCTTCCAGGGGTCGTTCCCGCTGTCGAGCTGGGACCTCACGGGCCTGCCCGCCGACTGGCTCCATATCGAGAGCGCCCGGCATCACGACCGGGTTAACTTCCTCAAGGCCGGACTGACCCAGGCGCAGGCGATCACGACGGTGAGCCCGACCTACGCCCGGGAGATCCTGACCGCCGAGCACGGCTGCGGGCTCGAGGGCCTGCTGCTCAAGCGCTACAATGACCTGGGCGGGATCCTCAACGGCGTGGACACCGAGGAGTGGAACCCCGCCACCGACCCCGACCTGCCGGCCCGCTTCCACGCCGGAGACCTCTCGGGCAAGGCGGTGTGCAAGGCGGCGGTGCAGCGCGAGATGGGCCTGCCGCAGGATACGGCCGTGCCGCTCCTGGCCAACATCTCGCGCCTGACCGACCAGAAGGGCTCGGAACTCATCGCGTCGACGGTGCGGGCGCTGCTCAAGGCGGGGGAGGTCTTCCAGTTCGTCCAATTGGGCAGCGGTGAGCGGGCGCTCGAGAACGCCTTCCGGGACCTTGCCCGACGCTTCCCCGACCGGGTCGCAGCGCGGATCGGCTTCCACGCCGCGCTCTCGCACCGCATCGAGGCCGGGGCCGACTTCTACCTCATGCCCTCGCGCTTCGAGCCCTGCGGGCTCAACCAGCTCTACTCGCTGCGCTACGGGGCGGTCCCGGTGGTCCGGGCGACCGGCGGCCTGCAGGATTCGGTGGTCGATCCGCGCGAGAACGCCGCGCTGGCCACGGGCATCAAGTTCACCCCGTACACGGAGGCCGCGTTGCGCCACGCCGTCCTCAAGGCGCTGGCGCTGTGGAAGGACCCGGCCTGGTTGGGACACCTGCGCCACAATGGCATGACGGCCGACTTCTCGTGGGACCGCCAGGCGGCGGAGTACGTGGCGCTCTACGAGTCGGTCTGCCGGGAATAGGCCGGTAGCCGGGCGGACTCCGGGCCGGCCGCCGCCGCCGGGGAGGGAACTCCGCCAAGTCCTTCGGATGTGCCACCGACCAGCCCTTCGACCCGACTCCCGACCGGCCCCTGACCATACAGCGTCGTCCGGCGGCGCGGCACCCGACCGACCGAACGGATGGCCACCTCGATCTCCGCCGGGGTGAGGCTTTCGCCGAAGGGTCCGCCGCTCTCTCGGGTGATGCTCTCCTCGTACAGGGTGCCGCCGAAATCGTTGCAACCGCTCCGGAGCATGGCGGCCGCACGCTCCGGACCCAGCTTCACCCAACTGGTCTGGAGGTTGGGGATCTCCCGGCCCAGGAACAGGCGGGCCAGGGGGTACAGGCGCTCCACCCGGGCTTCGGCCGCCTCGGCGATGGCCGCCGGCTCGATGCCCGCCTCCCGCGCCAGTTCACGACCCAGCCGATTGCGATGGGGCATGAAGGCCAGGGGCACGAACTCGGTGAACCCACCGGTGCGCCGCTGGAGATCGCGGAGACGGCCCAGGTGCCGGACCAGGTCTTCCCAGGTTTCGCGATGCCCGAAGAGGACGGTCGCCGTGGAGCGGAGCCCCACCCGGTGGGCCGTCTCGATGATGGACTCCCACTCGGCGGCCCGCAGCTTGTCGGGCGACAGGCGGTCCCGCATGGCGTCGTCGAGGATCTCGGCGGCCGTGCCCGGGACCGATCCGAGGCCGGCCTCCCGCAGCCGCTCGAGCACTGCGCTAGCCTCCAGCCCGCTCTTGCGGCACAGCGAGTGGATTTCCATCGGTGAGTAGGCATGGAGGTGGACGCCGGGCAAGGCACGCTTCAGGGCTCGGAGGAGTTCCTCGTAGTAGTCCAGGCCGAGGTCCGGGTGGATGCCGCCTTGCAGGCAGACCTCGCTGACCCAGGGCGTCTGGAGCACGCGCTCGACCACCGCGCCGACGCTGCGCGTGTAGGCCTCGGGGTGGCCCGGCGGCCGGTAGAATCCGCAGAAGGAGCAATTCGTGGTGCAGACGTTGGTGAAGTTGGCGTTGCGGTTGACCACGTAGGTCACCTCGTCGCCGTGGAGCCGGAGGTTCAGGATGTCGGCCGCCTCGCGAATTTCCTCCTGCGCCCCACCATCGGCCTCGGCCAATCGCAGCGCGTCGTCGACCGACAGCGGCTCCTCGCGCAGGGCCTGGGACAACAGGTCGACCGGGCCGCGAGGGCGATGGGGCCGGGTGGAGCGCCCAGCGGACACCACCGGGAGAGGCTCCGGCGATGAGACCTCCCGCACGGCCTTCCGGGAACCCGCACGTCGGTCTTCCACGCACCCCTCGGGCGTCCCGTCCGAGCCGGACCGCGATGGGCGATCGTCGGGTGAGCCGGCCCGAGCCTCCAACCCACGCTGACGGATCACCTCGGCGACGCGGGCCGAGATCCAGCCCTTCTCGATGAAGGGGTCGTACACCGGCCACCTGTGGCGCAATTCGAGGCCGTGGCGGCGGCAGGCCTCGGCATAGTGGGCGGGCGGAGCCCAGGGGTGGAGGGGATTGACCCAATCGCCGTCGGTGCTGATGCCACCCAGGTCGTCGATCCACGGCAGCAGCGCCTCCCAGTGCGGATGGATGTTGGGCGGAATCTGCACGGCCACCCCGGGCGCAACCCGGCGCCAGTGCTCGATGAGCTCGCGGTAGTCCTCGAGGGTCGGCGGCGGCGGCACCGGACGCAATCGGGACCCGTCATTGGGGATGAAGTTCTGGAGGATGATCTCCTGCAGGTGCCCGTGGCGTGCGTGGAGTTCGGCCAGGGCGTCGAGCGACCGGAACCGCGACGCCCGCGACTCGCCCAGGCCGATGAGGAGGCCGCTGGTGTAGGGCACCCGCGCGCGGCCGGCGGCCTCGAGCGTGCGCAGGCGGCCCTTGGCCGATTTCTGTGGGGCGACCGTTCGGTTGAAGGCCTCGTCGATGTTCTCGAGCATGAGGCCCATGGAGGCGTTGACCTCAGCCAACCGCTCGAAGTCGCCCTCCGACATGGCCCCGAGGTTGGTGTGCGGCAGGAGCCCCACCTCCAGCGCCCGTTCGCAGGCGTTGCGCACCAGCTCCACGAACCCGCCGAAGCCGCGCCCGGCGATCTCGGCCCGCAGGTGCGACAGCGAGTCCGACGCCTCGCCCGCCAGGAACAGGATCTCGGTGGCCCCGCCCGCCCGGGCCTGGGCCAGGAGTGCTTCGATGCGCGCCTCGGGCATCAACCCCTCCCGATCCCGCCGGTACCCGCAGTAGGCGCAATCCCACGGACAATCCCGCGTGAGCGGAATCGTCAGCGACGGCGAAAAGGTCACAGCCCTCCGGATGTTCAAGACCCGCACGCTACCCTGCAGTTCCCCTCATGCAATCTCCAAAGGGGTCGGTCCTCACTATTGACACAAACCGGCATTCGCCGAGGTGTTCCTCCGGATTTTCTGAGGCAACGAGGTGCATGGTGGCGCTCCGCGGGATCGATCCTGCGTCCGCAGGGAAGCTCGGGAAGACTCGGCCATGGCGCTTTGCGCCGGAAGTCAGGGTGTCCGCTTCCAGAGCGGGCTCCGGACCGATCCCGCCACGGTGGGATTTGGCCGGTTGCCGAGGCGACAGGGCTGGCGCTTGGGATGAGGCCTCGTTGAGGTTGCTTCGCGACACTCCGGTCCGTGACCATCACCAGGCTCATCATGTCGGCCGGTGGGAGGTCCCGCCTCGCAACCCCAATCACGGAACCACAACCACGACACGTCCGCAGGTTAGGTGTAACTTTGAGCTTCGGAAACCCCATGGAGGAGGTGAATGAACATGGAATCCCCGCCAGCCGCTTCATCGGATCCCTCATCGGCGCCCGCGTCGCGGAATTGTCCGCGATGCCATTCCCCCATTCCCGAGCGGGCCCCGGGCGGCCTGTGCCCGCGCTGCCTCCTCGATGGCGCCAGCGCGCCGACCGACGCCGGACTCGGACCGCAGGCCTCGAGGACTCCAACGCTGGCCGAGATCGCGTCGGCCTTCCCGGACCTGGAGGTGCTCGGCCACCTTGGTTCGGGCGGGATGGGCTGCGTGTATCGGGTGCGGGAACGGGATTCGGGCAGGATCTCGGCCCTCAAGGTGCTGCCCCGGGAATTGGCCGCCGATCCGGCCTTCGTGGAACGCTTCGAGCGCGAGGCCCGCACGCTCGCGCGGGTGCGGCATCCCCACATCGTGGGCGTTCATGGGTTCGGGCAGGCCGGTGGGTTCTGCTTCCTGCTGATGGAGTTCGTGGACGGGGCCAACCTCCGCCAGGCGCTGCGATCGGGGCGCTTCACCCCGCATCAGGCGCTGGCGCTCATCCCGCCCCTGTGCGAGGCGTTGCAGGCCGCCCACGCGCAGGGAGTGCTGCATCGGGACATCAAGCCGGAGAACTTGCTGCTCGACGCCGAGGGCCGGGTGAAGATCGCCGATTTCGGCATCGCGAAGCTGCTTGAGGACCCGGCCACGCCGTCGACCGGAGCCTACACGCTCACCCGCACCGGGGCCCGGGTCGGGACACCGCATTACATGGCCCCGGAGCAGGTGGAGACACCCGAGCAGGTGGACCACCGGGCCGACATCTACTCGCTGGGGGTGGTCTTCTACGAGCTGCTCACCGGGGAGCTTCCCCTCGGCCGCTTCCCAGCCCCCTCGATCAAGGCCGGCCTCGATGCCCGCGTGGACGACATCGTCTTCCGGGCGCTGGCCAAGGAACGGGAGCTACGCCAGCAATCCGCCGATCAGGTGAAGGCGGAGGTCGAAGGGTTGGGTGGAACCGAACACGAGCAGCGGAACAAACCGTCGAAGCGAGTCCCGGTCTGGAGCCGCTTCGGCCCATGGACGAGATCCCGGGTTGTCGGGGCGGTCGCGGTCGCGCTCCTCGCGACATGGGCTCTACTGACCGTCACCGTCCGTTTCCTTCAGCAAAACAGGGCCCGCGCGAACCGGATCGCCGGAATCAACCGGCTCAAAACTCTCGGGATGGCCCTGAGGATCGCGGAGGTGGACGGAGTACCGGTGACAAACGATCGAGTCGCGTTTCCGGCAACAACAACTAACCCCAAGAACGACAAATCCTTCTTGATCTTCCCATCTGGGGAGACGAACCCGGCGCCCGACGAGATGCTCGCCGTCTCTCCCCCGGATCCGAACACGAACGATCGATTAGTCCAAAATTATGACGGATCGGTCGAACAGCTGTCCGAAGCGCAATTCCGTGACCGCTTGAGCAGGGCCAGCCCGTCGATCCAGGCGGCTTGGGAGCGGTCGCAGATTCCGGAGTTCTCGCATCCGGATCTGGTGACGGATCCACGAACCGGGAAACCCTTCCTGATCTTTGCAACTAGGGCTACGAACCCGGCCCCCGACGAGATGCTGGTGGTGTCTCCCCCAGATCCGCACACGAACCATCGATTGGTATTGCTTGGGGACGGATCGGTCCAGCCGCTGTCTGAAGCGAAATTCCAGGACCGCCTGAGCCGAGCCCACCCGTCGGTCCAGGCGGCTTGGGAACGGTTGCACCGAAGACCCGCCAATCCGTCGCCCCATCGAAGCACGACCCCATGACCGACTCTCGATCGCCCATCGCCGGCTTCGCCCCCACGCGCTGGTCGCTGGTGGCGCGAGCGCGGGGCACGACGGCGGAAGCCCGGACGGCCTTGTCGGAACTGTGCGAGGCCTACTGGCGACCGGTGTTCGAGACGCTCCGGCGGTGGCATGGCACCGACGACGAGGCGCGCGAGTCGGCCCAGGAATTCTTCGCCCATGTGCTGGCCGGCGGCCGCCTTGCGGGGGCCGACCCGGCCCGCGGACGATTCCGCTCCTACTTGCTGGGCGCGCTCCGGCATTTCGAATCGGACCTGCGTGAGCGGGCCTGCCGACTCAAGCGCGGCGGCGGCGTCGCAATCGCGTCGCTCTCCGAGGACGAAATCGCCGAGCCGGCCAGCCCAAGCCTCGACCCGATCCGCTTCGACCGGGAGTGGGCTTTCACGGTGGTCGATCGGGCCCTGATGGCGGTGGAGACCGACCTCCGGATGGCAGGCCGGTCGGCCCACTTCGAGCGCCTGAAACCCGCGCTGGTCGGAGACGATCTTCCGTCGCCCTCGGACCTCGCCCGGGAACTCGGGCTCACCGAAGGCGCGCTGAAGGTGGCCATCCACCGCCTGAGGCGACGATTCCGGGAGGCGGTGCGGGCCGAGATCGGCCAGACCCTGTCCGAGGGCGACGATGTGCAGGAGGAGCTGCGCTACCTCATCGAGGTGTTGGCTTCAACGGGAGGCTGAATCGAAACGAACTACTTCCGGGCCCATCCAAAGGGGTCTATTCGAAAAGTTCCTGCTGCACCGGACCGGGTTCCGGCTCGGGTCCGGGATCCGACGAGCCCCTCAACAGGCCCTCGCGGTACCGGGCCTCGGCGTCGGCACCCCGGAAGGTGTGGCCCTTGCGGCTGCCATGGCGCACATACACCCGGCGCGACGCCTCACGGGCGGCTCCGCTGGACCGCACGCGGGCGATGCGCTCCTTGGCCTCCAACACCGCCCGACGCGGATCGACCCTCGGGGCCGGATAGTCGACGCCGATCACGCACCCGGCGGCCTCCTGCTGCGAGCGGGTCATGCGCCACGGCTCGGCCAGGAAGGCGTCGGGCACGCCG
>VHCX01000038.1 GCA_016871615.1 Verrucomicrobiota bacterium
GGCTTGTTTGGACCGCAGAAAATCGAGGTAATGGGCGACGGCATCACCGAGGGTTTTTCCGAACGGTTGGAGTTGCTTGGAGAACTCCGCCAACTCCCCATTTTCCAGAAGGGAGGTGTAACTGCCCGCGCCCTCGACACCCTTCTCGTTCACCAAAGCCGCAACCTCCCGAGCCTTGTCCAGAGCCTCCTTCTTGGTGAGGAACTCGGGTTGGGCGGGACCAGTCCATCCTTTGCGTCGGCAATCCACCTGGTAGGCGAAACCTTTGCGACGCTTCACGATTCGCACCTTCGGATAGTCTTCCCGGATGGTGGTCGTCTTTGGTTTCTTGGACTTGAACTTGGACTTGGCAGCGGTGGGTTTCACTGGCACCTTTCGCTCTGTTGGGGCGTGAGTGCAGAGAAAGTTGTTGGTTTTTTGTTGGGCGTCAACAGCTCAAAAATCAGCCAAAACGCACAAAAAGCCCGTAAACATTGAAGTTTAGCCGGCTTAGCTCAGCGGCAGAGCAACGGTTTTGTAAACCGTGGGTCGTCGGTTCAATCCCGACAGCCGGCTCCATTCTGTAGAATCATGTGTCCGCGCGGGAGGCGGCGTGAACTGCCCCTGCTGACGAGCTGAACCGGATCCCTCGTAGACAAGGCGCGCGCGAAAGGCGAGGCCAGCAGGGGTGGGTCGATAGCGTGGCAACCGCCCGTCAGGCTTGTCCGGGATGGTCACGACAACCAGACCCCCACGGAGGCTCGGCTGCCGATGCTTCTCTGGAACGAGCGTTTCATCCTTGAGGCCCAGTCGCGCCGTCACCTCACCTCGTGACGGTTCGCGATCCAAAATCTGAAGGAGCCGTTTGACTTCGGAGCTACCTCGGGGCGACGCGGCCAAGGTAGGCCGAAGAACCTGAATGAACTGTCCGTGTTCAACCCGCAACTCTGGTTCCCGGCGCCCTGCTGCGCGGGGACGGGACGCCACGTCCAAGGTGCCCGTCCCCGCCCGCTCGATGTACCGCGCAAGGAACATGGGCTCTGCCAGCAGCGGGTTGCGCGGGATTGATGGATGAGGACCACGCAGGGTCTCGACCGTCAGGGGCATCCGAGAGCCGCATCCAGTCGTCATGCCCGGAATTGGGCCTCCATTTCCTCAGGGAGCTGCGGTGACGGTTTCCGGCGCCGCCAGTCCCGCTGTTGGACATCCCGCTGCCGAATCCGATGGAGCCCTACCCGGGTGCTTGCCGAGTTGGAATCGTTCGCGCCGGGTTTCACCAGATGGGTCGAAGGGTTTGGGCCGTAGGACCGACAACAACATGCCCGGAGGACCGAGGCGCCGCCCATGAAGGCCGGCGGTGGATGGCCTACCTTGTCTTGAAATCACCCGAGCAGTCCGCGGATGGGGTCGGCGTGGTAGAGCGGGAAAGGGCGCTGCTGGAGATCGTGCCACACGGTGTCGCGGGGGATTCCCAGGGCGTGGAACACCGTGGCCGCGAGGTTCTCCGGCGTCTGGGCGTCGGAGGCCGGTTGGCCGCCCTCGCGGTCGGAGGAACCGATGACGGTGCCGCCGCGCACCCCACCGCCGGCGAAGAACACCGACTGCACCGCGCCCCAGTGGTCGCGCCCCGGATGGCTGGCCCCGGGCAGGGTGGAGATCTTCGGGGTCCGTCCGAACTCACCGGCCATCACCACCAGGGTCGAGTCGAGCAACCCGCGGTCCTTCAGGTCGTCCAGCAGGGCTGACACGGCGCGGTCCATCGGCGGCAGCAGGTGGTTCTTCAGGTTGGGGAAGGCGTTTTCGTGGGTGTCCCAAGTCTCGTCGTTGCCGAGGTTCACCTGCACCAGGCGCACGCCCGCCTCCACGAGCCGCGCCGCGGTGAGCAGGGACCACCCGAAGGAGTTCTGCCCGTACCGCTCGCGCAGTCGCGGGTCTGCCCGGGTCACATCGAAGGCGCCGGCCACCGGGCCGCCGGTCAGCAGCGAGACCGCCGATCTCCAAGTTCGCTCGTGCTCCTGCACCTCGGTGGCGTGCTCGAGCGCGGCGCGCTGATGGTCGAGGTGGCGCAGCAGCTCCAACCGGTCCTCCAGGCGGCCGCCCGCGAGCCATTCGGGCACCGAGAGATCGGGGGAGCGGAAGCGCAGGTTGGTCTGCGATTTCGGGCCGTCGTGATGGTGGAAGAGGTATTCTGGGAAGGCTCCGTAGGCGGACGGGTTGTAGGGGGCCGCGTCGAGGCACCAAGGGTCGTGACGGCGCCCCAGGAGGCCGCTGGACTGGCCCGGGATCACACGGCCCGTGTTGTGGATGAGCTTCTCGGGCAGCACGACCGCGGGTGGCAGGCGGTTCCGCCCCGGGGTCAAGGCGGTGGCCAGCGAGGCCATCGAGGGCCAGTCGGAGTCCTTCGGCTTGGTGGGATCGAAGCCCGCCGGCAGCTCCGAGCGCCCCGTGAGCATGATGTGGTGGGCCGCCGAATGGTCGTTGGAGCCGTGGCTCAGCGAGCGGCAGAGCGCCCACAGGGGGCTGCGCTGGGCCAGCATCGGCAGGTGCTCGCAGATGTGAAGGCCGGGTGTGCGCGTGGGGATGGGCGAGAACTCGCCGCGGACCTCCATCGGCGCCTCGGGCTTCATGTCGAAGCTCTCGTGCTGGGCCAGGCCGCCCGACAGGAAGATGTAGATCACCGACCGGGCCGGGGGGTCGCCGGCGGTCCGTTCGGCCCCGAGGGCACGGAACCCGGCGAGATGGTGCATCCCCAGCCTGAGCAACCCCAGGCTTCCCGCCTGGATGGCCGCGCGCCGAGAGAGGCCTCGGCCGATCGGATGGGCGCGGGGAAGTCGCATGGGGCTCCGGGAATGACTCTGTCGTACACGAAAGCCGGGCCCAACGGCGAGCGATTATCTCCCGGCCTTGGGGGCCGGCGGTCCATCGGCCGAGGCATCGGGCACGGATGGAGCGGCGCCGCCAGCTGGGACACGGGTCCGGCAGTAGCGGTGGGATTCCGAGATCGGGCGCGGCGTCGTCAGATCGATGTCGTTCGCCGAGGCGCTGCGGCCCCACGAGAAGAGCCACTCGAAGAACGGAAGCCAGCGACTGCTCCGCACCTGGTCGAGGAAGTAGATCTCATGCTCCTTCTCCTTGAGCCCCATCCCATAGAGCACCCGGTCATGCTCCCGGATCCCCAGCGAGTGGAAGTGATGCATCATCACGAAATACTCGCAGACGTTGCCGCTCTCGAGTCGGCCGGCGAAGAAGAACGGCATGAAGCGACCGATCACGTGGCAACTCGCCCCGATGAGCTTTCCGATGACGAGAAACTTGACCTCGTAGAACCGCGAGACCGGCACCCCGTATCGGCGCATCAGCACCAGCACATGCTCGCGGTGATTCCACTCGTCCTGCTCGATTTGCCGCACCGCGGCGATGGCCCCCGGATCCGCCCCGGCCCCCCTCGACCGGAGTGAACTGGCGTGGCCCACATAGGCCAGCGCGGCGGCGCGTTCGGCCGAATAGGCCCGCTGCAGCAGTTCGACGAGTGCGGGATGTCGGAGTTCCATGGGGGCGAACGAGCAGGCGCCAATCGACCCAGGTCCGGCCCCATGCCGCTCCGACCATGCCAACAGCGCCGGCCCCTGTCGCTGGGAATGCCATCGCGTGGATGGCCATTCCAGGGTCGAAGCGTCGAACTGGTTGCCGCGTTACCGACGGCGTCCGAAGAAGAAATAGAAGATCGAACCCACGAACGGCAGGAACCACACCAAGGCCACCCAGAGAAGGCGCTGGGTACCCTTCAGCCGATCGTTCCGGATCGCGTGGACGAGCATGAAGATCCAGAAGACCGTGCAAATCAGGCCCAAGGTGCCGAGAAGGAGGAGGACCAGTTCGGAATCGGCGACCAAAGCAATCATGGGCGGGAAACTTCGTCAGGGTGTTCCCGGATCGTTCAAGGCCACCGAGGAATCGCGACGCTTCAGAACGATGCGGAAGCAAGCCCCTCGGCTCCCATTGGAAACCGGCCCCGGCATTCCAACCCAGCGCGGGTCTGAAAAACCGTTGCTCCGAGCGCCGCAATGGCCCGGAGCACCGGAGCCCTGAAGCCTACTGCACCTTCACTTCGATGGCCTTCGCCTTGGCAGCCTGGGTTTTTGGGAGGTGGATCTGGAGGATGCCGTCCTTGAACTCCGAGGACACCTTCGAGGCGTCCACATCCTCCGGCAGCGAAAAGCGGCGCTCGAAGTTGCCGTAGGAGCGCTCGATCCGGTGGAATTTCTTGCCCTTCTCCTCCTTCTCCGATTTGCGCTCGCCCACGATTTGCAAGGTTCCGTCCTCGACGCGGACCTTCAGGTCTTCCCTCTTCACCTCCGGCACCTCGGCCTTCAGCGGGTACTCTCCGTTCTGCTCGAGGATGTCCACCAGCGGCGACCAGTCGCTCACGGTCATCGCCTCCTCGCCATCGGGCCATGACGCCATGAGTTGGTTCATGCGGGCGTGCAGGTTTTCGATTTCCCGGAGTGGATTCCACCGGTCCCAGGCGCGCCAACGTCTCAGGTCGTCGGAATGGCGGAACGGGTTCCACAAGGTCAGTGTGCTCATGTGGTTGGATATTCCTGCGGCGAGGGTTGGGTTGGAGAGGACTGCTGCGCCGCCCAGTCGGACCCCTGCTGTCGACGAGCCAGCCTAGAAGGCCGAATGACTCGAAAAATTGGGCAATTGCCGGGTTTTCCGGTGGGCTACGCACCTACGTGTGGCCAGCGAACCGCCCGGGTGGCCCACGACTGGAACCCGCAAGGAGCCTGCTCCAGTGCCGATGGGCCCAACGGTTGGGCACGCCGCCCATCTTGACACGAGGGCCCTACCAATCGCGCGATCGCAACCCACCGGACGGCTGGTCCCTCTCGAGGCCCAAGGAAAATTCAGGATCGCCCACCGTAAGAATTTTCCAAAAAGAGGTTGTCAGGGTCGAGGGCATCGGCTTAGATGTCCTCGTTCTTACGAACGGTGCGGCCCAAAACAACGCCTCCACGGTTCGGAACAACGGCTCAGCTGAGCAGGTCGGAGCTGAAAAATCGCTTCGACTGATTTTTTCGTCGCCTGAAAGGGCGGCTTTTTCATCTCCGGAAATGGGGTGAAGAAGCGATGGCGAAAAAAGTGCGAGGGCGGGCAGTTCCTTGAAAATTGAAATGCACGATGAGTGAAGAGCCCGGCAGCCGAGCAATTGGCTGCCACAAAAACTGCTCTTGAAGTACGGCGGTCTGGGTAACTGGGCTGTTGGAAACAAGGGCAACAACGTTATATTTATACGGAGAGTTTGATTCTGGCTCAGAACGAACGCTGGCGGCGTGGATAAGACATGCAAGTTGAACGGTTGACATGAGGTAGCAATATTTTGTGTCAGCAGTGGCGTAAGGGTGCTTAACACGTGGGTAATCTGCCGCGAAGTGTGGGATAACTCGCTGAAAGGCGAGCTAATACCGCATGTGATTTTCTTGAGGCATCTCAGGGAATTCAAACATGGGTCGCAAGGCCTGTGGTTTCGCGATGAGCCCGCGGCCTATCAGCTAGTTGGCGGGGTAAAGGCCCACCAAGGCTAAGACGGGTAGCTGGTCTGAGAGGACGACCAGCCACACTGGAACTGAGACACGGTCCAGACACCTACGGGTGGCAGCAGTCGAGAATTTTTCACAATGGGGGAAACCCTGATGGAGCGACGCCGCGTGGGGGATGAAGGGCTTCGGCTCGTAAACCCCTGTCATTGGCGAACAAGTGTTGCATCCTAACACGATGCAACTTGATAGTAGCCGAAGAGGAAGGGACGGCTAACTCTGTGCCAGCAGCCGCGGTAATACAGAGGTCCCGAGCGTTGTTCGGATTCACTGGGCGTAAAGGGTGCGTAGGTGGTTGGGTAAGTTTGAGGTGAAAGCTCCGAGCTCAACTCGGAAAATGCCTTGAAGACTATCTGACTAGAGGGTTGGAGGGGAGACTGGAATTCTCGGTGTAGCAGTGAAATGCGTAGATATCGAGAGGAACACCAGTGGCGAAGGCGAGTCTCTGGACAACACCTGACACTGAGGCACGAAAGCCAAGGGAGCAAACGGGATTAGATACCCCGGTAGTCTTGGCTGTAAACGGTGCGCACTTGCTGTGAGCGGATTCGACCCCGCTCGTGGCGTAGTTAACACGATAAGTGCGCCGCCTGGGAAGTACGGTCGCAAGATTAAAACTCAAAGAAATTGACGGGGGCCTGCACAAGCGGTGGAGTATGTGGCTTAATTCGATGCAACGCGAAGAACCTTACCTGGCCTTGACATGCAGATAGTAGGAGCCTGAAAGGGTGACGAGGTAGCAATACCAGTTTGCACAGGTGCTGCATGGCTGTCGTCAGCTCGTGTCGTGAGATGTTGGGTTAAGTCCCGCAACGAGCGCAACCCCTACGTCCTGTTGCCACCCATTCGAAAGGATGGAGCACTCTGGACGGACTGCCTCGCTTCAACGGGGAGGAAGGTGGGGATGACGTCAAGTCAGTATGGCCCTTACGGCCAGGGCTGCACACGTACTACAATGCCCGATACAGAGGGGCGCGAACCGGCGACGGGAAGCAAATCCTTAAAATCGGGCCCAGTTCAGATTGTTGTCTGCAACTCGACAGCATGAAGCCGGAATCGCTAGTAATGGCGCATCAGCTACGGCGCCGTGAATACGTTCCCAGGCCTTGTACACACCGCCCGTCACATCATGAAAGCCGTCTGTACCCAAAATTGCAAAGCCAACCGCAAGGGAGCATGCGCCTAAGGTATGGATGGTGATTGGGATGAAGTCGTAACAAGGTAGCCGTAGGGGAACCTGCGGCTGGATCACCTCCTTTCTAAGGAGAAAACCAGATGGCTAGTTTTACTAGATTCATCTAGGTCGACAGCTCGAAAGGGCTGACTCTCCTCATCGTGCATTTCAGTTTTTTTGGAGTTCTTTTACAGTTTGCTTTGGTTCTGCCTGAGAGCAGCTGCGGCCCTTCAAAATTCAATTGAAGATTAAATTAAAAAGTGAATTAAAAAGGTAGATCCACACGGGTAAATACCTTGACAATGGGGCTGTAGCTCAGTTGGTAGAGCGGTAGCTTTGCAAGCTATAGGTCGGGAGTTCGAGCCTCCCCAGCTCCACCAAGTCTCAATTGAGGACAAACTGACCCAATGGGCCTGTAGCTCAGTTGGTTAGAGCATGCGCTTGATAAGCGCAGGGTCACTGGTTCAAATCCAGTCAGGCCCACCAGTCAGGCTTACCATTCCGGCCTAAAAATTGGGTACACCAAATAGGCCTACCAAAGCAACGAGCGAATTTTGAAGCATGAGTCCCTGAAAGGTGGCTTGTGTTTCTTAAGTTCTTTGAAAACTGCATATGTAAGGGTAAAACAGTGAATCGTCGAGACACCGGAAAGATTCTTGAACAGAACTCTGTCAAAGGAGTTTGTAGTAAAGAGACTCCGAAAATGTAATTTGCGATCAAGCTACTAAGGGCAGAAGGTGAATGCCTTGGTTCCAAGAGGCGATGAAGGACGTGGTAAGCTGCGATAAGCCATGGTGAGCCGCAAACAGGCGTTGACCCATGGATTTCCGAATGGGGAAACCCGCCCGTTTTACGGGAACTGCCGGATGAATTCATAGTCCGTCAGAGCGAGACGAGGTGAAGTGAAACATCTCAGTAACCTCAGGAAAAGAAAACGACGTGATTCCGTCAGTAGTGGCGAGCGAAAGCGGAAGAGCCCAAACCAGGGGAACTTGTTTCCCTGGGGTTGAGGGAGCCCGACATGGGAGGATGGAAGCGAGCTGAACAGTCTTGAAAGGCTGGCCATAGACCGTGAAAGCCGGGTCAGCGAAGTGGACAAACCCCTAGGGAATTCCCAAGTAACGCGATGCACGTGAAACTTCGCGTGAATCTGTCCAGACCACTGGATAAGGCTAAATACTCCTTGGAAACCGATAGTGAACTAGTACCGCGAGGGAAAGGCGAAAAGAACCCCTGCTAGGGGAGTGAAATAGATCCTGCAACCCTCTGCCTACAATGTGTCGGAGCACCGCAAGGTGTGACGGCCTGCCTTTTGCATAATGAGTCTGCGAGTTATTGTCAGTGGCCAGCGTCAGCCTTTCTGAGGTGGATGCGAAGCGAAAGCGAGTACGAAATGTGCGTTTAGTCGCTGGCAATAGACCCGAAGCGGAGGTGATCTACTCTTGAGCAGGTTGAAGCCCAGGTAACACTGTGTGGAGGACCGAACTCGTGGATGTTGAAAAATCCTGAGATGACTTGAGAGTAGGAGCGAAAGACTAATCAAACCCCGTGATAGCTGGTTCTCTCCGAAATCGCTTGAGGGCGAGCGTCGAGCAAGTAAACCGTGGAGGTAGAGCACTGGATGGCTTAGGGTCCACACCAGGATGCCAAAACCAATCAAACTCCGAATTCCATGGGATCCAATATCTCGGCAGTCAGACGGTGGGGGATAAGCTCCATCGTCGAAAGGGCAACAGTCCAGCCCGCCGGCTAAGGTGCCTAAACGTTGTTAAGTGGAAAGGATGTGAAGTTACTTAGACAGTGAGGATGTTGGCTTAGAGGCAGCCATCATTTAAACAGTGCGTAATAGCTGACTCATCGAGTGATTTCGCGCCGAAAATGATTGGCGATAAATGACGTACCGAAGCCGCGGATAGCAAGTTGGTTCGCCAACTTGTTGTGGTAGGAGAGCGTAACCGGTGCAGCGAAGCAGAACCGAAAGGGGACGTGGAGCGCCGGTTAGTGAGAATGCAGACACGAGTAGCGATAAACCAGATGAGAATTCTGGTCGCCGTAAACCCAAGGTTTCCTGGGCCAGGTTCGTCCTCCCAGGGTCAGTCGGGAGCTAAGATGAGGTCGTAAGACGTAATCGATGCACAGCTGGTCAACATTCCAGCACCGATGTGGTTCAAACCGACAGTGACGCAAGGAGAAACGTGGCAGGGTCAATGAAAGACCCGGCTTAGGAGCAATCCGAAGCAAGTCACCGGACAACTTGTCTAGAAAAGCTGTCGGCCCTTTACCACATTGCCCGTACCGCAAACCGACACAGGTGGGTGGGTGTAAGTGCACCAAGGCGCGCGAGAGAGACCTCTCTAAGGAACTCGGCACATTAGCCCCGTAACTTCGGGAAAAGGGGTGCTCGCTTCGGCGAGCCACAGTAAATTGCGTTTAGCGACTGTTTAACAAAAACACAGCACTCTGCCACGTCGTCAAGACAACGTATAGGGTGTGACAAGTGACCAATGCGGAAAGATCAAGGCAAGTTGTTAGCCGCAAGGCGAAGCTCCGAACCTAAGTCCCCGTGAATGTCGGCCGTAACTATAACGGTCCTAAGGTAGCGAAATTCCTTGTCGGGTAAGTTCCGACCTGCACGAATCTTGTAACGACTGAACGACTGTCTCGGAGAGGTTCTCGGCGAAACTGTAATGGCGGTGAAGATGCCGCCTGCCCGCAGTAGGACGGAAAGACCCTATGCACCTTTACTGTAAGCTCGTATTGGCTTCTGATTGATGATGCTTAGCGTAGGTGGGAGACTTTGAAGGCACGGTTTCGGTTGTGCTGGAGTCGAAATGTGAAACACCACTCTTTGTCAATTAGGAGTCTAACCTCGATCCCGTTAGCCGGGCGAGGGACAGTGCGTGCGGGTCAGTTTGGCTGGGGCGGCTTCCTCCCAAATGGTAACGGAGGAGCGCGAAGCTGGGCTCAGCATGGTTGGCAACCATGCGTCGAGCGTATGGGTAAAAGCCCGGTTAACTGCGAGACCAACAAGTCAAGCAGATGCGAAAGCAGGCCCAAATGATCCGATGGTTGAATGTGGAATTGCCATCGCTCAACGGACAAAAGGTACGCTAGGGATAACAGGCTGATCGGGACCAAGAGTTCACATCGACGTCCCGGTTTGGCACCTCGATGTCGGCTCATCGCATCCTGGGGCTGGAGAAGGTCCCAAGGGTCCGGCTGTTCGCCGGTTAAAGCGGTACGCGAGCTGGGTTCAGAACGTCGTGAGACAGTTCGGTCCTTATCCACTGTGGGCGGAGGAAACTTGAGGGGTTCATTCCTTAGTACGAGAGGACCGGGAATGACGCACTTCTGGTGTGGCAGTTGTCGTGTCAACGGCATCGCTGCGTAGCCACGTGCGGAAGGGATAAGCGCTGAAAGCATCTAAGTGCCAAGCCCATCCCAAGATATGGTTTCCCGGACGTAAGTCCCTAAAGACACCAGGCAGACTACCTGGTTGATAGGCTGGGCGTGCAAGCTCCGTGAGGGGTTGAGCGGACCAGTACTAATCAGTCGTGAGGCTTGATTGCTTCGAAATTCATCGAAGCAGAAGGTTTCGACGATTCACTCCTACATATGCAGTTTTCAGAGAATCAAGTTCTCTAGACAATTTACGGTGGCCATGAAGCGGTGGCCCGACCCGATCCCATCCCGAACTCGGCCGTCAAACACCGCATTGCCGATGGTAGTGCATGTATAGCTTGCGCGAGAGTAGGTAGCCGCCGAACCTTTCAAACCACAAACCAAGGGCCAGACTTCCAACGAAGTCTGGCCCTTTTGGTTTTGAACCCCAAGGGTTTTCGCTGCCCAACGGCCCACCCCTCGCCAACAACCCGAAGCCGTCCCCACGTTCCCAGGTTCACGGAATCCGGGAACGAGAGCCGAGGCAATAACCACAGGACCCATGTTCCCGGGTCCGAGCAGGTCCCCGGATCCCTTTGCGTCCAGATCCACGCTCTACGTCCCGGTCCACGGGTCCAGTAACGCTCATGGCAACTCACGGCGGGCCTACAGCGGCCTCATTTTTTGGCAGGCTTCGGGGATTCAATCGGGCGACCGAGGGAATCGATCTCGATGTCCACCGGAACCTGGATGACCCGGCCGTCGCGGGTGGTTTCCTGTCTCCAGGTGCGGATCACGCGGCGGGTGTTGTTGAACGGGGCCCGGGCCGCAGCCGTTGCGCCTTCGCCGATGCCGACCACCGCCCCGGCGACGTTGCCGCCCACCGCGCCGACCGTGCCGCCAACCGCCTGACCGATGGCTGGTCCTGGTTGTCGGGGGTTGGTGAGTCCGGGACGATTGGGGTCGCCCAAGCATCCGCCGAGACCACTGGCCAAGACTGCGCTGAGGGCGATTCGGACAGGGAACTGGGAATTCATGGCTCGGTCGTTGGGTGGGATCATAGGGCGACATCCTCGGCGTGCAATCGAGGAGCATGCCAAGGTGGCCATCGACGACGGCACGCGATCATCGGCGCACGCTTGCCCGCGATGCAGGAAGCGTCGTCCCGGCGGGGCATCCAAGGAGAGGAAGGCGTTGCATTCGGGGCGGTTTTGCGCATGATTTCAAGGTGATGTCCGACCCCAAACCATCGGCCGCCCACGATCGACGTGGCGGCGGATTCCCTCGGGGATCCCATCTGACCAACGGTATGTTTCGCCGGATGGGGGCCCGCCTCTGGATGTTCGTCTGGATTCTCTGGTCCCACGCTTCATTCTCCCAGGAAACCGCGCCCTCGCCGTCAACCCGCAAGGCGGCGCTCATCGTGGAGAACCGCGCGGGAGAGGAATTCAAGCGGTTGGCCTCCCAGTTGGAGGATCAGTTGACGAGTCGCCTGTCCGGTCAGGGGCTGAGCCTCCTCAGTCGTCAGGTGGTCACCGATGCGGTCGCCAAGGAAGGGGATGGTGCCCGGTTGGATGGCCTGCTTTCCGAGCGATCTTCGGCGCTGCGATTGGCTCAGGCTCTGGGAGCCGACTTCGTCGTGCTCGCGTCGCTGTCCTCCGTGACCCGCGAACAGAGGACGTTCAACGACGGTGGGCTGCAGATCTCCAGTGCCAACCATGTGCTGCGGGTGGCCTACCGGATCGCCGAGGCGGGCGAGGGCGGTACGCTGGCCGGCGATTCCCTGCGTGTCTCGCGGAATCTGCGTGGCACCCAGACCGGCGGTATCGAGTCCACCGAGATCTACTCGCAACTGGTCGACGATGCCGTGGACGGCATTCTCAAGGCGTTTCCCGCGAAGGTGCTGCAGGTGGCCCGGACCAATGTCTCCAAGGCCGCCTCCATCGAGGTGACCATCGCGGCCGTGCCCGTAGATATCACCCAGAATCCCCTCCAAGTTCCCGACCTTCGTGTTGGGGCCGACGGTTCCGTGGCCAAGGCCGGGGCCGCTCCCTTGGAGGTGACCCTTAGTGACGTGAGCGTCGAGATCGATGGCGTTCTGGTTGGCACCACGCCGGCGAGCCTCCGACTGGGCCCGGGTTTCCACAAGATGCGGTTGTCGCGTCCGGGATTCCGGGATCTTGAGCAGACCATCAACCCCGTCGCGGGCCTTCGGCTGCGGCCCGCCCTTCAGATGAGCGAGGCGGGATATGCACGGTGGAAGGACAACATCGCCTTTCTTCAGGCGCTCGAGGTCAACCGGAAGCTCACCGACGCGCAGGTCAAGGCCGTCGAGGGCTTCGCCAAGATGCTCGAGCAGAGCGGGTATCGGGTGGACCTCCGGGAGGACACCAGGAACCAGTTCAACGGAAAATCGCTGTATGACGGTGCAACCCTGCAGATCTTCAACCGCAACCGATAGTTCCCGAGCCGGAAGCTGTTCCCGTCCATGAAGCCCACGATTCCCCCCTTCCTCCTGCGCTGGATCCTCCCTTGCATGACCGTGTGCGCCCTTCTTTTGGCCGCCTGCCAGGTACACGCCCAACGCGACACCCTGGGGGTTTTGCCGGTGAAGGTGATCCCCGCCGTGGCGACCAAGCTCTCCCATGCGCGGAAGACACTGTCGGCCGAGCAGATGTCCCAATCGCTTCTGGAGCAGTTCGTCCCGAGCATCAACGCCACGCGCAAGTTCCAGGTGGTGGTCCGCAGCGATCTCAAGGAGTTGGTCGCCGACGACGACAAGGCTCGTGTACTCAATCCGGACAAGGACAAGGGCTTCAACCTCGCCGACACCAAGTACCTGACGGTGCTCACGATCGACGACTACGACGACCAGACCCAGCGCCTCGAGCAGAAGATCTCCAACACCACCCTGACCAAGCGCACCATCCGGCTGTCGTTGATCGCCAAGATCTACGAATCAGCCACGGGCAAGCTCCTGGAGTCGACCTCAAAGTCGATCAGTTCGACCGATGCGCAGCAGACGCTCAACGAGGCGACCAACGACGCCGAGGTCACCGATTCGCTGATCCGCACCGTGGTCAAGGAGTCCGCCGACTGGGCCGCCACCCAGGTCGTGGATGTGATCTTCCCGGTCAAGGTCCTCGCCAAGACCGACAAGATCGTGACGGTCAACCGTGGCGAGGGCTCCGGCGTGGCCGCCGATCAGGTCTGGCGCGTGTTCGCCGTGGGCAAGGAACTCGTCGATCCCGACACCAAGGAGGTCCTAGGCAAGGAGGAGGTCGAGATCGGCAAGGTCCGGATCACCGATGTCCTTCCGAAGTTCTCGCGGGCCGTCATCCTGGACGATCGTGGGATCGCCGAGGGGGCGATCCTGAGGAAGTGACGATCCGCCGACACCGCAGGGCCCGGGCCTTGGCCTGAACCTCGATCTAAACGGATCTGAATCTGAACCCCGACCTGAAGCTGAACTGGCCCGCCTCGGTGCCCTCCGGCCGCGACCTCCAGCACCGTCCCGAACTCCACCTGAACCCTCACCCACGATCGCCCATGCCTACCCTTCTCCCGGCCCGGTTGGCCCTCCTGTCCGCCTTGCTGGCCCTCCTGGTGTCCGGTTGCCAGACCTACGAGCAGAAGACGGCCGAGACCAAGGGCTTCTGGAGCGGTGGCAATCTGGAGGCGGCCGCCGCCGATTTCACCCGGAAGGCCGAGAAGGCGCAGGGCGGCAAGGATGCGCTGGTGTACCGCCTGGAGCAGGCCATGGCGCTGCGGGCCAGCGGCAAGATCGCCGAGAGCCAGGCCGCCTTTGAGCAGGCCGACGAACTCATCCAGCGCTTCGATGACCGGGCCAAGACCAGCGTGTCGCGCGAGACGGGGGCCTTGTTGTCGAACCAGGCCAATCTTCCCTACACCGGCCGCGATTATGACCGGATCCTGGTCAGCACCTACAAGGCGCTCAACCACCTCCAATCCGGGCAGTTCGACAAGGCCCGGCCCGAATTGATCCGCGCCTACCAGCGGCAGCAGGATGCCGTGGAGAACAACCGCCGCCGGATCGAGCGCGAGCGGAAGGAGATCGAGGAGGCCGCCGCCAGCAAGGCCGATGAGCATCAGAGCGTGCTCAAGGCCCAAGCGGATCCGCAGGTGGATGGCCTGATGAAGAAGAACTACGGGCCGCTCGATTCGCTCAAGGCCTACGCCGACTACGCCAACCCGTTCACGGTCTACCTCGACGGCGTGTATTTCCTGTCGTTTTCCACCGGGGCCAGCGACCTCGAGCGCGCCCGCAAGTCCTTCGAGCGGGTCCAGGCGATGTCGGGTGCCAACCGGCACATCGCCGCCGACCTGGCCGTGGCCGAGAAGGCGGCCAATGGCGAGCGGCCTCCGCCGCGCACCTACGTGATCTTCGAGACGGGCCTCGCCCCCTATCGCGGTCAATTCCGTCTCGACCTTCCGCTCTTCATCGTCGGCGCCAACCGGGTTCCCTATGTCGGCGCCGCGCTGCCCACCCTGGAGGTGAACCCGGACAGGCTCGCCCCGCTCACGCTGACGACCTCGGCCGGAAGCGAGACCACCGTGACGCTGGCCAGCATGGACGGCATCGTCGGTCAGGCCTTCCGGGATGAACTGCCCGGCATCGTCACCAAGACCCTGATGTCCACGACCATCAAGGCCACCGCCGCCTACTTCGTGAACAAGACCGCCGAGGAGCAGGGCGGCTCGGTGGCCGGTCTCGTGTCGATGCTGGCCACGGCGGCGACCCAGGCGGCCGTCAACATCGCCGACACCCGCACCTGGACGACGCTGCCCAAGGAGTACCAGTTCTGCTCGATGCCCACCCCGGCGGACGGGAAGCTCAAGGTGTCGGCTCCCAACGGCCAACAGGCCGAAGTTGCCCTCGCTCCCGGATCGACTAGTCTCATGCTGGTGCGTTCGGTGAGCCCTCTGTCGCCTCTCGTGGTCACCACGATCCGTTTTCCATGAATTCCTCCCTGATCCGAGTTCTCGCCTCCGCAACTTTGCTGGCCGCGATCGGCACGGGATGCGAGACCGTCAACACCTCCGAGCCCGCCCAGCCCGCTTTCCAGCGGAACATGGTGTCCGAGAAGCGGGTGATCACCGACGCCTCCCTCGCGCGGCGGGTTCAGGTTCAGGGTATCAACGTCTCCGAGGGTCCGGGGGGCTTCCTGAAGGTCCAAGCCGAGATCCTCAACACCACCCGCAGCTACCAGCGCTTTGCCTACAAGTGGGAGTGGTTCGACAAGGACGGCAACCTGGTGGAGGGCCCGGCCTCGGTGGCCGTCACCCGTCAGGTCGAGGGCAAGGAATCCCTGTTCCTCCAGGGGGTCGCCCCCAACGCCGCCGTCCGCGACTTCCGCCTGAAGCTCTACGAGAACGCCCGCTGAACCCCCGTTTCGACCGTCCGAACCCCTTCCGCACGTCCATGAACCGCGCCTTCGTCCCCACCGCCATCGCCCTCGCCACCGCCGCGTTCCTCGGCGGCTGCGCCACCCAGACCACCTACGTCGATCCGGGCAGCACCCGCACGATCACCAATGTGGGTGAGCTCAACGTCCAGGACTGGAACATGGCCTCCGAGGCCATGGTCAATTCGCTCATCGCCAAGCACATCAACTCAGGCGCCCTCAAGGGAAGCGGCCCCGACGGCCGTGCCGTGCTGGCCATCAGCCGCATCGTCAACAGCACCAGCCTCCAGATCGACACCGACGTGCTGGTGAAGAAGATCCGCGTCTCGCTCCTGGGCACCGGCAAGGTGGTGGCCGACATCACGGCCGGCCTCGGCGGCCCCGAGGATCCCCTCGCGGCCGAGGCCAAGCGCGAGCAGCAATTCTTGGGCACCCAGAAGGTTGCGCCGCGGCCGGATTACACGCTCTCGGGCAAGATCATCGAGAACCGCACCCGCCAGGGCAACAAGAGCGAGTCCACCTACATCTTCCAGATGGCCTTGGCCACCCGCGACGGCCTCGCCGTCTGGGAGGAGGAGAAGACCATCACCAAGCAGGGCAAGCGGTCGGCGGTCGGGTGGTGAGGGGTGGGTTTTCGCTGGGGTAGGTTTTCGCCAGGGCGGAGCGTCCTCTGGACGCAGACTCCCGGGCACCCATTTGCTGGACCCCGGTTCGGGATGCTTTTTCCCGGGCCGATGGGATGGCCCGAAGCGGCTCCGCCTCAGGCCTTCGTCGCGATCAGGCCTCCCCGGGCTGCGCCTCCGGGCAGTTCGAGGCAGCCGGTGAAGCCGGCCTCGCGCAACCAGCCTTCCAGCTCGCCGACGCCGTAGCAGCGGCCCTGCGTGGCGTGCATGAGCATGACCGAGTATTCGGCGACGTGCAGCGGGCCGTCCTTCTGGCGGTTGAGGAAGGCGTCATGGATGAGCAGGCGACCTCCAGAGGGCAGGGCCTCGAAGGAGCGGCCGATCAGGTCGCGCACGATTCCGACATCCCAGTCGTGCAGCACGTTGGAGTACAGGTGCAGGTCATGCCCTCGGGGCAGGGGCGCCGACAGCATGTCGCCCGCCACCACCCGCACCCGGTCGGCGAACCCGCGCTCCGCGATGGCCTGGGCGCAGATCGCGTCCACCGGGGGTTTCTCGAGCACGGTGGCGGTGAGTCCCGGAAACTGCGCGCAGAAGGAGCAGGCGTAGATGCCCGAGCCGCCGGCGATGTCCAGCAGCGAGCGGGATCCGCCGATGGGCAGGTGCCGGGCCAGCGCTTGGGCCAAGAACACCCCCCGACAATCCATCGCTCGGGTGAATTGCCGGGCGAAGTCGGGCTTCTCCATGGCCTTGTGCCAGTCGGGCTGGGAGGCCTGGCTGCCCCAGTTGGCCGGCTTGTCAGTCCGCAGGACCCGCAGGAGGTCCACGACCACGGGCCTATCGACGAGCGATTCGTAGTAGGGCCCGATGAACCAGGGCGAGGTGGACACCAGGTGCTCCCGGGCCGTCTCCGTCACTTGCAGACGGCCATCCCCACCTGGCTGGATCAGGCCCATGGCCCGGAAGAGCGTGACCATGACGTCGGCGGGCCGGGGGTGGATGTCGTGGCGCCGGCAGAGTCCCGACAGGTCGGCCGGTTCGGCGGCCAGCGCCGTGAAGAAGTCGAGCCGCACGAGGGCCACGATGAGCAGGTCCTCGGCGTAGAGGGCGTCGCGGTAGCGGTAGAGCGTGGTCGGGTCGGTCGCCGGGGGAAGGGTCAGGGGATGGGGCATGGGGTGGGGTCGGTGTCGGCGGGAGGGGGCTCTGCCAGGGTGCTAGAACGGATCCTCGCCCTCGTCGACGGGATCGGGATCGGGAGGATTCCCTGGATCGCCGGGACGCCCGAGGCCTCGGGTTCCGCGGATCCGGGAAGGGGTGTCGTGCGTGGATCGACCGGGCAGCGACGGCACCGGCGCGTGGATCTTCCATTCCTCGACGAGCGTCTCCGAGAATTCGCCCAGGAACCGCGACGCCGGCTGGAAGGCCTCGCCCATGCCGGGCAGGAAGCGCAACAGCGGGCGGCAGAGGTACAGCTCGTCCTTGGCACGGGTCAGGGCCACGTAGAACAGCCGGCGCTCCTCCTCCTCGCCGTCGGCCGTCTCGGTCGATCGTCCGCTGGGGAACAGCCCATCGCAGAGCATGATCACGAAGACCGCCCGGAACTCGAGGCCCTTGGCCTGGTGGATGGTGGACAGGCGAAGGCGTTCCTCGTCGTCGCCCTCCCGCGACTGGTTCTGCTCGGCCTCGAGGTTCGACTGGAGGGCCAGTTCCGAGAGGAACAGCGTCGTGTCGGCGAACGAGTCGGCGTAGGCGGCGAGCTGGGTCAGGTCTTCCAGCCGGTTGCGCGCGTTCTCGTAGGTCGTGCGCAGGTAGTCCTCGTAGTCGGCCTCCAGCACCCATCGGATCTGGCGACCCGGCTGCCCCCGGCGGTCGGGGTGTTCGCACTGGGCGATGGTGGCCGTGAACTGGGCCCAGGCCGCGGCGGCCTTCTTGGGCACCTTGCGGCTGATGGCGGCGAGTTCCGGCGCGACGGGCCGGGCCTCGGGCAGGGCTCCGTCATTGTCGGAGGCCTCGAGTTCCGGCGTCGAATCCGACGAGGGAAGGAACCGCGCGCTGAAGGCCGCCCACAGCGTGTCGGCGCTCTTGCCGCCGACGCCGGGAAGCATGCGGGCCAGGCGCTTGAAGGCCAGTTCGTCGGCCGGGTTGGCGATCAGCTTGAGGTAGGCCGCCACGTCCTTGATGTGCGCCTGCTCGAAGAAGCGGATGCCGCTGGTGATGACGAAGGGGATGTTGCGCCGGGTCAGTTCCATCTGCAGCTCGAGCGCATGGAAGTGCGAGCGGTAGAGCACGCAGATCTCGTCGAGCGGGATGCCCTCGTCGCGCAGTTCGAGGGTTCGCTGGGCGATGAAGGCGGCCTGTTCGCGCGCGTCGGTGGCGACGATGAGGGCCGGTTTCTGTCCCGGGGGCCGGGCGGCCTGCAGGGCCTTGGGGAACTGGCGAAGGTTGGCCGCGATCGCCGCGTTGGCCAGGGCGAGGATCTCGGGCGTGCTGCGGTAGTTGGTCTCGATCTTGAAGACCTTCGCGCCGGCGTGGCGCTCCGGGAACTTGAGGATGTTGGCGAAGTTGGCCCCGCGCCACGAGTAGATGCTCTGGGCGTCGTCGCCCACGGCCATGAGGTTCCGGTGTCGCAGGGTCAGTACGTCGAGCAGCGTGGCCTGCAGGACGTTGGTGTCCTGGTACTCATCGACCAGCACGAACTGGAAGCGGCGCTGGTAGGTCTCGGCGATGTCGGGGAAGTCCTGCAGCAGGCGCAGCCAGAGCACGAGCAGGTCGTCGAAGTCCATCAGCCCGGCCTGGCGCTTGCGCTCGGCGTACTTGCGCTGCACGAGGCGGATGGAGTCCATCACGCCGGCGAAGGGCCCCTCGTCGCCGCCGGTCACCTCCTCCAGGGTCCGGCCCGTGTTGACCTGCATGGAGAACAGGTCGGCCAGCGCCTCGGCCTTGGGGAAGCGGACGGCCTTCACGTCGATGCCCGCGTCGGTGATGCAGGCGTTGAGCAGGTCTTTGACGTCCTCGCGGTCGGCGATGGTGAAGTCGCGTCGGTACCCGAGGCGGTCGGCGTGCAGCCGGAGGATGCGCACCCCGATGGAATGGAAGGTGCCGCCCCAGAGGTCGGCGAAGTCGCCGCCGAGCAGGTCCGCGACGCGCTCCATCATCTCGCGGGCCGACTTGTTGGTGAAGGTCAGCAGGAGGATGCGGTCGGCCGGGATGCCGTGCTCGATGAGCCACGCGACGCGGTAGGTCAGCGTGCGGGTCTTGCCGGCGCCCGCGCCGGCCAGGACCAGGCAGGGGCCCGGTGGCGCGGTGACCGCCTCATGCTGCTGGGAGTTGAGTTCGCGCGCGTAGTCGATCCGCAGGTTGACGGGCGGACGGAAGGGGTTGAGCTGGTACTCGCGCGCCACGTCCCGATTGAAAGGCCCGGACGGTCGAAATCCCACCCCGGAATTGACCTCGGTTCAGCCGGGCCAACCGGGGCGGGGATGCGGCCCGAGGCGGGCCTGTCCCGGTTCGGACGGGTTCGGACGCCGTTCGTGCAATCGGGCCAGGAACTCCGGGAAGGCCCCGGGCAGGGCCGAGCCTGCGAGGTATTCCCCGGCGGCCTCCTTGTGGCCGCGGGCGCGCAGCGTGGCGTACACGTGCAGTTCGAACTGCAGCCGCAGGCGGTCGGCGGCCCCGGTGTCGCCCAAGGCCTGCAGGACGGCGATGAGCGCCTCGGCGGTGGAGAACCGGTCGAGATGCTCCTGCGACCGCAGCCAGAACCGGCTGGCACCCGTCTGGCTGAGCCGCACCGGCCGTCCCCAGCCTTGGACCGCCCTCAGCATTTCGCCGGCCTGGGCCCAGTTGCCGTCGAGCAGCAGGACCTGCGGGGCGGGTTCGTCGGTGGGGCGCGGGACGAGGCGTTCGACCGGTTCTCCTTGGGGGTGGAGGATCCAGAGTTCTCGGCCGGGACGTGCGATCGACTCGCGGGTGGGCGGATCGACCCGCTGGTAGACATGGGTCCGGGCGTCCACGAGGGTGCGGGCGACCAACTTGCCGGTGCTGGTGGGGCGCCAGTTCTCGCGGCGATGGATCAGCACGTCGACCGCCACCGGGCTATCGACGGGCTGCAGCGCCTCGCAGAGGCACCAGCGCGGCGGCAGGCAGCACCCGTCGCACCGGATCGTTCCGGCGAGGATCACGCTGCGGGCCATGGCGGGCGGGTCGGTGGAATGGGGAGGGGAAAACGAAACCGCCGGCCATCCGTTGGGGACGGGCCGGCGGTGTGTCCAGCGGAGACCGCGGATCAGTAGGCGGCCTGGGCGCCCTTGATCTGTCGCTTCTGCATCCAGGGCATCATGGCGCGGAGCTTGGCACCGGTCTTCTCGATCGGGTGCTTCTCACCGGCGGCGAGCAGGGCGTTGTACTTCTTGTAGCCGCCCTTGTACTCGGCCACCCAGTCCTTGGCGAACTTGCCGGTCTGGATGTCCTTGAGCGCGGCCTTCATGCGCTTCTTGACCGAGGCGTCGATGATCTTCGGGCCGACGGTCACGTCGCCCCACTTGGCCGTCTCGGAGATCGAGAAGCGCATGCCGGCGATGCCGGCCTCGTTCATCAGGTCGACGATGAGCTTCAGCTCGTGGAGACACTCGAAGTAGGCCATCTCGGGCGAGTAACCCGCCTCGACGAGCACCTCGAAACCGGTCTGGACCAGGGCGCTGGCGCCGCCGCAGAGGACGGTCTGCTCGCCGAACAGGTCGGTCTCGGTCTCTTCCTTGAAGGTGGTCTCGATGACGCCGGCGCGGGTGCCGCCGATGCCCTTGGCCCAGGCCAGGGCGATCTTCTTGGCGTTGCGGCCCGGGTTCTGGTAGATGGCGATGAGGCTGGGCACGCCCTTGCCCTCGGTGTACTGGCGGCGGACGATGTGGCCAGGGCCCTTCGGGGCGACGAGGATCACGTTCACGTCCTTCGGCGGGACGATGGTCTTGAAGTGGATCGCGAAACCGTGGCTGAAGAGCAGGGTCTTGCCGGCGGTCAGGTTGGGCGCGATGTCCTTTTCATACGCGGCGGCCTGCTTGGTGTCGGGCAGCGCGATCATGATGACGTCGGCGCGCTGGACGGCCTCGGCGCTGGCGACCACCTCGAAGCCCCTCTCACGGGCGACCTTGATCGACTTGGATCCCTCGTAGAGGCCGATGATGACGTTGCATCCGGACTCCTTGAGGTTGAGGGCGTGGGCGTGGCCTTGGGAGCCGAAGCCGAGCACAGCGAGGGTTTTGCCTTTGAAGACGCTCAGGTCGGCGTCCTTGTCGGTGTACACTTTAGCCATAAATGCGAGATCGAAGCGCCGACTATGGGCATATTTCGGGGCGAGACAAGAAGATCAGTGGTCCCGGCGGCGTGCCGATCACCGACCGTGCCCGCCGTCACCCGCCTCGAGGTCGCCGTCCCGGATGGCGATGTAGCCCTTGGGCAGGACCCACCAGAGGCGTTCGGTGAGGATCCGGCAGTCGGGAAAGAGCGTCTCGAATTCCCGGCGCGAGAGCAGTCGGGTGCCCTCCAGGATCTCGCGCATCGTCTCGGAGTCGGGGCCATGCACCCAGGCGGCGGGCGAAAGGTACTTGCGGGCGAGGTGGCCGAGGCGGCCGGGGATCCAGTGAAGACCGAAGGCCAGCAGGTGTGGCTCGAAGGGGCATTCGAGGGCCGGGGTCTGGACCCAGACCCGCCGGCCGATCCTCCGGACTTCCCGGGCGAAGGCCGCCTGCTGCTCGGCCGAGCCCACGTGCTCGATCACCGAGTTGGAGAAGGCGATGTCGAAGGAGGCGTCCGGGAACCCCAGGGCGCATCCGTCGCCCCGCTCCTGCCGCACGTTGGCTTCCCCGGAGTTCGATCCGTCCCCGACGTCCACCGGGTTCACGCAGAGGATCCGGCCGAAGTCGCGGGCCTTGCCCTGCCAGTTCCACCAGTAGCCTCCGACATCCACCATCGAGCATCCGGGGCCGGGCCGGATCGTGTCGAGGAACCAGCGGTGGCGACGGGCGCGCCAGTTCCGGAAGATCAGTTGGTAGAAGCCGTACAGCATTCGAGGGGGGGATGATGGTCGGCGTGTCGATGCCGCCGCTGCCGTCGCCCGCGACATCGCGGGATGGACCCGACCGAAGACGGCCCACCGGATACCAGTCCACCGGTGGCGCGGCAATGTCGTTCGATGTCCGAGATGGCGCCCGCGGGCCGGGCCTCTGCGCCCGTGCGCCCGTGCCCTCCCGGGATCACCGTCGTCCGTCGTACCAGAGGTGGCAGGCCTGCTTGTCGGTCAGGGTGGCCTTGGGCCGGAAGACGGCCGAGACGATGAGCCGGCCGATCTCCAGGGGCGAGTACAGCCGGACCTTGCGCGCCGAGGTGAGCAGCGGGGTCCGGTCGAGGATCACGATGCGGCGGCCGGAATCCCGGGCCAGCGGCCTGAGGCGGTGGGTGAGGTCGATCTCCTCGGCGGCGTAGAACGCCTGGTTGAAGCCTCCGATCCGTCGGAAGGCCTCCGCCTCGACGAAGAGGAACGATCCGGCCATGAGGTGCCGCAGCCGGCTGAGGGTGTTCCAGATCGCCGTGCCCAGCCGCACCCGGAGGTCGTCGCTGTCCATGCGGACGACGGCCCCGCCGGCGAGCACCCGGCCGGAGCCGATCGCGCCGACCATCGCCTCGAAGAGCTCGGCCGACGGGCGCGAGTCCGCGTCGATGAACACCAGCCAGTCGCCGGTCGCCACCGAGGCCCCGGCGTTGCGGGCCCGGGCGATCATGTTGACCGGCTCGAACACGACGCGGGCCCCGAGCTCGCGGGCGATGCGCCCGGTGTCGTCGGTGGAGTTGTTGTCGCAGACGATGACCTCCGAGGCCCAGCCATGCCGGTCGAGCCCCGCCCGCGCGGCGTGCACCGCCCGCAGCGCCTCGGGCAGCAGGCGCGCCTCGTTGAAGGCCGGAAGGATGATCGAGAGGGTCAAGGGGTGGGCGGGCGGGATCACGGGGCCGTGGCGGTGGCGGTGGCGTGGGCCTCGACGTTTCCCGGGAGTTCCCACCCGGGCCCGGTCTCGGTGTCGAGCGGGGTGGTCTCGCCGCGGGCCAGCCGTCGGCCCGCCAGCAGGGCGATCATGGCAGCGTTGTCGGTGCAGAAGGCCGGTTCGGCCATGCGCAGCCCAAGGCCCCGGCGCCCGGCCTCCTCGGCGAGCCGTCGCCGCAGGCCGCGGTTGCAGGCGACGCCGCCGCTGGCGGTGATGCAGCGCGTGCCGGTGGCCCGGGCGGCGGCGACCAGCTTGGTGGCGAGGGTGTCGACGATCGCGGCCCGGATCCCGGCGCACAGGTCGCGGAGGTCGCGTGGCGAATCGGCCAACCCGGGGTTCCGGTCGAGGAACACCCGGACGCTGGTCTTGAGGCCACTGAAGCTGAAGAGGTGGTTGGGCTCGTTCCGCAGGGGCCTGGGGAACCCGAAGCGCCCGGCGTCGCCCTCCTCGGCCAGGCGGTCGAGCACCGGGCCGCCGGGGTAGGGCAGCCCGAGCAGCTTGGCCGCCTTGTCGAAACATTCCCCGGCCGCGTCGTCGAGGGTGCCCCCGAGGATGCGGTGGTCCAGGTCACCGCGCACGTGGACCAGCAGCGTGTGCCCGCCGGAGGCGATGAGCGAGACGTGGGGCGGCAGCGGGCCCTCGTGGAACCGGGGCGGCTGCCCGGCGATCCAGGGTGAATACAGGTGCGCCTCGTGGTGGTGGATGCCGATGACAGGCAGGCCCCGCGCGGCGGCCATCGCCTGGGCCGCGGTCCAGCCGGCCATCAGCGCCGCGGGCAGGCCCGGACCCCGGGTCGCGGCGATGGCCGTCAGGTCGGAGAGGGCCACGCCGGCCGTCTGCAACGCCTGGCGCACCACCGGGATGAGGTTGCGCAGATGCTCCCGTGTGGCCAGTTCCGGCACCACGCCGCCGTACTCGGCATGCAACCGCACCTGCGAGGCCACCACGTTGGAGAGCACCCGGTCGCCATGCACCACGGCGGCGCTGGTCTCGTCGCAGGAGGATTCGATGCCGAGGATCATGGCAGGGGTCGGGAGACACCGTGCTCCGTGGGGAGCGGGTCGGCCCTCAGCGGGCGGCCGGTGCGCTGGCCGCCGGGGGCCTGGCTTCCGGCGAGGCCGCCTCGGCCCGGAGCCCCTTGGCGCCGGGGCGCTTGGCCATCAGCCGCACGCCCTTGAGCAGGTCCATCGCGCGCTCGAGCTGCGGGTCGGCGTCGGCCAGCACCAGGTCGCGCAGGCGGGCCTGCTGGGACACCGGGTAGAGGCGCAGGGTATCCTCGAGGCTGTTGGTGCCGCCGGGCATGCGCCGCAATTGGATGGCCGCCTCGTCGTCGTCGGTGATCGGCACCACGATGTTGGGCGAGATGCCCCGCTCGTGGATGACCTTGTGGCTCGGCGTGTAGTACTTGGCCGTGGTCAGGCGCAGCGCCGACCCGTCGTTGAGGGGCAGGATGTTCTGGACCGAGCCCTTGCCGAAGGACTGCTCGCCGATGACCACCGCCCGCTCGAGATCCTGCAGGCAGCCCGCGACGATCTCGGAGGCGCTGGCGCTTCCGCCGTTGATGAGCACCACCAGGGGATAGGAGCGAACCTTGCCCTTGCCGGAGGCCTTCCGCTGCTGGTCGGCGGCGCGGTTGCGGCCCTCGGTGGACACGATCGGCCTGCCCTTGGGCAGAAACTTTTCGGACACGGCGACCGCCTGGTCCAGCAGGCCGCCCGGGTTGCCGCGCAGGTCGAGCACGAGGCCCTCGAGGCCCTGCTTCTCGAGCTTGGCCAGGGCCGATTCGAGCTCGTCGTCGGTCTTCTCGGCGAACTGGGTGATGCGCACGTAGCCCAGCCGGTCGGTCCCGAGCGGGAATTCCCGCCGGTTGTCCCGGTCCTTGACCGTGTAGACCTGGATGTCCTCGCGGGTCAGCACGAAGTCCTTCGGCTCGCTCAGCGAGGGGCGCAGGATCGACAGGGTCACCTTGGAGGCCTTCTCGCCCCGCAGGAGCTTCACCGCGTCCCCCATGCCGAGGCGGTCGGTCGACTTGCCGTCGATGCGCAGGATCTGGTCGCCGGGCAGGATGCCCGCCTCGAAGGCCGGGGTGTCCTCCATGGGGGCGATCACCGTGAGCATGCCGTCCTTGAGGTGAACCTGCAGGCCGACGCCCCCGTAGCTGCCCTCGGTGTCCTCCTTCAGTTCGTTGAACTTCGACACCGTCATGAACTCGCTGTGCGGGTCGAGCGTCGAGAGCATGCCCTTGAGGGCGCCCTGGATGAGGTCTTGGTAGGTGAGGTTCTCGCCGTCAACGTAGTCCTTGCGCACGCGCTCCAGCACGCGGGTGAAGAGTTCGAGCTGCTGGTAGGGATCGTCCCGGTCGTCCGCCGCGCTGAGGTGGAAGACCTTGGCCCCGAGGCCGACATAGGCCACGAGGGCGGCGATGAAGAGGGGGTAGATCAGTCGGGCGTTCATCTCGGCCGCGGTTGGGCGTCCGCCGCCGCGTGGCTTCAACCTAGATTCGTCCGGCGAAAAGGGAAGGAGCCACTTGGATCGCGCTCAAGTCCGCCCGGCCGGTTGCCCCCGGAGCTTTCCAGGGGGGACCGGCCGCCCGACCGTTCACCGGTTCGTCGCTTGCGCCGGCGGCTTCCCCTGCGAGCATGGAAGGATGTTTTTTGTGGGAATCGACCTGGCCTGGGGTGAGCGCAACCGGGACGGGCTCTGCCTGATCGAGGCTGACGGGCCCCGGGCCCGGGTGGTGGATTCCGGGTGGACCCTCGGGGATGCGGCCCTCTGGGAATGGCTGGGGCGGCAGGTGGGGGACCGGCCCTGTCAGGTCGCCGTCGATGCCCCCCTGGTCTGCCCCAACCGGACCGGCTCTCGGCCGGTCGACCGCCAGACCCATCGGCTCTTCGGGCGCCAACACGCCGGATGCCATCCCTCCAACGCCCGCCTCTGCGCCCGGCCCTTGCGCATCGCCCGCGGCCTCCGCGAGCGCGGCTTCGACCTGGGGTGGGATCCGTCCATCGCCTGGCTGGCGATGGAGGTCTATCCGCATCCCGCCATGCTGAGGTGGTTCGGCCTGGAGAGGATCCTGAAATACAAGCGCGGTCCGGTCGGCGACCGGCGGAGCGAATTCCGCAGGTATCAATCGCTCCTGGGCAGTTGCCTGGCGCTCCGGTTCCCGGAACTCGATCCGGGTCCTGTGGGCGGCGCCTGGCTCGCGGCGGAGTATTCCAAGGAGGCCGAGGACCGGCTGGACGCGTGGTTCTGCGCGCTGATCGCCTGGCACCATGGACGTCACCAGGGACGGCAGAGCCAGGTGCTCGGGGACGACCGGAACGGGTTCCTGGTGCTTCCGCAGTGAGGCCCTGGATCGCCCACCGTGCCCCCCCGAAGATCCCCGCAGGGAGGGGCTCGCCTTGACACCGTGGAGCCGGATAAGCTCCCGCCGGCATGGGTCCCTTCGAAGCACTGGTTCAGCCGCTTGGGGCGGCATGGGCGGGGGCGTTGCTGGTCGGCGTCTTGGCGTTCCGTCGCAAGGCCTGGCTGGCCGGCTTCACCTCGTTCGGCCTGGCCGGCGCCCTGTGGCTCGTCGGCGGCACGCCGATGTCGGCGCTGCTCCTCGCGCGCCTGGAGCGGCCGTACGACCGGATGCACCCGGTGAACCTCCCGGTGGCCGAGGCCGTGGTGGTGCTCTCCGGCGACATCCGTTTCTCGGGCCGGGAACTGCTGTGGTTCAGCACCGGATCCTCCTTCGAGCGCACCTTGAGCGGGCTCGAGATCCTGCGTCAGGGCAAGGCCCGCTCGCTGGTGGTCGGCGGCGCGCCCTTCCAGTGGCAGGGCGGCCCGCGCGCCGAGGGCGAGTTGCTGGCCTCGTGGATCCGCGCCTGGAGGCTTCCCGCCGGGGATCTGGTGCGCCTGCCGGCCTGTCGGGACACCCGCGAGGAGGCCGTGGCCATCGGCGAGTTGGTGCGCAAGCGGGGATGGAGGCGCGTGATCCTCGTCAGCTCGGCCAGCCACCTGGCCCGGGGGGCCGCCGCCTGCCGCAAGGAGGGCGTCGAGGTGATCCCCGTGGGGTGCGACTTCGCCGGTCTCGACGCGCTCGACCGACCGCAGCGCTGGTGGGTCGTGCCCCGCAGCGAGGGCCTCCTCCGCTTCGAGCGCTGGCTGCACGAGGAGTTGGGCGAGGTGTGGTACTGGTGGCGCGGCTGGATCTGATCCAAAGCGCCGGGATTGCCCGGGGCCCTCGGGTCGGTTTCCATCGCCATACCTTGAGCGGAACGACTCCCCATGAAGTGATCCAGGCGGCCGGCGGCCTCGTCTGGCGAAACTCCCCCCGAGGGCGGGAACTGGTCCTCATCCACCGGACCCGCTACGGCCCGGAGTGGGCCCTGCCGAAGGGAAAGCTCGACCCCGGTGAGGGATGGCTGCAGGGCGCCTTGCGCGAGGTCGAGGAGGAGACCGGGTGCCGGGCCACCGTGGACCGGTTCGCCGGCGGCAGTGTCTACGCCGTCAACGGGGTGCCCAAGGTGGTGCTCTACTGGCACCTGGAGTTGCAGGAGCAGGGCCCGGTGCAGGATACCCGCGAGGTGGCGGACCTCCGCTGGGTCACCCCGGGCGAGGCGCTGGCGATGATGACCCATGCCAACGAGCGCGCGCTCCTGGCCCCGCTGGAGAATCGCGACCGGCCCGGGCGCTGAGTTCGGTTGCGCGGCGGAAGGGGCCCGGGCGGCCCCGCCTCAATCCTTGGCCGGCGGAAACAGGAACAGCCGGGCGTCGCCCGCCCCGAGCGAGACCTGCAGGCCCTTGAGTTCGGGGCTGTCGTCCACCGCCGGATGCTCGAGGCCGTCCTCGCGGGAGACCTCCCGGACCTCTCCCTCGGTGTCGAAGACCACCGTGGGCCAGGCCGTGTAGGCGGTGCTGTGGTTGACCAGCAGCACGGCCTGCCGCCCGTCGGCGTGGTCGAGGGTGCCGATGAGGAAGGCGGCATCCGGGTCGGAGCCCACCCGCTGGAGGGAGCGGATGCCGGTGCGGGCCAGCGGTTGGTCCGGATTGCCGGTCGAATGGCGGGTCACGCCGCGTCCGGTCAGGCGCATCAGCACCGGACCCCAGTGTTCGAGGCCGTCGTTGATGCGACGAGCCTCGTCGTAGTGCCGCGTCCGGCGGCCCTCGGCCGTGAGCAGCGCCCCGCCCTTGGGGAACTCGCCGGTGCCGCCGTTGCCCTGGCCCGGGGTCCAGTAGCAGAACCACATCACGCCCTTGGCCCCGTGCGCGATCGAGGCGTGGATCATCCACCGGATCTGGGCCTCGGTCGGGTCGATCCGGTCGCCGAAGGGCATGGAGTGGAAGAAGTTCCAGAACGGGATGCCCGCCGCGACCGAGTGCCGTCGCATGACCTCAAGGTTCTTGAGGTATTCGGCGCGCGAGTCGTCGCCGGGCCGCATCTGCGGGTAGTGGTCCATCGACAGCACGTCGGGTTTCACCGTCTTGAGGAATTGCTTCACGTATTCCTCGTAGGAGGTCGCCGCCATCTGCGTCGGCCCGGCGTAGTTCGGGAAGAGGTTGATGTAGCCCAGGCGCCCGGGCCGTTGCTCCCGCAGTGCGGTCACCCGCGCGGCCAGGTCGGCGAAGGCCGTGGTCGCCGGCTCATCGGCCAGGCTGTAGCCCCAGCAGGCCGGGCCCTCGGGCAGGGACTTGGCCGGGTGGGTTCCCGGCGCCGGGGCCGGCGCGTCGACGAGCACCTTGAGGCCGGCCGCCTCGCACACCCGGATCTGCTCCTCGGCGCTGAAGCCGGAGGTCCCGATCACCAGGTTGAAGTGGGCCTCGCGGATCTCCCGGTAGCGTCCGGGCAGGTCGTGGGGGGTGCGCGGCGGCACCCAGAGGCCGATGGCGAAGCGGTCCTGGGTGAAGCGTGGGGGCTCGGCCGCGCCCAGGTCGATGAGAGCGAACAGGGCGGCCAGCATGGCAAGGAATCTGGACGGTCGGCTCATGCAATGGCCGGCATCCTGAGGTGCCCGGCCCGCGGGATCCATCGCAATGAGCGGGGCAAGCTCCGGACCGGTCCCAAATGGGCAGCCCCGGGTTCGGGTGAGCGGCGACGGGGCGACGGGGCGACGGGGCCGGTGCCTGCGGAGTCGGGTTTGCCTCGCCCAGGTTCAACCGCCCCGTTCGATCCGGATGATCCGTGTCTCCGGGGAGACCCTGGCGTGGGCCGCGACCAGATCGGCCTCGGAGGCGAAACTCTCCCCGGCGACCGGCCGCCCGGTGACGCGGACCTCCACCACCGGCTCGCGCATCGGCCAGGGGTCCAGCCGGAAGGTACGCCCGTCGATCCGGCGGACCTGCACCTCGCTCGTCCCGCTGTCCTGCAAGGGCAGGGGGTGCAGGAGCGTGGCCGGTTCCGGGTAGTCCACGCAGGCCAAGAGCGAGAGGTTGTCGCACGCCTGGAGCAGTCGGAAATTCTCGATCCAGGTCCCGGCCCGAAGGTCGGCCTCGGTGAACCGGCCCGACGCCGCGCAGGCCGTGCGCAGCTCATCCTGGCGTCCTTGCTGGCCCTCGAGGAAGGCCGCGAGCCGGGGCCGGTCCACGGGCCGGATCGTCGAGTGGTCGGCCCGCTCGGTGAGCAGGTTGCAGGTGTGCATCGAGATGAGCACCGCCGCGTAGGGATCCTCGGCGGCCACCGCCTCCATGGCTTGGCCCCGGACGCGGAGGTAGTCCTCCAGATCGATCTCCTCGAAGGCGCTGTACTTGCCGACGAGATCGATGCCGAAGGCGCTGGGGCGGCCCTCCCGGGTGATCTTCGGCGTGAGGTCGCGCGCGGCCCACCCGTCGTCGTGGCGCCGGATGCCCGCCAGCGTGTGGGTGCGCGGGAAGGGTGCCCGGAACCGGTCGTTGCCCCAGGCCGCGGCGAACTCGCCGGCGAGCCGTGCGTGCTCGGGATGCGTGATGAGGAACCAACCGTCCTGGGTTCGGGCTCGAAGCATGGCGGGTGCGGAGATGGAGACGGGCCTGGGGTCAGCCCGGGGTCGGGAACATCCCCTTGGCGAGGGTGCCGGTGACCGTGATCTGGGGTTGGTTGACGATCTGGCTCAGCCGCAGGTCCAGGGCCACGCTGCACAGGGTGTAAGCCAGTTGCGGCGTGAGCCCGAACCGGGCCATGAGGAAGTCAATGGCGCGGTGGATCACGTCGCGGGCCGCGGCCATCGCCTCCGGCGCGCTGGCAATGAACGCCCAGGCGCCAAGGTCCGGCGCCGCAGGCGGGGCCTTGGGCGGCAGTTCGGCGAAGGGTTGGTCGAGCCGCAGGTCCCGGCGAACCGTGAGCCGGAACTCGGCCTCCATGGGGCCCTCGATGCCGTTGATGCACACCTCGCCATCGCCCTGGGCCGCATGGCCGTCGCCGGCACTGAAGAGGGCGCCCTCGTGGAAGACCGGCAGGTACAGGGTGGCGCCCGGCCGCAGGTCCTTCACGTCCAGGTTGCCGCCGAACGGTCCCGGGGGGCGGGTCCGGTGGGGCCCGGGTTCGGCCGGGGCGACACCCATGATTCCGAGGAAGGGGGCCAGCGGCACACGCGCCGGGACCAGCGAGTCGGAGAACAGGCGGTCCAGACGCCAGAGGAAGAGGTGCGGTTCGGGGAATCGCTCCGGAAGGCTGCCCAGCCCCGGAAGAATGCTGGTCCACCCCCACCCCCGGTGTTCCACCCGAAAGATCTCGATCTGGAGCACATCGCCCGGTCGCGCCTCCTTCACGAAGACCGGACCGGTGATCGTGTGGATCTTGCTGCGGTCCATCGCCACGAAGTCGGCCACCGTGGACGCCGGACCGATCTGCGACCCGCTAGAATCGAGGCAGTCGAGCACGACCGTGTCGCCCGAGGCGACCAGGGCGACGGGCGGCAGGGTGGCGTCCCATCGGTCGTGGGTACGTGCGCTGGAGACGAGATGTGTGGCCATTCTGGGGTGCGGCATCCTCGGGAAGAGGAGGGATTCTCAGGGCGGGTGGATCGAATTGGATCGGTGCGGTGGGCCGGGGAACCGATGCCTGAGGTTTTTGATCTACGGCGTTTTCATCTACGACATGTTGATCGCCGGTTTTGCATCGCCGGGCTGTTCAGGCCTCCCAATTCCAATGCCGAACCCCGGCCGCCCCCTGAAGGGACGACCGGGGTGTATGATCGTTTCCATCATCGCCGCGGGAACCGTTTCCGATGCCGGCAGCCGGTTGTTTGGGCATCTCTGGTAGAGCAACCCTCTTGCCAATCCCGATAGCTGGCCTCCGGCCCTGGGGGCCCTGTTGCGATCCGGCTCGACTGGCCAAAAACCTTCAGGGCCTGTCCGGGTTTTTGGGAGCGGATCACCAGGGATAGGTGGAGTCGAGGGGTTCCGGGGGCAGGATCCGGTACATCCGCATCACCGAGGCGTCGAAGGAGTCGAAGGCGGTGCGCTCGACGTCCGAGCCCTCAAAGGTCCCGTAGGGTTTCCAAGGACCGGCCACGCCCGCGTCGGAGTATTCGAGCCGCACCTGGTAGCCTCGCGGGACCGTCGTCGTCAGCGCCACGCCCTGGAGTCCTGCCTCGAGCTCGTACTGCGAGATCGACAGCGGCGCGC
>VHCX01000039.1 GCA_016871615.1 Verrucomicrobiota bacterium
GGCCGGGGTGAGGTCCCGGAACGAACGGGGCACCTTGCGCCGACCATGCCCGACGGGTTTGGGCATCGGCGGATGGGCCGGCAGGGGTTCGTGGGGGGGCAGCGGGTCCATCGGATCCTTCGGATGGTCGGGAATTTGGCGGGCCGGCTCCGGGCACGCAAGCGGGTCGGGGCTCCGACCCGCGGGCGCCCGGTGATCGAATTGCGCCCGCAGGTTGTCAGTTCCCGGAGCCTCGCCGTAGGCTGCGGCATGCGCCCATTCCGGACGGTCGAACTCTCACCCTCCTTGGCCGAATTTGGCGGCCTCCGCTTCGCGACCGTGCACAGCACCCTCCTGCGGGGGCGCGCCGACGTCACGGTCTGGGCGCCCACGACGGCCCGGCCGGCCGGGCTTCCGCTGGTGATCCTGCTGCACGGGGTCTATGGCAGCCATTGGGCCTGGGCCCTGAAGGGACGGGTGCACCAGACGGCACGGCGGTTGATCGACGCCGGGGAAATCCCGCCGATGGCGCTGGCCATGCCCTCCGACGGGCTGCGCGGCGACGGCACGGCCTACGTGCCTCAGGCCTCGGGCGATTACGAGCGGTGGATCGTGGACGAGGTGCCGCTGGTGGCCCGTCAGGCGGTGCCCGAACTGGACGAGATGTCGCCGTGCTTCCTCTCAGGCCTGTCGATGGGCGGGTTCGGGGCGCTGCGCCTGGGAGCGCGCCATCCGGGGAGGTTCCGCGGCATCTCGGCGCATTCGTCGGCGACGTCGCTCGCGTCGCTGGCCCCGTTCCTGGCCGAGCCGCTGCCCGTCGGGGAGTCGGCCGTCGAGGATTCCACCGCCCTCGAGGCCTTGGTCCGCAACCGGGCGGGCCTGCCACCGCTGCGCTTCGACTGCGGCGTGGACGATTTCCTGATCCGCCACAACCGGGATCTCCACGCGTCGCTCGAGGCGGCCCGGATCCCCCACGAGTACCAGGAGTTCCCGGGCGGCCACACCTGGGAGTATTGGGAGGCCAACGTCGAGCACAGCCTGCGCTTCTTCGCCCGCATCCTCGCCGGGCCCGCGCTTGCGCCGGCCTGACGCGCGCGGCAGCGGCCCCCGCCCCGGGCCACCGGGCCCTGGCCGATCAACCCGGGAGGGCCGTGGAGTCTCCCGGGGGCGCGGGCTCGGCGGTGTCCGGGCCGGCCGGGGTGAGCGTCCGAAGGCTCAGGTCGATGCGGAGGGTGGCCTCCGTGCGCCGGGAGATCCTCGGCTCGCCGGAGGACCCTCCGGGGCGGAACCGGGTCCACCAGGCCCGACGCCGTTCGGGCGTCCACTCACTGGCCTTCGGGCTGCGCTCCAGGCGCTCCAGAAACACGCCCATGTCGGCGGGCCGCTGCGCCGGGTCCTTGGACAGTCCGTCGAGGATCAGTCGCTCGAAGTCCTCGCTCAGCTCGACGGCGCCGGATTCGGATGGCCGGGGCGCCGGGGTTTCCAGGCGGTGCCGCCAGACTTCCTCCACCGAGGAGGCCGGGAACAACGGGCGGCCGGTCACCAGCACGAACGCCACCGCGGAGAGCGCATACAGGTCGCTGGCGATGTCGCCGTGGCCGGGTTGGCGGATGGTCTCCGGCGCCATGTAGAGGGGCGTGCCCAGGAAGCGCGAGGTGCCCCGGCTGGCCCGGTCGGCCGTCGCGGGAACGCCCGGGCGGACGGTTGGTGCGATCCGGGGCTCCGGGAGGGCCGTCGGGCCGACCGGGCTCCCGGATTGCTGCGTCTCCGGGGGGCGACCCTGGCCGTCGGGCTTGGCCCGTGGCCCCCCGAGGCCCCGGCCCATCGGCCGCACGGGCCTGAAGGGCGTGACCAGCGCCGGCCGGCCGTAGGTCAGCACGCGCTGGTACAGCTCGTGGTGGTCCGTCGGCACCGGGCTGCCGGGACGCACCCGCAGGCGCCCGAAGGCCGCGACCACCCGGCCCCGGGGACCGACCAGCACGGCCCCGGGATAGCCGGTGAGGAGCAGCCGCTGGTCGAGGGTCCGGATGAGGCTGCCCATCACGGGGTCGGCCTCCGGCGGCGGGATGGATCCCTGGCGCGGCCCCGACCCGAATCCCGCCGGCGGTGGATTGGTCCGGGCGCGCTCGAGCAGCGCCCCGGCCGGTTCCCGGATCGAGGGGTCGGCCGCCAGCAGGCTGGCCGTGCGCATCTGCCCCTGGATCCACACGCCCAGCGCGGTGACATTGGCCTCGAGGGCCGTGCCCAGTTCGCTGCGGAGGCGGCCTTCGAGGGTTCGTTGCACGGCATTCTGGCTCCACAGGCCGACGAGCACGATCGCCACCGCCGCCACGACCGCGCTCAAGAGCAGCGGGCGGGAGCGCCGGAAGGCGAGCCCGACCCGGGTCGTGGCCCGGGGGAGCCTTGGGTGGGTCCGGTTCGCGGGCGGACAACCGGGTGGGATGGATGCGTTCACGACGCCCAGGGAGACCGGCGGGACCCGGGATCCGTTTCAGCCGGATGCGCGCGGAGGCCCGAACCTCGGGCGGAGGCGCCGCGGGACCGTTGCCGCCTCAACCCAGGCGGAAGGAGATCTTCTGGACGACCGTCCGGCCGAGGGCCGTCTGGAGGCGCTCGAGGATCTCGTTCCGGCGGTAGCGCACGATCTCGTGCAACCAGACGCTGCTGTCCACGTGGACGAAGAGGGTGCCCTTGGCGAACCCCGCCGGCTGGGCATGGGCCACCAGCGTGGGATCGAGGATCTGGGCCCAGACCGTCTGGATCTTGGCCTCGTCGAGGCGCTGCTCGAGCCGCATCGTGCCCAGGACCCCGGGCAGGATGGCCTCGATCGGCCGGGCCGGGGTCGCCCAGGCGGTTTCCGCCCCGGTGAAGCCACGCCCGCGCCACTGGTCGAGGGTCCGCGCCCGCGCCGAGGAGGCGGCGCGCCGCCGCCGGGCCCGTTCGGCCGGGTCGGCCGGGGGCAGGGGCAGGGTCGGTGGCGCGGCCTTGGGCGGCATGTGGTTCTCGACCGTGCGGCGGGGGGCGGGGCCGGTCAAGTCTCTGGCCAATCCGCCCGGGAACCGGCAGGGTCTGGCCGGTGATGGAGTTGTTCGCCAGCGGGGATCATGCGCTGTTCCAGTGGTTCAACCGCGGGGTCGTCAATCCGGTCTTCGACCTGCTGATGCCGATCCTCAGCGGCAACCCGCTCTTCAAGCCCGGCCTGGCTGCGCTGGCCCTCGGGCTGTGGTGGAAGGGGGGGCGCCGCGGGGTCTGCTGTGCCCTCATGCTGGCCGCCACCCTGGCCCTCGGGGAAACCGGCACCGGGATCCTCAAGCGCACCTTCGGACGGCCGCGCCCGTATGCGACCCATCCCGAGACCCGAATGCTGGCCGGCAAGGGGCTCAACGCCTCGATGCCCAGCGGCCACGCCGCCATCTGGGCCGGCGCGGCGATGGTGGCCGCCACCTACTTCCCCAGGAGTCGTCGCGCCATGGTCCCGCTTGCCGCGGGCGTGGGCATTTCCCGCATGTATGTCGGGGTCCACTACCCCAGCGATGTGGTGGCCGGTTGGGCCTGGGGTGCCTTCTACGGGTGGTGCGTGCCGAGGGTCTTCGAGGCCGCGTGGCAGACGGTGGGAGGTCGGTGGTTTCCGGCGTGGCACCGACGTTTCCCGTCGTTGATCCGGGTCGATCCGGTCGCCGCCGAGGCGGTTCCGGGGACCGGGGCCACGGACCTCGAGGGCCATTGGCGCCGGTTGACCTGGGTGGCCATCGGTGGGCTCCTGGCGGCCCGGCTGGGGTACCTCGCTTCGGCGGTGATCGGCCTGTCGGAGGACGAGGCCTACCAGTGGCTCTGGTCCAAGCACCTGGATCTCTCGTACTACAGCAAGCCGCCGTTCATCGCCTATGCGCAGTGGATCGGGACCTCGATCTGGGGCGACCGCGAGCTGGGCGTGCGCTTCCTCGCACCGGTGCTGTCGGCGGCCACCGCCTGGGGGCTGTCCGGCTTCGTGGCCCGCTTGGCCGGGTGGCGCCCGGCCTTCTCCCTGGTGGCCATCCTGACCTCGATGCCGCTGCTGTCGGTCGGTTCGGTCATCCTCACCGTCGACGCGCTGACGGTCGCGTTCTGGACCCTGGCCCTGGTGGCCGGCTGGAAGGCCATGGAGGAGGATTCCACCGGTGCGTGGGCGGTGGTGGGTCTCGGTCTGGTGGGCACCTTCCTGAGCAAGTACTTCTCGCCCTTCCTCATCGCGGGGTTCGCCGTCTGGTTCTGGATCCATCGGCCCGCCCGGAGGCACCTGCGGCGTCCGGGCCCTTGGCTGGCGCTGGCCATGAACGCCGCGGCCGTCCTGCCGGTTCTCCTGTGGAACGCCCGCCACGACTGGATCACGCTGACCCACCTGCAGCAGCGGGGCAGCCTCGACCAGCGGTGGAGCTTCCAGCCGCAGTTCCTTCCCGAACTGCTCGGGGCCACCCTGGGCCTGATGAACCCGGTGTTCTTCGTGGGCGTGGCGATGGCGCTGGTGGGGTTCTGGTGCTGGCGCCGGTCGGTTGCCGCCGTCGCCGCGCCCGGCAACGCCCCTGCGGGCGATCCGCCGGCGGCGACCGCAGGGGGAGGTCTCGACCCGGTACGGCGAAGGGCCCTGGCCTACGTGCTGTGCTTCGGCCTGCCGGTGGCGGGGTTCTACCTGCTCTACACGCTGCGGTCGCGCGTGCAGCCCAACTGGGTGGCCACGGCCTTCGCGCCCCTGGCCGTCTTCGCGGTGCTCTGGTGGGAGGCCCGCCATCGGGAGGGCGCGCGCGCGCCCGTGCGCCTATTGCGCTGGGGGATCGGACTCGGGCTTCCCCTCGTGGTGTTGCTGCATGAGACCAACCTCGTGCTGAAGCTCACGGGCCAGGCCCTGCCGGTGGCCATCGAGCCGCTGGTCCGGGTTCGTGGGCATCGGGAGGCGGCCGAGGTGGTCCGCGTCGAGCGGGACCGGTTGCTCAAGGAGGGGCGGCCTGTCCTGGTGGTCGCCGACCACTACGGGTGGGCCGGCCAGTTGAGCTTTTACCTCGATGGACCCGGCCCCGTCGCATCGCGCACCCCGACCGTGTCCGTCCTCGAGTCGGATCGGCCGAGGAACCAGATCTGGTTCTGGCCCGAGTACCGCTATTCGGGACGACCCGGCCTCACGGTCCTGTATGTCCACCCGGAGGGCCGAACCGGCCTGCCGACGGGCTGGGAATCCCGCTTCGAGAGCATCACCGACCTCGGTGTCCGTGAGGTCGACTACCGGGGGCGGATCTTCCACCGCCTCCATTTCTACGCCTGCAGGAACCAGCGGTGAGTCCCACGACCGTCCAGTTCTGGCCCGTCGCCGACTACGACCTGGCCGCCACCCTGGAGTGCGGTCAGGCCTTCCGGTGGGTGCGCTCGGGCGCAGGGTGGGAATCCGTCGTCGGGGACCGGTGGGTGCGCGTGGAGCCTGCACCCGGCGGCCTGCGGGCATCCTGGATGGGGGATGAGAGCGGGGCGGGTGGGCTGTGTCGCCACCTCGCGGCCGACGAGGCGCTCGGTCCGATCCTCGCCTCGTTCCCGGACGACGCGCCGCTGCGGGCGGCCGTGGCCCGGTGCCGCGGCCTGCGGTTGCTGCGGCAGGATCCGTGGGAATGCCTCGCCAGCTTCATCTGCTCGTCCACCAAGCAGATCGTGCAGATCCGGCAGATCGTGGCCCTGTTGGCCGAGGGCTGGGGGGCCGAGGTCGAGGCGCCCGAGGGGGCGGTGCTCCGCCGCGCCTTTCCGACGCCCGAGGTCCTCGCCTCCGCCGGCGAGCGGGCCCTTCGCGACTGCAAGCTGGGATTTCGCGCTCCGTACCTCCTGGATGCCGCTCGGCGTCTCGGGGATGGCCGCCTCGACCTCGGGGCCTTGAACGGGTTGGACACGCCGGCGGCCCGGGCGGCGCTGATGGAAATCCACGGGGTGGGCCGCAAGATCGCCGACTGCGTGCTGCTCTTCGCCTATGGCCGGCAGGATGCCTTCCCGATCGATGTCTGGGTCCGGCGGGCCCTGAGCCGGTTGTATTTCCCCCGGGCGCGACGCCTGACCGCGGCCCGGCTCGAGGCCTTCAGCCAGAGTCACTTCGGCCCGTGGTCCGGCTATGCCCAGCAGTACCTCTTCCACTACATGCGCCTCGAGGCGGGGAGGGGAGAGCTGTCGGGAGGCCCGGCGGATCCGGCTCAGGGCCTGGAGGCCTTGCCCGGGGCCGGTGCCTGAGGGGCCTGGGAGGCTGCCGCGGCCGGCGACGCATTGGTGCCCGCGGGCCGGCCGAAGTCGGCTGGGAGGTTGAGTCGCGTGCGCAGGGCGTTCTGGAACTCGGGGTTCACGTCGTCGGCCGGCGCCAGCATGTCGCGCAGGACCTCGAGCTTGTACTCGTTGATCGGTGCGACCGACAGGCGCTGTCGCATGCTCTTGTTCGGGGTGCGCGCCTCGAAGTTGGCGTGCACCTTGGTGGCCAGTCGCAGCATCGCCTCGCCACGGTCCTCCTCGCCGTTGCCCAGATTAAAGAAGGCCTGGGCCAGCAGGCCCGTGATGATGCCCTTGATGCGGTCGGCCGAGGTCTCGTTGCCGTCCTCGGAGACGCGGGCGATGGCGAAGGTCTCGAGGCTCATGCCGGCCTGGTCGCCCAGCTGGTCGCCGTACTTCTTCTGACAGTAGGCCCACCACTGGGCGGCCTCGCGCTCCCGGTTGGCCGTGTAGAGGAAGTACACGGCGTCGCGCAGGAAGTTCTTGTGACCCTTGGCGAAGTGGTCGGCCATCTTCTCGTCGCCCGCCATCATGTCCTCGTAGGCCTTGCTTGTGCGCGCCACGATGTTGAGGTTCGGGCCCAGTTCGATGGAACGGGTGGCGATGTTGGTGTAGATGCGTCCGCGCTGGAATGCCGTCATCATGGACTGGAAGACCACCCGCCGGAGCGGGGCGCGGTCGGCCTCCTTCTTGGACTCGTCCAGCCCCCGTTTGGCCCAGTACACGGCGTGGGTCTCGGGCAGTCGCCATTCCAGGGGGCCATACTGGTCGTCGACCTCCTTCATGATCCGGGGGATCAGCTTGTACCGGTTGACGAGGGTCGCCACCCGGTTGCTTGCGGCGGCGGTGTCCGGCTTGAGCAGGGTGTTGTAGTCGGGGCGGCCGCCCGGAAGGACATCCTCGATCTGCCGGGCCCACCGGGCCTTGTAGGTCATGTGGGCGTCATCGAGGTAGGCGCCCATCTTGTGCTGGTAGATCCAGCCCAGCTCCCGGTACATCAGCGCCTCGTGGGGGTTGTAGCGCATGCCCTCGTCCCGCAGCAGCTCGATGGCCCGCTGGACCCAGAGCCACCGGTCCTCGGGGTTCGGGAACTTGACCGAGATGTTGTAGGACATGTTCCAGGCCTGGTGGACCCAGACGCTGGTGAAGTGGGGTTGCAGCTTGGTGATCCAGTCGGCCAGCTGCACGGCCTCGAAGTACTTGCCATCCTCCTGAAGCTCGGTGGTCCGGATCCACAGCGTGTTGGCGATGAGCCCGCGGAACCCTCCCAGGGCGACCGTGGTGAAGGCGAGGATTGGGGGCGCGTTGCTGATGATGGCCGTGCGGGTGAGCCCGAAGGCCTCGCGGTCGCGGTTCAGCGTGCCCTGCAGGAAGTGCGACGCGAAGAACGCCGCGACGATGACGACGAAGAGGATAGCCTTTCGGAGAGTCATCAGAACTTGGTGGGTGCGGCGAGTTCGCGCCGGGTCAGGACCACGATGCCGACGACGGAGACGACCCCGCCGACCACCCCGTTGATCACCACGAAGGCCCGGAGCAGTTCGAGCCAGGTGATGCTTCGGCCGGTGCTGAGGTTGGAGATGGGCGAGTAGCCGCTGACCTGGTCGATCAGGCGCTTGGCCGAACCATAGATCGCCACGCTGACCTGGTTGACGAGGGTGCTCTCGGTCACCGTGCCGCTCTCGTTGCTGACGCCCACGATGCCGCCCTGGTCGACCACCTGCTTGAGGGTGTTGCCCGAGAGGCCCAGCACGAGAAGCGCGATCGAGCAGAAGGAGGCCACCGGGAAGGAGAGGAAGCTCGAGCAGGCCAGGCCCACGGCGGCGAGCAGGCCGAGCCAGAAGGCGATGATCAGCAGGCCCCGTAGGTAGTTGAGCGCGAAGCCTCCCTCGTGGAAGAGCACCTCCATGCCCTCGTCGAGCGGGAAGAGCAGGGGTTGCTGCGTCCAGTTCTGGAAGTCGATCGCCAGCACTCCGTCGGGTCCGATCACCTCGGCCGTGGCCCTCGGATCCAGGCCGAACTCGACGAACGACTCGGCCGGCAGCGAGTTCTCCAGGCGCATGCGTCGTCCTTCCGGGGGTCCGATCTCCCAGTAGGCCGGGTACAGGGTGCCCTCGGAGTTGTACTGGGTGGTGAAGAACTTCACCCGGACGAAGAGCGGCCGACCGGCCAGGCGCTGCCTCGCATCGGGGCCGAGGGGCACCTGCCAGCGCCGCAGCATGCCCGGCGGCACCACCTGCTGGCGGGCCTTGACCATCTCCTCGACCTGCTTGCGCACCAGTGCCGGGTCGATCACCGCGGCCGCCGGGTCCTTCAGGCGCTCGGCCAGGAGCGCCTGGATGTCCTTCGTCAGGTCGACGGACGGTTCCCTGGCGCCGTCGCGAGCCACCAGCACCTCGTTGCGCAGCTTGACCTGCTGGTCGGGCGAGAGTTCCCCGGTGCGCAACTGGAGCAACCCGAAGGCGACCGACCCGGAGACGACCAGCATGCCGAGGTTCACGGCCATGATGCCGATCCACTTGCCGAGCCAGACCTGCCATCGCGGGATGGGCTTGGCGGCGACGAGGAAGAGCTGCATCTCCTCGATGTCGCGGGCCAACGTGCCGCAGGCGATCCAGAGGGTGGTGAAGCCCAGCAGGGCGGTGATCGCCCCGAGCGTGTAGGTGATGAGGATCTGGGTGAACCCCTGGGCCGAACCGTCGTGCTTGATGGCGCTGGGCAGGACGAACACCAGCGCCACAAGCAGGCCCAGCAGGGTGAGCACGAGACGGTAGCGGAAGGCCGCCTGGATGGTCAGCAGGGCCACGGCCATCAGCGGTCGGAGGCTCCGCGGGACCAGGTCGGGAACGCCGGCCAGATGCCGTGCCTTCCACCCGGGAAGCGGCTCGCCGCCGACCTGCACCACCTTGGCCACGGCATCGGCCGCGTTGCGGGCCGGGACCGTGCAGAGGTAGGCATAGCCCCGCCGCTCGGCCGACAACTCCCGGAAGCGCCGGGCGGCGAACCCGATGGCGATGCCCTGAACCACCTGGCTGACCAGGAAGGATTTCCACCCGGCCCGGTTGGCATAGAGCACGGCACCGCTGACGAGGTTCAGCACCAGGAAGACGATGCCCAGCACCGGCAACCGCAGCCAGAAGGCCCAGATCCAGTCCAGCACGGCGGCCGTCCAGGAGAACCCCAGCGGAATGGCCAGGTGCTGGCGGTCGGTGTTCCGGTAGATCTCGAAGCGTCGCGTCATGGGCGGGTCACTTCCTGGCTCCCGGCCCGCCCTTGCCGCCGAGCAGACCGGAGAGGGCGTCGTTCGCCTTCGACAGGTCGACTGGAGGTTCGGTGGCCGGTGCCTCGCCACGCGTTGCCGGGGGTGTCGGCGCCGCGATTGGCGGAGACGGGGGATCCTGCCGCACCAGGGCATCCAGCACGGCGGTGGACGGTGCGGCCTCGGGGGTTGCGACCTCCGGGGCCGCCTCGGCGACGGTCGCGGCCGGGCGCGACAGACGCTCCAGCACCGACTCGCCCTGGCCGGTCGCGTCGGCTCCGTCGAATCCACCGGTGCCCCGCAGGTACTCGGCCACCCGGTTGCCGCTGGTGGCTCCGCTCGTCTCGGCCTGCCGGCGGGCCGCCTCGACCACTCCGAGGAAGTACGACTCGAGGTTCTGGGTGGGGTTCTCGAGGCGGACCGTGTCGCCGACCTCGGCCCGGATGAGGCTGAGCACCCTGTCGGTGGTCTCGCGGGAGAGCACCGGGGCCGTGATGCGGACCGAGTCGGGCTTGGCCAGGAGATGGTGCAGCGGTCCCTGGGCCTGGATGCGGCCACCGTAGTAGATCACGGCCCGGTCGCACACGTCCTCGACGTCGCTCAGGAGGTGGCTGGACAGGATGACCGTCTTGCCACGGCGGGCCAGCGCCAGGATCAGGTCCTTCACCTCGCGGCAGCCCAGCGGATCGAGACCGGCGGTCGGTTCGTCCAGGATGACGAGGTCGGGATCGTTGACCAGGGCCTGGGCGATGCCGATGCGCCGCTGCATGCCCTTGGAGAACTCGCCCACCGTGCGCGTCCGGGCCTGGTTCAACCCCACCATCTCGATGAGCTGCTCGGCGCGCCGGCGGCGTTCCGGCGCGTCGATCTGGAAGAGGCTGCCGAAGAAATCCAGCGTCTCGCCGGGGTTGAGGAACCGGTAGAGGTAGCTCTCCTCGGGCAGGTATCCGATGCGGGCCTTGGTGCCCACGTCGCGCGGCGACTGGCCGAACACGGTGATGTGGCCCTTGGTGGGGTAGAGCAGGCCCAGCAGCAGCTTGATGGTGGTGGACTTGCCCGACCCGTTGGGCCCCAGCAGGCCGAAGACCTCGCCGCGTCGGATCTCGAAGTCGACGTTGTCGACCGCACGTGCCTTGGGACGGCCCCAGAAGTCCTTGAACACCTTGGTCAGGCCGGTGGCCCGGACGACGATCTCGTCCCCGGGCGTGCCGCCCTTGCTTCGGTCGGCTGCAATGGAGGGATTCATGGGCACGGTTGGGTTTCGGAGCGGGGCCTGCGCGACGGACGGGATGGAATGGCGGTGGGACCGGTGGGGTCAGGCCGGTTGCGGGGCCGTCCGGGCCGGGATGGCGGCGGCCGTGGCGGCGGCCGTGGCGGCCGTGGCGCCGGCCTCAGCCTGCACGAAGGGCTCCAGCTCCTCGCCCTGGCGCACGAGCCGGGCGCTGTTGAAGACCACGAAGAGCGAGCCCACGTTGTGGAGGATGGCCGCCACGATGACGTTCAGGTAGCCGAAGGAGGCCGCCGCGAGGCCTCCCAGGATGAAGACGAACCCGAACAGGAAGTTCTGGTTGATGATGGCGCGCGCCATGCGGCTGAGCCGCACGAGGAAGGGCAGGCGGCGCAGGTCGTTGTTCATCAGGGCGATGGTCGCCGAGTTGATCGCCACCTCGCTGCCGGCCGCGCCCATGGCGATGCTGATGTCGCCGGAGGCCAGGGCCGGGGCGTCGTTGACGCCGTCGCCGATGACCGCCACCCGGTGCCCCTTGGCCTTGGTCTGGCGCACGTACTCGACCTTGTCCTGCGGCAGGCACTCGGCCACCACCTCGGGCACGCCGATCTCCTTGGCGACCCGCTCGGCCACGGGGCGGCGGTCGCCGCTGACCATGGCGACCCGCCGGATGCCGGCGGCCTGAAGCTGCTGCAAGGCCTCGGAGGCCTCGGGACGGGTCTGGTCCTGCAGGCCGATCCACCCGATGCAGTGGCCGTCACGGGCCACGAACAGCAGGCTGTAACCGGCCGTCTCATCCAGGTCCACCGACTCGAAGAGGTCGCCGGCCACGCCCTGGTCCTTCAGGAACGTCGCCCGGCCGATGAGGATGCGTCGGCCCTCGATGAGCGCACTGACACCCTTGCCGGCGGTCTCCCGGAAGTCGTCGGCCTTGGCCAGCGGCACGCCGGCCTCCTGGGCGAGGGCCGTGATGGACCGGGCCGTCGGGTGGTTCGAGAACTGTTCGGCGCTGGCCGCACAGCGCAGCAGTTCGGCCGGCGGAATGCCGTCCAGCGGGTTGAGGCGGCTCACGGCCAGCCTGCCCGTCGTCAGGGTGCCGGTCTTGTCGAAGACGAAGGCCGTGATGCGCGCGGCGGCCTCGAGGTCGCCGATGTTCTTGACGAGGATGCCCAGTCGGGCGGCGGCGCTCAGGGCCGCCACCATCGCGGTCGGCGTGGCCAGGATGAACGCGCAGGGACAGGCCACGATGAGGATGGCGATCACCCGGTTGAGGTCCTGGGTGAAGCCCCAAACCAGCGCGGCGATGATCAGCACCAGCGGGGTGTAGTAGCCCATGTACTGGTCGATGATCCGCATGAAGGGCAGCTTGGTCTTCTCGGCGGCGAGGATCAGGTCGCGCACCCGGCCGAGCGTGGTGTCCTCGCCGGCCTTGCTCACCTTGACCTCCAGCAGGCCGTTCATGTTGATCGTGCCCGCGAAGACCTGCTCGCCCACGCCCTTGTCCACCGGGAGCGATTCGCCGGTGATGTTGGCCTGGTTGATGGAGCCCTGGCCCGAGAGGATCTGGCCATCGGCCGCGATGTTGTCGCCGGGGCGGATGCGGATGACGTCGCCCACCTTCAGTTCGCTGACGGCGACCTCGGTCTCGAGGCTCCCCGAAAGACGGCGGGCCTTGGTCGGGGTGAGCTTGATGAGCGACTGGATGGAGGCCCGGGCACCGGCGGCCGTGCGGGTCTCGATGATCTCGCCCAGCAGCATGAAGAAGGCGACGATGCCTGCGGTCTGGAAGCCACCTGCGAGGCTCGAACCCTCGCCCTTCATGCCGTAATTGCCCGAGACCGCGCAGGCCAGGACGCCCAGGGCAACGAGCTCGTTGATGGACAGCAGGCCCTTCCGCAGGTCCTTGAAGGCGACGACCATGATGGGGGTGCCCAGGATGACGGCGCCGATCATGGCACTGAAGGCCGCCACGGTGGTGCCGCGCTCGAAGAGCCAGTCCACCGCGAAGGAATTGAGCACGAAGATCAGCCCGACGATCGTCGTGGAGAGCTTGGCGTTGGTGTGCGAGTGGTCGAGGCCGCCGTGGTCATGGCCGCAGTCGGCGCATGACGGGTCCTTCTTGGCGTCATCCTCGAGGCTGAGGAGGCTGGTGACTTGCATGGAGGGAGATGGGGTTCTGGGGTTGTCCGCGGGCCGGCTCCGTCGAGATCGTGTCGTTCGCCTCAGCGCGGGGTCTCGGGCCGCTTCTGCGGCTGGGGTTCCCGGTTGAGCTGAATGCGCACCTCGCGACGGCCGCCGTCGGCCCGCGAGGGCAGGAAGAACTTGTCGGGGGCGTTGGTGAGGATCCGCGTGATCGTCTCGATCCGCAGGCGATCCCGGTACAACGCCGGGTTTTGCCGGTAGGTCGCCAGCTGGTCCGTGAAGAACCTCGACTCGGCGGCCAGGCCCTGGACGAGCTGGTCGGCGGCCGCCTGGCCCTGGGCCACGATGCGGTCGGCCTCACCCTTGGCCTCCCGGGTCACGCGGTCGTACTCGCCCTGCGCGTCGTTGATGCTCTTGCTGCGGGCCTGACCGGCCGTGATGACCGCATCGAAGAATCCCTTCACATAGCCGGGGGCCACACGCTCCACGTCGAGTCCTTCGATGAGCACCCCGAGGTTGGCCACCCCAAGCTGCTCGGACAGACGTTGCCGGACCGCGTCCCGGAAGCTGGCGATGTCCCCGTAGATGGCGTCGGCCTTGGTGCGGGAGGCTGCCCAGGAAATGGCGTTGTTGAGGCAGTTCACCACGATGTTCGAGGCGGCCGCGAAATTGAAGGTGTAGGCCACCGGGTCGCCGATCCGGTAACGCAGCGTGGCCCGCACGTGCAGGATGTTGCCGTCGCCGGTGAGCACGTAACCGCCATCTGACGGGTTGAGCTGGGCGTTGTCGGGAGCGGCGGTGACTCCGGCCGCCTCTGCGGCGGGGTCGACCGTGTACCAGGCGTTGGTGGTGCGGACGACCTTCGAGTCGCCGACACCGATGCGGACGATCTCGTCGATGGGGTAGGGCAGGGCGAAGTGCAACCCGTTGGTGCGCAGGATGTCCCGCCCCTCGCCGACGGGCTTGCCGAAGCGCAACACCACGGCCACCTCGTTCGGCTTGACCGTGAACACACAGGAGAAGACGAAGGCCGCCAGGAGGAAGGCACCCAGGATGCGGATGAGCACCAGGCTGCTGCCCAGCGCCTCGGAGAGCGCCTGGCTGGAGGCGTCGTCGGAGGAAATCCTTGGGCTGCCGGCCCGGAGGTTTCCCGAGGGAATGGTTTCGTCGGCCATGGGAGCAGGGGATTCAGCGGCCCGGGTTGGTCGATCCGGCCGGGGTGGCCGCGGCGTCGCCCCGCAGCAGGTTGAGCGGGGCCGTCTTCTCGTCGAGGATAAGCGTCGATCGGTCCTTGAGGCTGGCCTCAAGGCTGTTCAGGGAAATGAGGAAGCGGGCGAGGGACTCGTCCTGGTTGAGCACCTTGTAGAACTCGGTGGCCTTGGCCTCGGCCTCACCCCGGAGCACCAGCGCCTTGCGCCGGGCCTCGGCGAGGGTCGTGTCGCGTTGCAACTCGGCCTCGGAGCGGATGCGCATCGCCTCGGCGGTGCCCTCGGCGATGAACTTCTTGCTGAGGCGCTCCCGCTCGGCCTTCATGCGCTCGAAGACCTTGGCGGTCTGGGATTCCGGAAGGCCGAGCTGCTTGATGCCGACGATCTCGATGGCGATGCCGTATTCCTTGAGGGCCGTGACGGCCATCGCGTCCTTCATTTCCTTCTCGATCTGCTCGAACTTCACCTGGCTGGGATCGGGAGCGATCAACTCGGAGAAGTCGTGCCGGCCGATGACCGAGTTCTGGATGTTTCGAACGACGCTCTCGAGGCTGGCCTCGGCACGCAGGATGTCGCCGCTGAACCGCTTGAGGAACAGGTCGGCATCGGCGATCCGCCAGCCGACGAACACCGACAGGATGGGCGACTTCTTGTCGCGCGTGAGGGTTTGCTCGTACTTGCGCTCGAAGTTCTGCAGGCGCCGGTCGAACTTGTAGACGTTCTGGATCGGGTACGGCAGTCGGAGGTAGAGCCCGGGCTCGGTCTTCGGCGCGCCGCTGATGCTGCCGAAGGTGGTGACGACGGCCACCTCGGTGGTGCGCACCTGGAAGGCGAACAACAGGAAGAGGAAGATCGCCAGCAGCAATCCTCCGATGATCAGGGTGGGGGTACGGGGCTTCATCTTGGAAACAGGGGAGTGGGGGGAAAGGGGACGGTTGGGGGTTCAGGTCGCGGTTGGGGCGATCACTTCTTGGGTTCGTCCTTCTTGACCGGCTCGATGGTCACGTCGAGCAGGTCCTGCCGGATCTTGTCCTCGAGGTTGAAGAGCAGGACATCCTGGGTGTTGGTCGGCAGGATGACGATCTTGCGGGACCCGGCCGAGGCGCGGGCGAAGGTCTCGAGATGGTTCCGGGCGGTGAAGACGCCCGGGGCCGTGCGGAAGGCCTGCAACTGCGAGGCGAACTGCGTGGCCCGGCCCGAGGCCTCGGCGACCTTCTGTTTCGACACGCTGCGGGAGTCGTTGAGGGTCTTCTCGGCGGCGGCCTTGGCGGTTGGGACCGTCTCGAGGGCGTAGGCGTCGGCCTCCAGAATGCGGGCCTCCTTCTCCTGCTCGGCCCCGATGACCTTCTCGTAGGCCTCGGCGACCTTGAGTTCCTTGGTGCCGATCGGCGGGTGGATGTCCTGAAGGCCCACGTAGATGATCTCCGCACCCAGACCGGCCTTGTCGGCGGCGGCCTGGATGGTGGAGCGGAGATCCCGAGCCGCCTGCTGCCTTCCGTCGGACATGATGGTCTCGATGTCCACGCTGGCCATGTAGCGGACGACCTCCCGGTTGGCCAACCGCTCGAGGAGGAGTCGGGGCTCCCCGTGCTGGTAGGCCCATGCCCGCAGGTCGCGGATCAGGTACTGCACCGGGATGCTGACGGTCAGCAGGTTCACCGGCACGATCTGCTCGCCCTCGGTCGCGTTGGTGGCGACGTTCTGCTCGCGCGAGGCCACCAACAGGTTGAATTCCTCTTTGTAGTGGGCCCGGGTCCAGAGGACCGTCCGCTGTCCTTCGAGCTTTTCGTCCGGCACGAAGCCCACGTTGAAGCCCTGCACCTCGGAGACCGGGTGGCGGTAGATGCGGTCGATGGGCCGCGGGAACTTGAAGGCGATGCCTGGATTCAATACGCCGCCCACGGGTCGGCCGAAACGTTCGCGCAGGCCCTGCTCGCCGGCATCGATGAACACCACGCAGTCGCTGGCGGCCAGGATGCCGATCCAGATGAGCACGAAGCGGGTGAACTTCTCCTCCAGGAACCGGTAGAACCAGCTCTCGCTGACCCGGAAGCCGAACTGGTAGTCGAGGGCCTGGGCCGCCGTGGCGAAGAGGCCGGTCGGCTGGCCGAGCAGGCCCACCAGACGGCTCTCGTAGATGAGCCGGACCTCCTTGCCCTGGACCCGTGGGCGGTAGGCCTCGAAGACCAGCGCGAGCAGCGTCTCGACGGCCACCACCGCCAGGAGGCCGGTGAGCACCCAGGCGATCTGGAGGTCGTACCCGGGAAATCCGAACCACTGCAGGGCCTCGCTCGCCGTCGCCAGGAAGGCCAGCAGCGAGCCCAGCATGAGGGCCGAGCCGCCCGGCCGCAGCAACCGGACCCCCTCGAGCTGTGCCAGGCGGCAGGCGTATTTGCCGAGCAGGAAGGCCACGAGGCTCAGGCCGGCGAACATGGCCATGGCCAGCGTGGAAGGGGCCGAGGAGGTGGACATCTTGGCCTTGAGGTCCCGGAAGAAGTAGGCCACGCCGCCGGCCTGCATGAGGAACAGCACGAACGTCAGGCCCGGCACGAACCACTTCTCGAAGAGCATCCGGGACTTGCGGGCCGGGAAGGCCTCGTCGGCGGTCGAGTCGAACAGGGCGGCCTTGCTGCGCGAGCGGGCCAGTTCCTCCATCTCAAGGCGCTCGGTCTCCTCGGAGGCCTCGAGGCGCATCTGGAACCAGCCCACCAGGGCGGTCACGAGGCCGACCAGGGTGAAGGCCGCACCGAGTTCGGCGGTCGCCGAGTCGGCCATCTTCGAGACCACCTCCAGGCCGATGGCCAGCCCCAGCAGGGCGATCCAGTTGATGGTTCCGGTCTTGAGGGAGTGTCGTTCCATGGGCGGTCGGTCAGGTGGGAAAGGTGGGGATCAGCTCAGCTCACGGTCCTCGAAGAGCCACACCCCGGCCGAGAGGGCGGCGGCGATGCACGAGGCCATGTAGAGGGCCGCCCGGCCGACGTAAGTCCAGGGGATGCTCTTCTTGTCCTCGAGGGCGTCGGCCAGCCAGAACTGCTGCCAGTTCGGGATGAGGGCATAGGCGGTCTTGGCCCAAAGGCTGCCGGCGTCGGCCGCGGCCTTGAAGAGGTAGTCGCCCATGAGGCCGGCGATGAACAGGCCGGAGCAGACGGCCAGCGTTGGCACGGTGTCCAGCCGGGTCGAGCACGCCAGAGCCACGGCGGCGAGGATGAGCAGGGCGAAGAGGATCAGCACGGCGGCCGGGACCATCCGCCAGTCCACGTTGGCCACCTCGCCGAAGGCCCGCTCGTCGTGGATGAACAGGTGGATGCCCAGCACGGCGAGCGAGGTGAACAGGATGAACGTGAACACCGCGTCGGATACGAACCCACGGCGCAGGAAGAAATTGAGGAACCCGGCCACCGCGTAGGCGAGCGCGCCGGCACCTCCGTAGATCAGCAGGGATTTGACATCGGTGTCGCCGTAGGCGTCGAAGGCCATGCGTCCGGCCAGCAGGGCGGCCACGATGTTGGCGTAGGTCATCAGGGCCAGGGACGCCGAGAGGCCCACGTACTTGGCGGCCAAGAAGGTCCACCGGCCCACGGGTTTGGAGAGCACGGTCAGCGCCGTCCCGGACCGGATCTCCTGAGCCACGCTGGACGAGGCGCAGAGGACCGCCCCGAACAGACCGGACAGAAGCATCAGGGCCAGCGACATGTCCTTCACCAGCTTGGGATCTTCGCCGAACCCGAAGTACGGCACCGCCGCGATGAACACGCAAAAACCGGCCGACGAGGTCATCAGCAGCAGGAAGATCGGCTGCCGGACCAATTCCATGAACGCATTGAGTGCGATGGATGCGAAGGATCGCATGGTGGACGGTTCGTGAGCGGTGGAGATTACGGATGGAACCTGTATACGGAAAGTCAATTCAGGCGGCTCAAAATGCAAGCGATTTGCAAAATCAGGCTGCCGGGCTCTGAGGAGCGTCGTTCGGACGGTCCGGCGACTCGAAGCCTGTCCAGGGGGAGACGCTCTCGTCCCGATTCCCGATCGGTTTCCGATGCTGGCCAATCCCGGGACGATCCGGCATCGTCGCCAAACCTCCATGCGTGTTGTTTCCTGGCGGCGGGTCTCCTGTCTCTGGCGGCTTGCCTTGCGGTGGATCGGTCGCCTCGTCTGTTCCTGTGTCCTGTGGATGACCTCCATGGCGGCCGGAACCGAGCCCGCCGCCCGTGTCCGGCCCAACGTCATCGTCATCCTGGCCGATGACATGGGCATCGGCGATGTCTCCTGCCTCAATCGCCGGAGCGCCTGGAAGACCCCGGGCATCGACCGGATCGCCCGCGAGGGACGCACCTTCACCGACGCCCATTCCGCCTCCGGGGTGTGCACCCCCAGCCGGTACACCCTGCTCACGGGCCGGTACTCCTGGCGGGGCCGACTCAAGTCGGGGGTCCTGCACGGGTACGATCCGTCCCTGCTGGAGCCCGGCAGGCTCACCCTGGCCCGGTTCCTCCGGGACCAGGGCTATGCGACCGGCATGGTCGGCAAATGGCACCTGGGCCTCGACTGGACCCGCACCGCCACCCCGGGTGGCGACGTGGACGCGGTGGATTTCTCCCGCCCGGTCGGTGGCGGGCCGCTGGCGCATGGGTTCGACCGGTTCTTCGGCATCAGCGCCTCCCTCGACATGCCGCCCTTCGTCTATCTGGACCAGGACCGCTCGACGACGCTGCCCGTCGACCGTGTCGCGGCCAGCCCGTTGCCCCGGATGTGGCGGGCCGGGCTGATCGGGTCGGATTTCCGGCATGAAGACGTCCACCCGAGGTTCCGCCAGGAGGCGCTGTCGTGGATCGGATCGCGGGCCCGGGCGAGGGCGGTCGACGGCACGCCGTTCTTCCTGTACCTCGCCCTGGCCTCACCCCACACGCCGACCCTCCCGACCCCGGAGTTCGCCGGCCGGACCCGGACCAATCCCTATGGCGACTTCGTGGCCGAGGTGGACGCGACGGTCGCGGATCTGCTCCAGGCGCTCGACGACCATGGCATCGCCCGTGACACGCTCGTGGTTTTCACCGCGGACAACGGGTGCTCCCCGGCGGCCAACCTCGGGGAACTGCGGGGGTTTGGACATGACCCCAGCGCCGGATTCCGGGGGCACAAGGCCGATCTCTTCGAGGGGGGGCATCGGGTGCCATTCCTGGTGCGCTGGCCGGCCGAGGTGCCCGCCGGTTCGACCTGCTCCCGGGTGATTGGCCAACTGGACCTGATGGCGACCTTGGCCGAGGTCCTGGGCCGACGCCTTCCGGCCGGGGCAGGGGTGGACAGCATCGGGTTCCTCGCCCAACTGCGGCGCGGGGACCGGGCCAAGTCGGGGCGCCGGTCGCTGGTCCACCACTCCAGCCAGGGGCTCTTCGCGCTGCGCGAGGGGCCGTGGAAGCTGCTCTTCACGCCCGACAGCGGCGGGTGGAGCGATCCCAAGCCCGGAAGCCGGGAGGCGGCGGGACTGCCCGCCCTCCAGTTGTACCACCTCGGGTCGGATCCCGCCGAGCGCACCAACCGCATCGCCGCCGAGGGGGCGGTGGTCCGCCGGATGACCCGGCGCATGGGGCGTATCCTTGCCGACGGGCGCTCCACGCCCGGGCCCGACCAGGCCTTCGATGCCCCGGAGGATTGGTCGCAGATCAAACCATTTCGTCCGCGCTGATCCGCCCGTACCCGGTGCAGCCGGCCAGGAGGCCTGCCCGACCCGGTGGAAAAGCCCGGCGGACGAACTTGCGGTTGCGCCTCCGGTGCCGACCGGGCAAACCATTCGGCGACGGCGCACGATCCCATGCCCCACCCGCCGCCCATCCCCGAGCAGACCCCGAGCCCCGGGGGGGCGGCCACCCTGCGCGTGGCCGCCGTGCAGATGGTCTTCGCCGGTTCCATCCACGCCAACCTGGCCGACATCGAACAGGCCGCGATCCGGGCCGCACGACGGGGGGCCGATGCGATCCTCTTCCCGGAATGCGCCACCACGGGCTACGCCATCGATTTCGGCACCCTCACCCCGGCGGCCCTCGATCCCGCCCTGCAGGCGGTCTCACGCCTGGCCGCCCGACTCGGGGTGAACCTCCTGGTGGGCTCGCCAGTCTTCCGCGACCGGCGCCTGTTCAACGCCCTGCTGGTCTTCGACCGGACCGGACGCCTGGTCCACACCTATGCCAAGTGCCAGCTCACGCCGGCCGACCGTCGCTGGTTCACCCCGGGGGAGAACATCTCGGTCTTCGCCCTGGACGGGGTGCCGGCGGGCGCCTTCATCTGCCACGAGCGCCGCTACCCGGAACTGGCCCGTGTGCCCGTGATGGCCGGTGCCCGGGTGCTCTTCCACCCGAACGCCGGCATGGATTCCCTGGCCGTCTCGAGGCGCAAGCGCGGGGGACGTGACGGCATCGCCGTGCGCGCCTTCGAGAACGCGGTGTTCTACGTCTTCTCCAACTCGGTGGGCCCTCAGGGCGGCGGGAGGTGGTCGGCCGGTGATTCCAAGATCGTCCACCCCGACGGCCGGGTGCTGCGGTTGGCCGGCCATCAGGACGAGGCCGTCCTGGTCGCCGACCTCGACCTCGCCGCGGCCACCGGGAAGTATGCCCTCGAGAGCCTCGAGCATCCCCGCTGGCTGGCCCTCCACTGGCGCCGCGTGTTGCCCGGGCTGCTGCGGCGGGCCCGTCGTCACGACGCCGGGTACACCCGTCGCTTCCCCGGGGTCGACGGAGCGGGCGCCCCCCGCGGCTGAGCCACACGTGCTTTGCCGGGTCCCGTGTCCATGGGCTGGTATCCGATCCAGAACGCAAAAAAGCCGGCTTCCTTGAGGGAAACCGGCCGTTTGCGATGTGGAGCCCGCCGGGCCAAGCTCGGAGCGCCGATGGGCGGCGCTGCCCGATGTTCGGTGTCAGCGGACCCGGTAGAACTTCGCCGCCGCCGTCGGGGCCACCTTCAGCGGGGAGACCGCCCCGGCGACCGGGGTGAAGGGGCCGGCCAGGCTGTCGGCCTGCTGGAGGGTGCCGCCCGACCAGGTCAGCACCGCGTCGGCACCGGCCAGGGCGATGGACATCTTGGCGGGCTCGGCCGAACCGCCGGCGATGGCGATGGCGTACTGAGCCTGTACCTGGGCGGCCGACAGCGCCTTGGGGTAGACGGCCACCTCGTCGATGGCCCCGGTGAAGGCGCCGTCCCAGCCGTTGCCGGTGGAGCCGATGGCCCAGTCCGATCCGTTGGCCGCGAGGGCTTTGCCGGCGCCGGCGGCCGAGGCGATCTCGGCGCCGTTGCGGTAGAGGCGCCAGTGGGTGCCGTCGTAGACGCCGGTGAGCTGGACCCACTGGCCGGCCGCCAGGTCGGCGGCAGGCACCGGGGCCAGCGCCCGCTCCACGGCCAGGTCCGGGGCCCCGGACGACTCGCTCGACCCGAACGAGTAGTTCAAGGCTCCGTTCACCGACTCGATGCGGAGGGACACCTCGGTGGTGTTGGTGTTCCTGGCGGCGATCTCCTTGGATTGTCCGAAGATCTGGGCCAGGAAGGAACTCGCCGTCTCGGGTCCGCGGGCCACGATGCGTGCTGCCGAGGTCTCGGCCGCCAGTTGGCCGGGCTGGATCCAGGCGCTGAAGGTGGCGCGGTCCGTGAGCTTGAGGCCGCCGAGGTCGTCCAGGGCACCGAAGGCCTTGTTCGCCGAGAGGTCGAGCGCGGCGTTGCCGGCCTCGAAGCCCTTGAAGGCCGGCGGGCGCGGGCCGGTCGCCGAGGTGCTAGACAGGACGCCGTGGCCGGCGGCGGAGGCGGCGAGGCTGCCGGCATTGGCCAGCGGGGAGACCGCACCTTCGTTGAAGCGCAGGTAGGTCCCCGGTCCCTTGCGCTCCGGACCGGTGAAGGGGGCGGTGAGCACCAGGTTCTCGTAGGGCACGGCCGGGTGGGCGTTGGTGCCCGCCTGGTAGTGGGCGAGGACCTGCTCCGGGGTCAGCAGGTAGTCGCCGTAGATCGCGAACTCGTCGACATTGCCCTCGAAGGGATTGTTGCCCAGGCCGGACTTGGCGTTGTAGGCGCCGATGCCCAGGTCCGCCGCCACGCTGGCGTCCTCGGGCGTCTCCAGGTTGGCGGCGTAGAGCGCCGAGCTGTTGGTCTTCACGGCCACGCCATTGACGTAGGCCGTCAGGATGCCTTCCCACTGGTTGTTGCCGTTGCCGCCCGGGTCGCCATTGTCGGTGACCGGCTTCCAGGTGAAGGCCAGGTGCTGCCACTCGCCGATCCGGTAGTCGGTCTCGGTGTTGACGTCGGATCCGCTGCCACCGGCACCCCGGAACATGCGGAAGTTCCACCCGTGACCCTCGGAGGCCGGGTAGGAGGGGTTGGGATTGCGCTGGAAGACCACCCATCCGGTCCGGCCCGTGCCGCCGACGAAACGGTTGTTGGCCGGGCATTGGCCGCCCTGCTGGTCCTTCATCGGGCGCACCCAGAACTCCACCGACAACGGCTTGTCGGCCCCGGGGTTGTTTCGCGCGGTCCACGGGAGCGTGGTCGTGGAGTTGCCGTTGCGGTTGTGGTAGGCCACCGACCCGTCCGTGCCGCCGGCGGCGATCGCGCCGGGCGCCGGGTGCCGCACCTCGGCCGTGTGGGTGCCGTGGCCGGTGGCACGGTTCTCACCGAGGTTCACGGCGATGTCCGGTCCCGGGGCTTCCTCGTCCAGGGTCAGGTACACCGACGGCTGGTCGGCCTTGACCAGGCTCGAGTACGAGACCGTCCGGTTGGCGTTGGTCGCGTTCTGGTAGTGGGCGAGGATCTTCTCGGCGCTCAGTTTCGCCGGGTAGAACGCGAACTCGTCCACGCCGCCGAAGTAGGGATTGAGGCTGGTGCCGGCCGTGTTGTTGTAGTTGCCGATGGCCAGGCCCGCCTCGCCGAAGACGGCCACCGACGGATCGTGGTCGTTGGTGTTGGCCACGTATCCCGGCTGGGTGCCGTCGCTGCCGCCGGTCCACGCCTTGGTCACGGCCTCCTTGCCGTCGATGTACATGGTCACCGATGCATCGACCACGTTCTTGGGGTCATGGACCACGACCACATGGGTCCACTTGCCGATGAGGTAGGGGACGCCGCTAAGGACGTCGAGGCCCGAGCTGCTGCCGGCACCGCGGAACATGCGGAAATTCCAGCCGACGCCCTCGCCGCCCGCGTAGCTGGCGTCGGGCTTGCGCTGGAAGAACACCCAGCCTTGGCGATCCACCCCGGAATAGGCGTAGCGGTTGTTGATGGGGCACTGGCCGTTGGCCGTCTGGTCGCTCGCCGGATAGAACCAGGCCTCGAGCGTGAAGGGCTTGTCGTTCTTGGGGTTCAGCGCCGCGTTCCACGGGATCTCCGTGCGGGAGGTGAAGTCGAAGAAGGCGGCACGGCCCGGGTCGCCGGCGATGGCTCCGGGCATGGTGTGCACGCGGCCGAGGTTCTGCGAGGCGACCACGCCGGCGGTGAGCCCCGAGTTGAGGTGGTTGGTGCCGCGGGCCGTGCTGTCGCCGAGGCGGTAGTAGGCCGCCGGTCCGTCGGCGAGGACCGCCTTGGCGTAGTCGGAGGCCTGGGAGGCGAGTTGGGGCAGGGCCGCCAGGCAGGTGGCCGCGAGTCCCCAATGCGGGAGAAAAGTGGATGGTTTCATAGACTGCCCGACGGCCGTTCCAGACCCGCCCCGCCCAAGGAAGCGTTTTGTCGACCTGCCCTGGAACCGTCACCGGAAGGCCATGGTTCCGACGCCGATGGGTTCCTCTGAATGGCTGCGAGCGGCGCAATTGCTCAAATCAAGGCTTGTTTCCTGGGTGGGTAATCCCTCATTCTTTGGGTTCTTTGCTGCCATGAAAGCTGATGTGCATCCGAAAAACTACCGCACGATGATCTTCCGCGACTCGGCCTCCGGCCAGTCGTTCCTGTCCAAGTCCTGCGCCAACACCAACCTCACCGCCACGTGGGAAGACGGCCGGGAATACCCGCTCTACCTGCTCGGCATCAGCGCGTTCACCCATCCCTTCTACACCGGCCAGCAGAAGTTCGTGGACACGGCCGGTCGCGTGGACAAGTTCCAGCAGCGCCTGGCCAAGACCCAGGCCGCCCAGGCCGCCCAGGCCGCCCTGGCCGACGCCGCCGGCAAGAAGAAGAAGAAGTAGCCGCAGGCCCGACAACCGCCCGCCGGTCGCTCCCAGCGATCCGCGGGCGGTTTGTTTTTGCCCGGTCTCTCCCGCGACGTCCGCAGCGGGCCGCCCCAGGGGCCGACCTGTGTCCCGGATCCTGAACCACCATGGACCTCCTGCCGTTCATCGAGAAGTTCCGCCGGCGTTTCGACGAGGTGGAGGCGCTCCTCGGCGCCCCGGATGCCTTCAGCAACGCGGTCCGCGGGCAGGAGTTGACCCGCGAACACTCCCGGTTGCGCCAGTTCGTGGCCGACGGGGACGCCTGGCTGAAGGTCCGGCAGGATCTGGCCGACAACCGGGAGCTCCTGGCGGGCGAACCGGCCGGGTCCGAGATGGCGACCCTGGCGACCGAGGAGGTCCGCCGGCTCGAGGCCGAGGAGGTGCGTCTCACGGCCGCCGTCCAGCGCGGGATCATCCCCCCGGACCCCACCGACTCCCGCAACACCATCCTGGAGATCCGGGCCGGGGCCGGCGGCGCCGAGAGCGCGCTCTTCGCCGCCGACCTGCTGCGGATGTACTCCCGCTACGCCGAGGACCGGGGCTGGAAGATCGAGCCGATGGACTCGAGCCCGTCCGACCTGGGCGGCATGAAGGAGGTCATCTTCATGATCACCGGCGACGACGTGTACAAGCGGCTCAAGCACGAGTCGGGGGTGCACCGGGTGCAGCGGGTGCCGGCGACCGAGGCCCAGGGGCGCATCCACACCAGCACGGTGACGGTGGCGGTCATGCCCGAGGCCCAGGAGGTCGACGTGGTCATCAAGCCCGAGGATCTCGAGATCAACGTCTGCCGGGCCGGCGGCCACGGAGGGCAGGGGGTCAACACCACCGATTCGGCCGTGCGCATCTTCCACAAGCCCTCGGGCCTGGAGGTCCGCTGCCAGGACCAGCGCTCCCAGCAGCAGAACAAGGCCCAGGCCATGATGGTGCTCCGCTCGCGGTTGCTGGAGCGCAAGATGAACGAGGAGAACGCCAAGTACGCCCAGCAGCGCAAGGACCAGGTCGGCACGGGCGAACGCTCCGAGAAGATCCGCACCTACAATTTTCCGCAGAACCGGGTCACCGACCACCGGCTGGAACTGACCCTCTACAACCTGGCCGCCTTCATGGAAGGCGACCTCGATCCCATCCTCGACCCGTTGATGGACGACGAGGTGAAACGCCGACTGGCGGCCATCGAAGCCTGAACTCCCACCGGATTCCCATGCCCACCCTCGAATCGCCCCAGGCCTTGATCTTCGACTGCGACGGCACCGTCGCCCACACCATGCCCCTGCATTGGCGGGCCTGGCAGTCGGTGACCCGTCGCTACGGCATCGATTTCCCGGAGACCCGGTTCTACGCGCTGGGCGGTGTCCCCGGTCGCAACATCCTGAGGATGCTCTTCGAGGAGCAGGGGATCCGCGGCCTCGACCCGGTGGCCGTCGCCAAGGAGAAGGAGGAGGCCTACCTGGAGTTCCTGCACGAGGTGCGGCCGGTGGAGCCGGTGGTGGAGATCGCCCGGCGACACCTCGGGGTGCTGCCCATGGCCATCGCCACCGGCGGTTCACGACCGGGCATCCCGACGGTGCTGCGCCATCTGGGCATCCACGACTGGTTCGGGGCCATCGTCACCAGCGAGGATGTCGTCCGCCAGAAGCCGGCACCCGACATCTTCCTCGAGGCCGCCCGTCAATTGGGGGTCGATCCCGCCCGGTGCCGCGCCTTCGAGGACACCAACCTGGGCATGGAATCCATCCGGGCCGCCGGCATGGAGGCGATCGATGTCCGCCTGTTCCCCGACTATCCGCGGCCGTTGGCCTGAGTGCCGGAGACTCTGGAGGGGTCCTGCGCCGAGGGATCCTGGTGATGGTCAAGGCGGTGAGGCCGTCGGCGCCGCCGAAGCGGACAGGCCCGGAGGATGCGTCTTCCAGACCCGTGGGAGCGGGGTGGTCTGGAGGCGTCGATGGGTCAGGCGGCTGGTGGCTCCGCAGCGGCTTCCGTCGCCGGCGCGGATTGCAGGGCGACCTGGATGCGTCGGATGCCCACGCCCTGAAAGGTGTAGCCCCAAGCGACCGTGCGCCCGACCAGCGCGCCCGGGATGGCCTCGGCCCCGTCGGCGACCTCGTGGCGCTCGGGATCGAAGGCCTCGCCCGGTTGGGCCTCGAAGGGCAGCAGGCCGACGCGGCGCGTCACGTCGATGCAGGCGTTCCGGTAGTGGCCGAGCTGCTGGATCAGCTGGGGTTGGCCCGAGGCGACGGCCGCCTGGAAGAGCGCAAAGCAGTGGTCCATGAGGTGCAGGACCACCTGGAGCGACTCCTTCTCACTGCGCCGGAGCTTCTCCACCTCCAGCCGCAGGGTGGCCTTCTCGCCGTCGTTGGAGCGGCTGAGGAACTCCGAGAATCCCTTGGCCTCGGCGGCGATCTGGCCGGCGATGGTGCCTGCGGTGTTCACCGTCTTCGACGACAACGCCTGGATCTCCTGCCACTGCGCGGTGGCGGCCGTGATCTGCTGGGCGGCCCGGTCGAGCGCCCCGAGCCTCTCGGTCGCCGAGGCCAGGTTCACCTGCTCGAAGAGTTTCACGGCCGCCTCGTGGTCCTTCGCGAAGGGCTGGATGAAGATCCAGGCCCCCAGGCCCGTGAGACCGCCGACGAGGGCGATCTCCCGCCAGGTCCAGACCGGCGCGGCCTTCGAGGCCACCGTCGCCGCGACGGCCACGAGGACGATGTCCGCCAGCAGGTAGGGCCACTTGGCGGTTCTGGGGGCTTCGCTCAGCGACATGGGATAGATCCTAGCCGGACTTTCACCACCGGACACTTCGAAAGTGAACAACCCCAGCAAACGAAGGGGGTCCATGGACCATGATCCGTGACCGCCGGAAGGGGACGGGACACGCCTCGGAACCGACCCGCCTTGGAGTTCCTGCGCCGCCGGTCAGCCCCCGCCCGAGGCCGTGGACGGCGACTTGGCAGCCCGCCACGCCGTGCGTACGGTCTCCCCAGACCCACCATGATGGCCGCCTTCACCCGGGGACTTCCGTTCCCACGACGACACCGATGCTGACCGTTCAGGACCAGTTCTGGCGGGGTGGGCGATGGCATCGGCGGCAGTTTCTGCAGGCCGGTGCGCTGGCGCTGGGCGGGCTGAACCTCGCGGACACGCTGGGCGTGCGTGCGGCAGCGGCGGCGGAAGGCGTCGGTGCCGCCGGGGCCGATCCGGTCGCCGGGGTTCGGGCGATCGGCGCGGATCGGGGGGCGGCCACCAACCCGCTCAAGGACCGCTCGGTGATCTTCCTCTTCATGCACGGAGGACCCTCGCAGTTCGAGACCTTCGATCCGCAGATGGACGCGCCGTCGCACGTGCGCAGCGCCACCGGCGAGATCCCCACCACGCTGCCGGGCATCACCTTCGGCAGCACCTTCGAGCGCTTGGCCAGGCTGGCCCACAAGTTCACAATCGTGCGCTCGTTCGCCACCGGCGATGGCAACCACGACATCAAGCCCATCGTGGGAGTCGACACGCTTCAGGCCAACCTTGGCTCGCTCTACTCGAGCATCGCCGGCCCGAACCGGCCCGACTCGGCCATGCCGACCAACATCGCCCTCTTCCCGCGATCGGTGGAGCCCAAGGCGCAGGATGCCGTGCGGGAATTCGGCAACTTCGAGGGAACCGGCGACCTGGGGCGCGCCTTCGCGCCGTTCGTGCCCGGGGCCGGGGGCGACCTGCAGCAGAACCTGCGCATCAACCTGCCGGAGGGGCGCTTCCACGACCGTCAGGCGCTGCTGAAATCGGTGGACCAGTGGCGGCGCTGGATGGACGACCGCGCGGCGGTGCAGGAGTTCGGCGGCCTCCAGCAGAAGGCCTTCGAGTTGCTGCACCGCGGGGTGTTCGACGCCTTCGACCTCTCCCGGGAAGACCCCCGATGGATCGAGCGGTACGACACCGCCGCACTGCTGCCGCGCTCGCGCATCGACCCGCGCTGGAAGAACATCGAGCACTATGCCACCAACGCCCTGACCCTGGGTCGCCAGTTGCTGCTGGCCCGTCGCCTCTGCGAGCGCGGGGCGGGCTTCGTGACGGTGACCACCAGCTTCATCTGGGACATGCACGCCGACGTGAACAACGCCCCCATGACCGTGGGCATGGACTACGTCGGCCGGCCCTTCGATCACGCCGTGTCGGCCTTCATCGAGGATGTCGAGGCGCGCGGTCTCTCCGACAAGATCCTGCTGGTGTGCTGCGGCGAGATGGGGCGCACCCCCACGATCAACAAGGACGGCGGCCGCGACCATTGGGGCAACCTGGCCCCGCTGCTCGTGTACGGGGGTGGCTTGAAGATGGGGCAGGTGATCGGGCAGTCGTCGCGCGACGGCGGAGAGCCGGCCAGCCAGCCCATCACGCTCAAGGACCTCATCGCCACCGTGATGCACTCGCTCATGGATGTCGGGCAGGCCCGCCTGCTCCCCGGCGTCTCCCAGCGCGTCATCGAGGCCATCACCCGCGGCGAGCCCATCCGTGGCCTGGTCTGAGCCGGCTGGGCCGGATCCCGGCCCCGGGACGGTTTGGTTCAGGAACCCCTTGGGAGAAACCGCACGCAGACCACGCCGGGGGCCGCCAGATCATCGTCCGGATCCGGGGCCTTCGGGGACTTGCCACGGGGCCCGTGGTGAAGCGTCGGGAAGAGCCTCCGGGGGGGCGTCGGCGTGGCACGGGATCCCTCGGCCGGAACGGGGATCGGCCCGTCCCGGTCATCGCCCGGCGGCGGGAAGTTCCCAGCAGGTGGCCTCGCGGTCGTTGCGCGCCAGCAGGTAGCGGCCGGCGACGGTGGGGTGGTTCCAGGTCTTCGAGGTGAGCGCCGGGATCCGGCCCAGTTCGCGGAACCCGTCGGGACTGGCGGCGCAGGCATGCACGGTGCCGTTCTCGTTCTGCACCACGATCACGTCGCCCACGAGGAGGCTTTGGCCGGAACCGAAGCGGCCGTCCTTCCACAGCCGCCGACCCGTGCCCGCGTCCACGCAGGCCAGAAGGCCGTCGTCCAACCCGTACAGGAAACCCTGGCGCAGGGCGGGGCTGTTGAACTGGGTCTTCAGGGTGAGGCCTTTCCAGGCGGTTTCGGCCTTCAGCGTTGCGGGTTCGCCCGGGGATCCTGCAGCCGCGGTCACCTGGAGGATCTGGCAGCCCATGCCATAGCCGGCCGACACGAACACCCGGTCGCCCGGCAGCACCACCGGTTGCGAGGCCTTGGGCCACTTGCCGCCGCCCCAGGCGTGCTCGGAGACGAGGCGTCCAGTTGCCGGATCATGCGCGGTGAGGCTCGCGGCGTTGTTCGAGAGGATGACCCGACGGCCCACGAGGGTCGCCACGACCGGGGAGGCGTAGCTCGCGTCGCCCGAGCCGGCCTTCCAGACGGGAGTGCCGTCGCTCTGGCGGTAGGCGAACAGGACGGCCCCGGAACCCCTGCCGCCGGTGACCACCACGAGGTCGTCCACGAGGAGCGGTGAGGCGCTGGTGCCCCAGGTGATGTTGCCCAGGCCGTTCTCTTCGAGCACCGCGCGTTTCCAGAGAGGTCGACCGTCCGTGGCGTCGAGGCAACGCAGTCGGCCCGTGGCGCCGAAGGCGTAGACCCGGTTGCCCTGGATCGTCGGGGTCGCGCGCGGACCGTCGCCGCCCTGCCATTCGGAGAAGCGCGTGCGCTCGCCGTGGCTCCAGAGGGTGCGGCCGGTGGCCAAGTCGAGGCAGGTGACCTGTTCGTCGTCGCCGGACTGTTCCTGGGTCCAGGCGCGTCCGCCGACGACCGCGAAGGCCGACCAACCGAGCCCGATGGGCCGCCGCCAGAGTTCCTTGGGGGCGCGGGCGGTCCAGTCGGTCGAGAAGCGGGCAACGGGTAGGGCCCCCGATCGGTCGGGGCCGAAGAACTGCGGCACGTCGTCGAGGCCGGGCAGGGTGGCCGGGCGGGGATCGACCCCCGGGGTCTTCGGGGGCGCAACCAGGGCGGCGTTCGGGGCGGCGTTTGGGGTTTCAGTCGCGGCCACGCTCGCGGTGCTGCGCACGTTCCCGCGCCAAACCCACCGGGGCAGGCCCGTGCCGTCGACGGTGCCGTCCAACCGCAGCGACGCCTTGAGGATCAGTCCGCAGACAACCACGGCGGCCAGGCCAAGAAGCCGCGTCCGGGCCCGGAACCGGGACGAGGCGAGGAACCACAGCAGGAGCAACACGGCCCCGAGCAGGCCCAGGGCGGCCGTCGCCCAGGCCCGCAGGTTGCGCTCGAGTTCCGGTTTCCACTGCATCCCGGTGACGCCGGCGACCACCAGCCCGAGAACCACCACCGGGAACCAGGGGAACCCTGCCGCCCGGGGGCCGGAGCCCGGGCTCGGTGGTTGGGATGCGTCAGCGGGCGGTTGGCGGGGTGATGCCGGTTCGTTCACGTCGACAGACCGCTAGCGCCTCCCGGCCAAAAGGAAAGCAACTTTCCCGTGCCGTGCCGGTCGGTTGGTCGCCCGTCCGCCCGGGAAGTTCATGCGGGAGCGGAGTGTCGCGCCTAAGTGCCCGCTTGCCCGCGGGCGGCTTTGGCGGGATGATAAACTCCATGTCTCCCAACGTCCTCCCACAGGCCTTGGCCGGAGGTCTCGCCCTCCTGTCGATGACTTGCTTCGGGGCTGATGTGTTCCGCCTGCCGGCGGGTGTCACCAGCCTCGAAACCGTGCTGGT
>VHCX01000040.1 GCA_016871615.1 Verrucomicrobiota bacterium
CAGGGTCTCCACGTTCTCGGTCTTGTCTCGCGCGAAGATCGAGTTGCCCGGCAACGGCGGAAAGCTGGAATAGATGGCCTCGAGCCCGCGGATGGTTCGGTTGCCATCGGCCAGCAGGTGGGTGAAGAGGGTGGCCCCTTCGGCCACCAGCCGGTCCATGCGGGGGGTCAGGGTGTCGGGTCGGCCGTCCTTCTCGCGGCCGAGGCAGCCCCAGAACTCCGATCCCAGGCTCTCCTCGGTGATGATGCACAGGTTCAGGCTGGGTCTGGACGGATCACCCGGGATCCTCCGGCGCAACGAGTCCCGGGCCGAGTCGAGCCACCGGGCCTCGGCTTCGGCATCCAGGGTCCCGTCGGTGTTCGAGTTGGGCGCGGGCCCCACTGCGGGGCCGATGAATTCGACCCCCGGTTCGGCGAGCAGGGAACGCACCCGGCGGAACGCCTCGGTGCGGTCGAGAACCCGGTAGAAGTCGGGATAGCTGAGGTTTCGCGACCAGGCCGCCTTCAGCGCGGAGGTCCAGCCGTTGGCTGCCAATTCTGACACCACCCGCTGGCGGTGGGGCGGGTGGGTCCGGAGTTGATCGTGGGCCACGCTGAGCCCCGTCGCCCGGACCCAGGCCGAGGTTGCCGCCCATCGGGTCCGCCATGGGACCGAGTGCCATGGCACGGGCGGCATCTTCAGGAAGAGCAGGGAAGCCAACGCCAGACCGCCCGTGAGGCAGCCCACACCGATCCAGGGCAGCGGGTAGCTTTCGCGCAGGTTCGTGAAGACCTCGTGCGGATAGATCAGGTAGTCGATGGCCACCGTGTTGAAGCGGCTCTCGAACTCCCCGAAGAAGTACCACTCGCTGATCGTCAGGAAGACCACGACCACGAGGGCGACGCTGATTCCGATCCGGAACAAGGCCCGTTGGGCGGGCATCCTGGCCCGGATTCCCCAGGGCAGGAGCAGCAACGTGGGCAGGGCAACGATCAAGGAAACCAGCGAACACAACCCGATGATTAGGGTCGCCCCGGCCAGCGACCCCGTGACATCGGTCACCAAACCCTCGGCAATGACCCGCAGGGTCTCAGGCAGCCCCAACTCCTTCCGGAGCGAATCGGATCCACAGCAGAACCCGCACGGCCTACCAGACCGTCAACAGGATCAAGCCCAGGCCGAGTGGAAAGCGGATCAGGGCCAGGACGCCTGCGGAGTTGGTTCGTTGCGCGGATCCGATCAAGCTCCCCAGCTAGTCGTTAGGGTGACGATTCGCAAACATTTTCACGACTACGGTCTCGCGGTGGATGGTGACGAACGTATTACCTGGCGTCGTCTGGGTCGGGACGGAGCAACGAGGGGTCGGGTGTGGCGCCGGGAAGGGACCATCTCCTGCTTGAGGATCCCTGCGGATTCCTGACAGGATCCCCCCATGTTCGACTTCCTCGCAGAATCCCCCCGAGACCGGGTGCGCCTGTGTGGTCCGGGAGTTTCCCGGAGGGAGTTCCTCCAGGTCGGTTCACTGGCCGCCGTCGGCCTCTCGTTGCCGCAATACCTGCAGGCGAAGGAGGAGGGGAAGGTGTCGCCTGCGCAGGACCAGCGGTCCTGCATCATGATCTTCAACCTCGGGGGCCCCAGCCACATCGACCTCTGGGACATGAAACCCGATGCGCCCGCCGAGGTCCGCGGGCCGTTTAAACCCATCCGGACCCAGTCCAACGCCTTCGAGATCTCCGAGCTGCTTCCGCGCCACGCGGCCATCGCCGACCGCTTCTCGCTGGTCCGTTCCTGCCACCACGATGGGGCGGCCGTGCACGATGCCGGGTGGCAGATGATGCAGACCGGGCGGCGCTTCACCGGGGGCATCCAGACGCCGCATGCCGGGGCGGTGCTCTCGCACCTGCGGGGCCGCCGCTCCGACCTGCCGCCCTTCGTGGTGCTGCCCCAGTTGATGGGCCGCGGCGGCGGCAACCTGCCCAATGGCCAGGCCGGTGGGTTTCTGGGCAAGGCCCACGACCCGTTCGCGCTGATGGCCGACCCGTCGCAGAAGGACTTCAAGGTGCCCGACCTGCTGCCGCCCGACCAGATCGGCGCCCATCGCCTGGAGCGACGGCGCAAGATGCGGGAGATCGTCGAGTCGTCGGTGGCCCAGTTCGAGGCCAGCGAGGACGCCCGCCTCATGGACGAGAACTTCCATGCCGCCTTCCGCATCATGACCAGCGAGAAGGCCCGCGAGGCCTTCGACCTGACCCGGGAGCCGATGAAGGTGCGGGAACGCTACGGCATGAACCGCTTCGGCCAGTGCTGCCTGTTGGCCCGTCGACTGGTCGAGAGCGGCGTGCGCTTCGTCACCATCAACACGTTCCTCACGGTGTTCGACGAGATCACCTGGGACATCCATGGCTCGAAGCCCTTCACCTCCATCGCGGGCATGAAGGACATCGTGTGCCCGATGTACGACCAGGCCTACAGCGCGCTCATCGAGGACCTGGCCCAGCGCGGGTTGCTCGACGACACGCTGGTGGCCAACCTCTCCGAGTTCGGCCGCACCCCGAAGATCAACCCGGCCGGCGGGCGCGACCATTGGCCGCAGTGCTTCACCGCCTACTTCGCCGGGGGCGGCGTGAAGGGCGGGCGTGTGGTGGGGGCGAGCGATCCCATCGGCGGCTTTCCGGCGGAGCGGCCGGTGAAGCCCGGCGACATCGTCGCCACGATCTTCCATTCGCTGGGCCTCAACCACGCCTCGCACCTGCCCGGGCCCGGCGGCCGTCCTTTCACGCTGACGGATCTCGGCACCGAACCCATCCGGGAACTCTTCGCATGAACGCCGCCCGGACACCATGGCAGTCCTCCTGGATGCCGCTCGTGCGCGCCCTTGGGCGCCGATGGATGACGGCCTGGATGACGGTGCCGACGGTTTTCATGGTCTTTGCGGCCTCGATCCCGGCGACCTGTGGTGCGGCTCCGGTCGATGAGGCGGCCGTCTCCTTCCGGCACGATGTCATGCCCATCCTGTCCAAGGCCGGATGCAATGGCGGAGGCTGCCACGGCGCGCTGGCGGGCAAGGGCGGGTTCCGACTGTCCCTCTTCGGATACAATCCCGAGGCCGACCACCTGGCCATCACCCGCGAGGCGCAGGGCCGGCGGGTCGAACTGGCGCAACCGGGACTGAGCCTGCTGCTCACCAAGCCGACGACGACCGTCCGGCACAAGGGAGGCAAGCGGCTGGAAACCGACTCCGACGACTACCGGACGCTGGCCCGATGGATCGCCCAGGGCGCGCCCGGTCCGCTGGCGGGCGAGCCCGGGTTGCAGGGTCTGGTCATCGAGCCGGGAGAGCGCCCGGTGACGATGGGCGACACCTTGTCCTTGAAGGTGGGGGCCCGCTACGGCGACGGGCGGGAACGGGATGTCACCCGCTGGTGCAAGTTCACCTCGACCGACGAGACCGTCGCCTCGGTGGACGGCGATGGAAAGGTCACGGTGCTCGGACCCGGTGTCGGGGCGATCACCGCGTGGTATTCGTCCCGCATCGTCATCGCGCGCCTGACCGCCCCCTACCCGGGCGAGGTGCCGGAGGCCGTCTACGCCGCGGCCCCGCGGTCCGGTTCGATCGACACGCTCGTGCTCGACCAGTTGCGGCGGCTGCACCTGCCGCCGTCCCCGCCGGCCGACGATGCCACCGTTCTCCGCCGAGCCTCGCTCGACACGCTGGGCCGGCTTCCCACCCCGGCCGAGGTCGACGCCTTCCTCGCGGACACCTCCCCCGACCGGCATTCCCGGCTGGTCGACCGTCTGCTGAACGCCCCGGAGTACGTCGACTTCTGGGCCTACAAGTGGTCGGACGTGCTGCTGGTCAGCGGCGCCCGCCTGAGGCCGGCGGCCGTCCAGGCCTATTACGGCTGGATCCGGGCCCGCGTGGCCGACAACACGCCGTGGGACCGCTTCGTGCGGCAGGTGGTCACGGCCCGGGGATCGTCGGTGGACGAGGGCGAGTCGAACTTCTTCGCCATCCACCAGGATCCGGAGTCCATGGCCGAGAACGTCAGCCAGGCCTTCCTGTCGCTGTCGATCAACTGCGCCCGCTGCCACAACCACCCGCTGGAGAAGTGGACCAACGACCAGTACTACCAGTTCGCCAACCTCTTCGCCCGGGTCCGCGCCAAGGGCTGGGGCGGTGATCCTCGCAACGGCGACGGCAGACGGCAGGTGTACGTGGAGGCCTCCGGGGATCTCATCCAGCCCCGCACGGGACGGGCGCAGCCGCCGGCGCCGCTCGACGCCCGGCCCATCGAGCCCTCCGACCCGCGCGATCGGCGCGAGGTGCTGGCCGACTGGCTCACCTCGCCGGACAACCCCTATTTCGCCCGGGCCATCGCCAACCGCATCTGGGCGCATTTCCTCGGGGTCGGGCTGGTCGAGTCGGTGGACGATCTCAGGGCATCCAACCCGGCGTCCAACGAGCGGTTGCTCTCGGCGTTGGCCGACCATCTCGTGACCCACCGCTTCGACCTGAAGTCGCTGATGCGGGAGATCCTGGTATCCCAGACCTATCGGCGCTCGTCCGAAATCCTGCCGGGCAACCGGGACGACCGACGCCACTATTCGAGGTTCTACCCGCGACGGCTCCCGGCCGAGGTGCTCAGCGACGCCATCGCCGATGTCACCGGAGTGCGGGACCGGTTCACCGAGCTGACCCTCAGCGACGGATCCACCGAGAAGACGGCCTTCTACACCAACAGCACCCGCTCGGTGCAGCTCTTCGACTCGGCGGTCAACTCGTACTTCCTGAAGACCTTCGGCCGGAACCAGCGGGAGATCACCTGCGAGTGCGAGCGGTCCAACCAGCCGAGCCTGGTGCAGGCGCTGCACCTGTCGAATGGCGGCACGGTCAACGACAAGCTGCGGTCCTCCGAGGGGCGGTTGGCGCGGCTCCTGGCCGACGGGGCCGATGCCGATCGGCTCATTTCCGAGGCCTACCGGCTGGCGCTGTCGCGGCCGCCCCGCCCGGAGGAACGCCGCGGGTTGCTGCGGGCCTTCGCCGACGCCGGTCCGGGGCAACGGTCGGCCGTCGCCGAGGACCTCTTCTGGGCGATCCTCACGGGCCGCGAGTTCCTCTTCCAGCACTGACCATGAGCGCCAACCCTCCGTCCATTCCGTCCGGGATGCCGCGGGCGTTCCGGGTCCTCTTCCGGATTCTGGTCGTCGTCGGCCTCGGCCTCGGCCGGGCCGAGCTCCTCGCCCGCGAGTGGGTCTATGAGCGGGACATCGCCCCGGTCCTGCGCACGCACTGCGCCGGCTGCCACAACGACGCCGACCGCGAGGGGGAGTTCTCGCTCGAGACCTTCGCCGGGCTTCGCCGGGGTGGCGACAAGGGCGGGACGATCCGTCCCGGGGACCCGACGGGCTCGCTGCTGGTGAAGCTCATCGAGGGGCGGGTCCGGCCGTCCATGCCACCCGACGACGAGCCGAGGGTGCCCGCCGCCGAGGTGGCGCGATTGCGCGAGTGGATTGCCGACGGCGCGCCGGGTCCGGCCCGCGATGAATCCATCCTCAAGCACCTGGTGGTGCCCGAGGTGCCGTTGCCGGCCCCGGCCGGTCGACCGAAGGCCCCCTGGACATCAGCCGCGTTCTCGCCCGATGGCAGGACCCTGGCGCTGGGCACCTCCGGACGGGTGGAACTGCGGGACGCCGCCGGCCGCCGGACCCGCCGCGTGATGGACGGCATCCCGGGCAAGGTGAACTCCGTGGCCTTCTCGGCCGACGGGTCGCTGCTGGTGCTGGCGGCGGGGATCACCGGGCTCGACGGCGTCGCCGAACTCCGGTCGGTGGCCACCGGCGAGACGGTCGGCCGGTTCGAGGGCCACCGTGATGCGGTGCAGGATGCCGAGCTTTCGGCCGACGGGCGGTGGCTCGCCACGGCGGGATACGACCGGCAGGTCCGCCTATGGCGCGTCTCCGACCGCTCGATGGTCTGGTCCAACTCGGTGCACAACGGCGCGGTGTTCGACCTGGCGTTCGATCCGTCGGGAGGGGTGCTTGCCTCGGCCAGCGCCGACCAGACCGTCAAGCTCTGGCGGGTGCGGGATGGCCTGCGTCTCGACACGCTCAATCAGCCCCAGGGCGAAGTGGGCCGGGTCCTCTTCGCGGGCGACCGCCATGAGATCCTCGCCGCGGGGGCCGACCGGCGGATCCATCGGTGGCGCCTGGTCTCGCGCGAGAGTCCCGCCTTGAACCCTGTGGTGGCGGCCCGCTTCGCGCATGACGCCGGCATCGTGGGCATGGCGCTGTCCAGGGATGGCCGGACGTTGGTCACGTCAGCCATCGACCGCTCGCTCAAGCAGTGGCGGCTGCCCGAGGTGCAGGAGGTGGCCGCCTGGACGGGGCAGTCGGACGTGGTGGCTGCGCTGGCCGTGGAGCCTTCGGGTCGCCGGGTGGTCGTAGCGCGGATGGACGGCTCGGTCGGCTCGGTGACGTTGAAGGTCGACGTCGGGGCCGGGATGGCGGTCGCGGCGGCGGCGGAACCGCCCCCGGGGCCGGTGTCGCCCAAGGTCTCGCGGCGCGCTGCCAGCGTGGCGGCGGCCGGGGATCGACCGGCCGTCCATCTGGCCGAGTCGGAGCCCAACGACACCACCCCCCGCGCCCAGCCACTGGTCGTGCCGTCCGAGGTGTACGGCCGCATCGACCGGCCGGGGGATGCGGATGTCTTCGCCTTCGAGGCGCGCCCCGGGGAACCCCTGACGCTCGAGGTCCACGCGGCCCGGGATGGTTCGTCCCTGGATTCCCGGCTGGAGATCCTCTCGGCCGAGGGGCGTCCGGCGGAGCAGGTGGTCCTGCAGGCGGTCCGCGACTCGTGGTTCACCTTCCGTGGCAAGGATTCCGACACCGTGGACGACTTCCGGCTGCAGAACTGGGCGGAGATGGAACTGGACGAACTCCTGTACGCCAACGGCGAGGTCGTCCGGCTGTGGCTGTATCCCCGGGGCCCCGACTCGGGCTTCAAGGTGTACCCGGGCGAGGGGCGCCGGCAGACCCTCTTCGGCACCAGCCCGTTGTCGCATGCGCTGAACGAGCCGGCCTACCTGGTGAAGCCGTATCCTGCGGGCAGCCGCCCGGTTCCCAACGGCCTGCCGGTGTTCCGGGTGGCCTGGCAGAACGACGACGACCCCAGCCGCCAGGCCGGGGCCGATTCGGTGCTGCTCTTCACCGCGCCGTCGGCCGGGAGATACCGTGTGCGCTTGACCGACACCCGTGGGTTCGGCGGCGGCACGAACCATGCCTACCGCCTTTCGGTGCGTCCGCAGCGTCCCGATTTCATGGTGCGCCTCGAGGGTGCCGACCCGAAGGTCGCCCCAGGCAGCGGACGTGAACTCCGCTTCGTCGCGACACGGCGCGAGGGCTTTGAGGGGCCCATCCGGATCGACATCGACGGATTGCCACGCGGGTTCACCTCCACGGCCCCGGTGGAGATCGAGGCGGGTCAGGTGCGCGCGGTGGCCGCCCTTTACGCCGCGGCCGATGCCCCGGATCCGGACGAGTCGGCCGACCGTGCGGTGACGGTCCATGCCCGGGCGGTGATCCGGGGCCGGGAGATCGTCCGGTCCATCGGCGGGCTTGGGAACCTGCAACTGGGTGCACCGCCCAAGCTCACGGTGGCCATCCTGCCCGGACCGGACGCGTCGGTGATCGGTCAGGAACCGGGTCGGCCCATGGAGGTGCGGCTGCGCCCCGGGCAGACCATCACCGCCCGGGTGCGGGCCGATCGCCGGGATTTCCAGGGGCGGATCGAACTGGGGGGCGAGGATTCCGGGCGCAACCTGCCGCATGGCGTCTATGTGGACAACATCGGCCTCAACGGCCTGCTCATCGTGGAGGGACAGACCGAACGGGAGTTCTTCCTCACGGCGGCCCGCAAGGCGCGGCCGGGGACGCGGCTTTTCCACCTGCGGGCCACGGCCGACGGCGGGCAGTGTTCCGCGCCGGTGCTCCTGCGGGTGCTGGCCGAGTGAACGAGTCGCAACCGCCCCGGGCGCCCGCTCCCGCCGCGCCGCACGGGATTCCCACGCTCGACTTCGCCGGGTTCCGACGTAGCGTCCGCCCATCAACGGTATGCTGACGCTCACCCTCGGCCACTCGCCCGATCCCGACGACGCCTTCATGTTCTACGGCCTGGCCAAGGACCTGATCCCCACGCCCGGCCTGCGTTTCGAGCACATCCTTCAGGACATCCAGACGCTCAACGAGCGGGCGACCCGGGGCGAGTTGGACATCTCGGCCATCAGCATCCACGCCTACGCCCATGTGTGCGACCAGTACGCGCTGCTGCCGAGCGGTGCGAGCATGGGCGACGGATACGGACCCATGCTGGTGTCCAAGAAACCCTACACTCGGGACGAGGTGCTGGGCCGTCGCATCGCCATCCCGGGCCGCATGACCAGCGCGTTTCTGGCCTTGCAGCTCTGGGCGGGTCGTCTCGGGGCCGAGTTGGACCTGGTGGTCGTGCCCTTCGACGAGATCTTCCAGGCCGTGAAGTCCGGCGTGGCCGATGTCGGACTCATCATCCATGAGGGACAGTTGACCTACGCCAGCGAGGGGCTCGTGGTGTGCGAAGACCTCGGGGTGTGGTGGGGACGCGAGAACGAAGGCCTGCCGCTGCCCTTGGGTGGCAATGTGATCCACAAGCGTCATGAGCCGGCGCTGCGCAAGCGCGTCAGCGACATCCTGACGGCCAGCATTCAATACAGCCTCGATCACCGTCCCGAGGCGGTGGCGCATTCGCTGCAATGGGCCCGCGACATGGGCCATGACCTCGCCGACCGCTTCGTGGGCATGTATGTGAACGACTGGACCCTCGACTACGGCGAGCGCGGCCGCGAGAGCATCCGCCGCTTCCTGGCCCGCGGGCAGGCCCTGGGCGCCATCCCCAAGGCCCCCCCGCTGGAGTTCGTGGTCTGACGGCGCGCCCGTGTCGCGTTCATGTCGGGGGAGGTATTCGAGGCACCCGTATCGGCCTCCTGATCCCCGAGGTGACCACCTCCGTCTTGGCGCTGCCGACGCTTGAGGATAATTGTTGGAAATGGCCCTGGAGCCCAAGGAAACCCTTGAGATGGAGTCGCCCATTCCGGCACCTCCGGGGCTGATCGAACGGGCCTGTGAATTGGTCCGGACCCACCCGGAATGTTTCTGGTTCCGCCATCCGGAGGCCCGCATCCGTCATCTGGAGGACATCCGCTTGGTGGTGGAGCATCTCAGGGAATACGGCGATCGCCGTGCCTGGCGGGCGGCTCAGGAGTTGCACAAATGCCTCTCACCGCTCTGCAAAAAGACGTCCTAGCTCTGCTTGCGGGCCTGCGGAGCCAGGAGAGCCATTTCGCCGGCGGAATCGTGCTGAATGCCGGGGATGACTCTCCGCGATTCTCGAACGACTTCGACCTGTTCCACGAACTGGCCGAAGAGGTGACCCGTGCGAGCGTGCGCGATGTGCAGTGTTTGCGACAGGCGGGATTTGAGGTGGAGACCCATTTTCCCCGCGGTGAGTGGGAGCAGGAGAGCACCTCCCGCAAGGCCCGTGTGAATCGGGGTGCCGAGTGGGTTGAGATCGACTGGGCAGCCGACTCGGCCTTCCGGTTTTTCCCGATCGAGCGCGACCCGGTTCTGGGGTGGCGCTTGCACCGGTTCGATGTCGCCACGAACAAGGCCCTCACGCTGGCGGCCCGGACGGAGACCCGCGATTATGTCGATATCGTGGAACTCCACCGCACCTCCCGCTCGCGGCGATTTGTTGGGCGGCCTGTGGCAAAGACCCAGGGTTCACGCCGCTTTCGCTGCTGAAGATGATGAGGCGCTTTGCCCGGATTGAACCAGGAAGGTTGGAGGAGATTCAGGCCCGTGCCCTGGATCCCGTCACCCTCAAGATGGCATGGATCGCGATGAGCGATGAGGCGGAAGCCCAGATGACCCGATTGGCCGACGACCGTCCCGATCTGCCGATCGGTGTGGCGTTCGTCGATGAATCGGGTTGCCCTGGGTGGATCGGGGACAACCCGTCGTTGCATCTCCACGCCCCCACGCCCCGTGGTTGCTGGCCGAGGATTCACGGCCTGGAGCGTTGAAACGGACAGGCGCCCCCGAGACGTGTGGATGGTCTGGTGGCCATGGTCCCGGAGATGTTCCGCCCGGTCGGAGTGGTTCCTGAACCCGGCCCGTCTCAGATCTGCCAGTCGATCGCGGCGGCGGTGCGCTCCTTCTTGGCGCTGACCTTGAGGCGCAGGTCGTCCATGAGCACCAGCGACTCGGGCGGCACACTCTGCATGAGAAAGACGTTCGCCCCGATGGTGCTGCCGGCCCCGATGACCGTGTCGCCGCCCACGATGGTGGCGTTCGCGTAGATGGTGACCCTGTCTTCGATCGTCGGGTGGCGCTTCTGGCCGCGGAGCGCCTGGCCGGCCGCGAGGGACCGGGCCACGAGGCCGACCCCCTGGTAGAGCTTCACACGGTGGCCGATCACCGCCGTCTCGCCGATCACGGCGCCAGTGCAATGATCGACGAAGAAATGTCCGCCGATGCGGGCGCCCGGGTGGATGTCCATGCCCGTCCGGCTGTGGGACCATTCGGCCATGATGCGCGGCAGGAAGGGGACATGGCGCAGATGGAGGGCATGCGCGAGTCGGTGCACGGCGATGGCCTCGACGAAGGGGTAGGCCACGATGATCTCCTCGCGGTTGGCTGCGGCCGGATCGCCCGAGAAGGCGGCCTCGACATCGGTGGTGAGGATCTCGCGGATGGCGGGCAGCTCGCGGAGGAACTCGTTCACCAACTGATGGGCCATGGGCCGCGGATCGGACTTGGCCGACGAGGAGCCGTTGGCCCGGTCCGCGCAGCGCAGGGCCTTGTAGAGTTCATCCTCCAGCCGCCCGGCGACGCTGTCGATGAGCAGCGCGGTCTCGGCCTTCAACTCGGAGCTGTGGATGAGGTGGTCGTCGAAGAAGCCCGGGAACACCAGCCGGAGCAGGTCTCGGGTGATGTCGGCGACGGAGGCCTTGGAGGGCAGGTTGATCCCGTCCAGATGGTTGATGCCCCCATGGCGCGAATAGCTTGCCAGCAGGGCGTCGGTGATCTCGGTGATCGGGAACTTCACGGGCCAACCATGGCTGAGACCCCACGCCTTGGCCAGCCGAGGGAGCACCCGTGCCGACTTGGCGGCTTCCCGGACGGGATTGAGGGCTGATGGAATCGGGACCGAATGCGGCGAATTTGGTTCGATGGGTCGGAGCCCTCCGAGGCCGTGCGACGCTGTCAGGGCTGAGCGGGTTCTGCAGTTTTGTGAGGAATTCGGGCGGCATCAGGTGGTGCAGGTGTTCCGGGACATTGGGACGGATATCCCGAAAACAGCACCACCGTCATCCACAACCACCGGTTTCAGGTGCTGGCTCACGTCTGCGGGGCGCCGGGAAGGGGGCGCTACGCAATGACGGCCACCGCCCGGCGTTGAACCGAATCCGGTTCCGCCAGCGCCGTGATGCGTTCGTCCAAGGTGGCCAGCATTCCTCCCCGTCGTAGAGCGAGTCCGAGCAGGTACCCATCGGTCACCTGTTGATGTCCGAGCAACTTTGAACCGACAACAGCGATGGATTCGGCCAAAGGCAGTTCATCTGGCCAGAACGCATGGTCCTTCGACGCGGTGTTGGCGGCCAGCACGCCCACGGCATCGCGCAGTGTCACCGCATCGCGGGAAAAGGCGGGGTTGGAAACGATGCGGACGAAACCCGCTTGAGTGAACGGGCAGGTCGCCCAGCCTTTCGAACGATGCCTCGTGAACCACCTCACGGCCCGCGTGTGGTGCGCGTGGCTGGGCCAGAGCAAGGCGATGAGCACATTGGTGTCGAGAAGATAGCCGTCCACACCCCCTCCGATTCGAGGCGTCGGACGTCATCGGTCGTGACCGTGGGTGAGTCCTCGGGAAGCTGGAACATCAGGAGACCGTCCTGGGTCCGCGACGGGGTGGCGGCATGGAGACCTCGGTGGAGGAGATCGGAGACGCCCCTGCTCAGGGAAACGCCCCGGAGCTTCGCCTGACGGCCCGCCAGTTCGAGAAGGTCATCGTCCAAGGTCAACGTTGTCCTCAGCAAGCGTCGATGCTGACGAAGGTATCTGATGTCAATATGGCCGATGCGACATCAAAACATACAAAATGATGCGAAATGATCTGGATCGGTGCATTCGGTACATTCTTCCCTTCCGGCAAGGAGGGGGCAGGCCCCTCGGGTCAGGCCCGGATGGCGCGCCGTTTCCCAGCTCCAACGTGTCAACAGTGAGGACTCCTGACGTGCCCGGCCCAACAAAAAAGCGCGCACCGGTGAGGGTGCGCGCATGGAGACGGAACCTGGACGATCAGTCCTGGGTCTTCTTCTCCTCGGCCGCGGCGAACGCGTGCTCGAGGGCGACCAGGTCTTCGCCGGGCTTGAGCTGATCGAGGAGCTTCTGCTCTTCCTTCAGCTGCTCGGTGCTGTAGTTCGCGGCCTTGATGGATAGACCGATGCGGCGGTCGGCACGGTCGATCTTGATGACGCGGGCGGTGACATCGTCGCCGACCTTGAGCACGTTCTTGATCTTGTCGACCCGGTCTTCGCTGACCTGGGAGATGTGGACCAGACCGTCGATGTCGTGCGGCAGACCGACGAAGGCGCCGAAGCTGGCCAGCTTGGTGACCTTGCCGGAGACCAGATCGCCCACCTTGAAGAAGGTCTCGATCTGCTCCCAGGGGTCCACGCCCAGCTGCTTCATGCCGAGGCTGATGCGCTGGTTGGCCTTGTCGACCTCGAGCACGATCGCCTCGACCTCGTCGCCCTTCTTGAGGACTTCGCTCGGGTGGTTGACCTTGCGGGTCCAGCTCATGTCCGACACGTGCACCATGCCGTCCAGGCCTTCCTCGAGCTCGAGGAACGCGCCGTAGCTGGTGAGGTTGCGGATCGGTCCCTTGACCTTGGTGCCCGGCGGGTACTTGGTGTGGGCGAGGTCCCACGGGTTGGTCTCGAGCTGACGGATGCCGAGGCTGATCTTCTGCTCGTCGCGGTTGATGCCGAGCACGACCGCCTCGATCTCCTGGCCCTGCTTGAGGACGTCGGAAGGCTTGGCGATGCGCTTGGTCCAGGACAGCTCGGTGACGTGCACCAGGCCCTCGACGCCAGGCTCGATCTCAACGAACGCGCCGTAGGGCACGAGGTTGACGATCTTGCCTTTGACCTTGGCGTTGACCGGGTACTTGTTCTCGATGTTGTCCCAGGGGTTGGACAGCTTCTGCTTGAGGCCGAGGCTGACGCGCTCCTTCTCGCGGTTGATGTCGAGCACGACCACGTCGATCTCCTGGCCCACCTTGAGCATCTCGCTGGGGTGCGTGAGGCGGCCCCAGGACATGTCGGTGATGTGCAGCAGGCCGTCGAGGCCGTTGAGGTCGATGAACGCGCCGAAGTCGGTGAGGTTCTTGACCGTGCCCTTGCGGATGTCGCCGGGCATCATCTCGGACAGCAGCGTGGAGCGGCGGGCGTTGCGCTCGGTCTCGATGATCTCGCGGCGGCTGAGCACCACGTTCTGGCGATCGGGGTTGAGCTTGACGACCTTGAACTCGTAGGCGTTGCCCACGAAGGCGGCCAGGTTCTTCGGCGGGACGATGTCGACCTGCGACGACGGGCAGAACGCCTCGACGCCGATGTTGATGATGAGGCCGCCCTTGACGACCGACTTGACCTTGCCGGTGACGTTGCCGCCCTCGTTGCAGATGGTTTGGATGCGGTCCCAGTTCTGCTGGAACTCGGCCTTCTCCTTGGAGAGGTGGACGTTGCCTTCCTTGTCCTCGGCCTTCTCGATGAGGACGTCGATGATGTCGCCGACGGCGACCTTCTCGAACTCGACGAATTCGGAGGCGTTGACGACGCCCTCGGACTTGCCGCCGATGTCCACGAGGACTTCCTTCGGACGGACTTCGAGGATGGTTCCCTTGACGATTTGACCGGCCTTGAATTGGCGGTCGTACTGCTTGAGCAGTTCTGCGAATGCGGCGGAAGCCGACATAATGGTATGGTGACGGACGCGCGGGCGCCCGTTCGATGCATCTGACAGGAGACTTGAGCGGGGCGCTGAAGACGGCCCCTCAGAAGACTCCATTGCCCAACGTGACCGACGTTGCGGTTGGCAACGGAGGTTAGCGGTTAGGTTGACGTGTTGACGGTTGTTTCTCAGCCGAAAATGCCGTCACCCAAGTGACGGCCGGCATTTGGGACGGTGGCGATTGGCCGGGAAGAGGCAAGCGGCTTTTTCGGCGACGGGACGGAACGGCGCACGGACGGGGCATGGTTTGCAGGCCTCTTCCGGATCCCCTTGTGAGATCCAGCGGATGCCCGGCGCCCTTTCTGGTGTCGGAACAGATCGGGCGGGCCCAACGGTCTGATGGCTGGCCAATGCGCAGGCGAAGCCCTAAAACCCGGGCATGACCACCCAGGCCCCTCCTCCCGCAGAGCCGGCGCATCTGGAGCGCCGGCTGACCGTCCTGCCAGCCACGGCGCTGAACATGGCCAACATGCTGGGGGCCGGTCCGTTCATCACCATCCCGCTGCTCATGTCGGCCCTGGGTGGGCCCCAGTCGCTGTTGGGATGGTTGGTGGCGCTGGTGATCACCGTGCCCGATGCGCTCGTCTGGAGCGAGCTGGGGGCGGCCTTGCCGGGGTCCGGGGGAACCTACCAGTGGCTGCGCGAGGGCTTCGGGCGACAGACCTGGGGGCGTCTGATGGGGTTCCTGTTCCTGTGGCAGTTCCTCCTGAGCGGGCCCATGGAGATCGCCTCGGCCTACATCGGCGTGGCCCAGTACCTTGATTACCTCTCGCCGGGAATGACCTTGGCCGGGGGCGGGCTTTCGGCCAAGGGCGGGGCGGTGGTGGTGGCGCTGGGCGTGCTGACCGTGGCCTTGCTGTACCGCCGGATCACCGGGATCGCCCGGCTGACCCTGTTCCTCTGGGCCGGGGTGATGGTCACGGTGCTGGTGGTGCTGGTGAGCGGGGCGATGCATTTCGATGCCCGCAAGGCCTTCGATTTCCCGGCCGATCCGTGGCGTTTCTCGATGGGATTCTTCCTGGGTCTCGGCGCGGCCGCCCGCGTGGGGATCTATGATTTTCTCGGTTACTACGACGTGTGCTACCTCGGCGACGAGGTGAAGGACCCGGGGCGGACGATCCCGCGGGCCGTCCTGGGCAGCCTGTTGCTCGTGGCTGCGATCTATGTGGGCATCAACCTCAGCATCATCGGGGTGATCCCATGGCGTGAGTTCGTCCCGGCCGAGGCCCACCCGAAGGTCGCCAATTTCATCGCCTCGGTCTTTGTCGAGCGGCTTCATGGGCGGACCGCGGCCAGCCTGTTCACGCTGCTGGTGGTGTGGACGGCCGTGGGCTCCATCTTCGCGCTGCTGCTGGGCTATTCGCGCATTCCCTATGCGGCGGCCAAGGACGGGGCCTTCTTCGGTGTCTTCGCCCGGTTGCATCCGCGGGGGAACTTCCCTCACGTGTCGCTGCTGGTGCTGGGTGGCCTTTCGATCGCGGCGGCCTTCCTGCCGCTGACGGTGGTGATCGACACCCTCATCACCGCCCGGATCCTCATCCAGTTCGTCGGCCAGATCGTCGCCCTGTGGCTGTTGCGTCGCAACGCGCCCGACCTCGTTCGGCCCTACCGGGTCTGGTGGTATCCGCTGCCCCTGTTCCTGGCGGGCATGGGTTGGCTGCTGGTCTTCGCCACGACCCCGGTCCGCACCCTCGCCATGGCCCTGGGGGCCCTGGGGTTGGGGGTTCTGGGATACCTGGCATGGGCCCGGGTGGCCGGTCATTGGCCGTTCCGGAGGCCGGAGGGAGCGGGAGCGATGACCGACCCCGGTGTCGACAGGGCCTCTCCATGAACAACGTGGAGACGCCCTCGAGGCGAACTCCCCCTGGAATCGTTGGACCGCGGATCTGTGCGGAAATCCGTACGTCATCCACACCCCGCTCAGCCTCAGCCCCACTTCTCCAGCTTCATCTGCTCCTTGGGCAGGCCCAGGTCGTGGATCACCAGGTGCTCGACGGCGTTGACCATGTCATTGGTGCCGCAGGCGTAGAACACGGTGTTGGCCGCGTCGTCGACGAAGCTCTTGACCCAGTCCGGGGTGATGCGGCCGCGGCGGCCGGTCCAGGGGTCTTCCGGCGCGAGGCGGGTGCAGGTCACCACGAACTTGAAGCGCGGATTGCGGGCCTCCAGCGCGCGGAACTCCTCGGCGAAGATGATGTCGTTGGTGGTCCGCACCGTGTAGAGGATGGTGATCCGGGTATCGGGGTTCTTCTCGGTGGCCTCGCGCACGAAACCCCGGAAGGGGGTCACGCCGGAACCGCCGGCCACGCAGATGAGGTGCTTGCCCGGGGGATCGAAGACCGGCAGGAACCTGCCCGTCGGCGGGATGACGAACATGCGGTCGCCGGTCTCAAGCCAGTCCACGATGCTGGTGCCCATCTTGCCGTCGCGCTTGACGGTCACCTCGTAATGGCCGCGGTCCAGCGCGCAGGAGCTCAACGAATAGGCCCGCTTGTACTTCGCCTTGTGGGGCCAGTACACGGTGATGAACTGGCCGGTCTTGAAGTCGGGGGCATAGCCCTCGGGCCATTGGAACCGGACGGTCTTGGTGTCGGGGAGTTCCATCTTCACCGACTCGACGAGCATTTCAGCGATGACCTTGGACATGTTGGAAGGGGGGAGTTTCAGCGCGGGACCGGCGCCGACTTTGCCCCAATGCCCGGACCTGTAAAGGCGCGGATTGAAGGGATGTCGCGACCGCGCGGGGGCGGGTCGTCCCCGGGACCGGACATGGGTGGGTCCGCCGGGTCTGCTATCGGCCGGCGTCCGTGCGGAGAACCTCGATGAGCGCCCGGTGGTTGACCTTGCCGGTGCCGAGCTTGGGGATCTCGGGCACGGTGTGGATCTCGCGGGGAGCGCACAGGTTGGTCAGTCCCTTGGCCTTGATGGCTTGCCTCACCTCGTCCAGGGAGAGGCGCGTCGCGTTGGTGATGGCGACGAGCTTCTCTCCCTTGTCCTCGTCGGCCACGGCGACGACCGCGACCTCGCAGCGCAGGCCATGCTGGGGGAATGCCCCGGCCAGGGCATCCTCGACGGCGGTCAGGCTGACCATCTCGCCACTGATCTTGGCAAAGCGCTTCATGCGTCCGAGCAGCAAGACGAAGCCGTCGTCGTCGACCCGGGCCAGGTCGCCGGTGTCGTACCAGCCGCCCAGGGCCTGGAACATGGCATCGGGACCGGGGTTGAGGTAGCCGCGCATGACGTTGGGCCCGCGCACGAACAGGCGGCCGGACACCACCCGGCCCTCCAGCGAGATCTCGCTGACGCCCTCGACCGCCTCAAGCCGCCACTCCATCCCGGGCATGAACCGGCCAACGCTGCCGAACTGCGCCTCGATGCGGTTGTTGGCGCAAAGCACCGGGCTGCATTCGGTCGCGCCGTAGCCCTCGAGCAGGCGGATGCCGAACTTCCGGGCCCAGGTCTGCGCCGTCGCTTCCTGCACCTTCTCGGCGCCCGCCACCAGGTACTTCACCGAATGGAAGTCGTACGGTGCGGCCTTGCGGGCGTAGCCGTTCAGGAAGGTGTTGGTGCCAACCATCACCGTGCAGCACCGGTCGTAGACCACGCCGGGGATGACCCGGTAATGCAGGGGCGACGGGTACAGGAAGGTGTACAGACCACGCACCAGCGGCAGCAGCGTGCAGGCGGTCAGGCCGAAGCTGTGGAAGAGGGGCAGGGCGTTGAAGAAGCGTTCATGGTCGGAGATGTCCAGGAACGCGTCCATCTGGCGGATGTTGGCCAGGAGGTTGGCATGGGTGAGCACCACCCCCTTGGGAACACCCTCGGAGCCGGAGGTGAACAGGACCACGGCCGGGGTCTTCGCCGGGTCGAACCCGATCCTCGGAACCCGGAGTCCATGCCCGCAGCGCAGGCTGTGCCGGAGCAGGGCCGAAAGCTTGTCGGCAGGACCGATGCGCGCCCGGAGGTCTTCCAAGAAATGCAGGCGGATGCCGGCGGCCTCGAGCGGGACCACGTCGAGCTTGGCCCGCTGGAGGAACACCCGTGAGGTGAGGATGTCTCGGAGGCCGGCCAGTTGCGCGCATTGCAGCAGGACCGCCGGCCCGGTGGAGAAGTTGAGGACCGCCGGGGTGTGACCGGAGGCCCAGAGGGCCAGGAGGCTCACGGGCATGCCGTTGACATTGGGCAGGAGGATGCCGACGCGGGCGGGATCGCTGCCGTCGGTCCCGCCCGGGGCCGGCAGAAGGCTTCGGAAACGTGCCGACAACAGGTCCACCCCGACCATGAGCCGGCGGTACGACAGCGGTTGCAACTGGACGTCCTCCAGCACACGGCGGCGCGGGATCGCCCGGGCGGTCTCGGCGATGGCCTCGAGCACGTCCTTCGCCCCGAAGTCCATCTCGGCCTGGAACTGCTGGTGCACCATCCGGTCGCGCAGCCAGCGGGTGATGCGCGCTCGGGCCACCGCGGCGGGTTGCTGGGACAGGTCCGGGGCGGTGAGCACCTCGCTGAAGTGGGCCGAGACCTCCGGAAACCACCGCGTCCAGCCGTCATGGCGGACGGCCGGCACGCGCACGGCGTTGCGCAGGTGGCAGGTGATCACCCGGGCCTTGGTCCGGTGGATGAGGAAGCCCGTGCCGTCGAAGAGCTTCATCATCCGCGCGGTCAGCGTCAGCCGGCCCTCGGGGAAGAGGACGAGCCGGCCGCCCTTGGCGAGGTGCTCGGCCATCCGCTTCGCGCCGTACGGCGAGGCCGGGTCGATGGGGAAGGTCCGGCGGTTGACCATGATACGCCGGTGGATTCTGGAGGTCTGGGCGGTGGTGGAGCTGGTGACGAACTTCCAGTCGTCGTCCAGCAGGACGCCCAGGAAGGCCCAGTCGAGCCACGAGACGTGATTGGGCAGCAGCAGCACCGGCCCCGGGGTCGAGAGCACGCCCGTGTTGTGGGCTCGGAAGCGGAAGATCAGGCGCAGCAGCCCGTGGAGAAGGGTCTTGATCATCGGGAGTCTCCGGAGGTTGGGATCGTCGGGGACGGCTCGGGAATGCGCAGGAGGCCCACCACGGCGGCCGTGACCGCAGCCAGCAGCAGGAAGACGCCCGAGGCGCTGATGCCCGCCTGCACGCTGCCGAGGCAGAGCACGCTGGCCGCGACCATGCCGAGGTTGTCGACGAGGTTCTGCACCGCGATGGTCTTGCCGAGCTTGTCCGGGTCGGACTCGGCCTGCAGGGCCGCGTTGAGCGGGATCAGGAAGCATCCGGCCGCCACGCCGGCGCCGACGAGCAGGCCCAGCACCGGCAGCACCAGCCGCAGCGCCCCGGCCTGCAGGGTGGGTTGCCGCCAGAACCCGAGGTGCTCCACCGTGAACAGCAGGGCCAGCAGGCCGGCCAACGCGAAGCCGAACTGGCGGGTGCGATGCAGGTGTCCGACCGGGAACCAGCGCCCGGCCAGCAGGCTTCCCGCCATCACTCCCAGGCTCAGCCAGAGCCCAAGCAGGGCGATCTGCGTGTTGTCCGGGAGCTGCAGCACCTTCAGGCCCCAAGGCTGGAAATTGATCTTCATGGCCGCACCGCACACCCAGAAGAGGCCCGTCCCCAGCAGCATCCGCGACAGCCGGGGGGCCTTTGCGAGGACCAGCGCGTGGTCGCGGAAGGCCGAGAGGTTGGCGCTCCAGCGGACACCCGGATTGGCCGGGGTTCGGCTCATGCCGAGGTTGAGCAGCAGGGAGGCCAGGTAGAGGGACACCAGCATGATGTAGGACCGCCCGACGGCATCCTTCCAGACATCGGCCATCACCGAGCCGGCGATGGCGCCGCCCAGAATGGCCACGAGGGTGAGCAGTTCGACCATGCCGTTGGCCCGCACCAGGCGTTCCCTCGGGAGGATCTCAGGCAGGATGCCGTATTTCGCCGGCCCGTAAAGGCAGGCGCCGATGCCGACCACCAGGTAGCCGATGCCCTGCCATACCGGGCCGAACCGGATGCCCAGGGCGCAGATCATCGTGCCGAGGAGCTTGACCGTGTTGCCCCAGGCTAGGCCGGTGGTCTTCGGGTGGCGGTCGCTCAAGAATCCGGCCGCCGGGGCCAGCAGGATGAACGGGATGAACAGCAGGCTGGTGTAGACGGTGTTGTGGGTCCGGAGCTCCTCCTCGCTCAGGGCTCCGGCCCGTTGAAGGTAGGTGAGCTGCCCGACGATCACCGCCAACAGGGCGTTGTCGCCCAGGGCGCTGAGGAACTGGCTCAGCAGGAGCAGCGGGTAGTTTCGGCGGCCGGAGGTCATCGGGATGGGGCTCAGGCGCGGTCCGTCTCGAGGACCCAGCCGGGAGTGAATCCGTGGCGTCGGTTGGAGGTGTCGCTGCGGCGACGGATGCCGAAGCCTTTGCGCAGCCAGCACTCGAGGCGGGTCCAGAAACGCAGGCGCTCGAGCACGGGGTTCAGGAACTCGGTGATCACACAATAATAGGTCGACTTGGGATCGGTGTGGTGGATCGCGTGATGGCGGGTACCTTGGAGGATCCGCAGGTCGTGGAGAAGGTTTATCCAAGGACCGTTCTCGCGTCGACTGCGATGGGCCCACTTGTGGATCTGGTTGGCGTTCCCGACCAGCAGGGCGAACAGGCCCAGTGGCGCGCCCGGGAGATCAAGTCCCCAGCCGCCGACCAGGAGGAGTCCGGCGACGATCCACAGGTCCCAGCAGGAGGCCGCCCGGGAGTTGCGCAGGAAATGCCTCGGCCGGTAGTGGTGCAACACGTTGGGGCGGGCGATCAGGTCGCCGAGCACGGGACAGTCCTCACGGAGGTAGGCGTCTTCGATCCAGTGGAAGACTCCGACGACGAAGTCGGCGGCCAGCACGCTGGCCGCCAGGGCGGCGAGGGTGCCGAAGGCTTCGAGGGCCGTGGAAACCGGGGGGAGCGCCGGCAAGAGATCGTTCATGCGCCCCGGTTGTCGCCCATCTGCCGGATGCCGCGTGAATCGATTGTTTTTGGGCGGACATCGCGAGCCTCGATGTTCCCCGGTTCAGGATGGCCGACCCCTCGTCCCGGGAGAGATTTGCCGTGGCGAGGGGCAGGGGGTGGATCTACCGTCGGCCCATGGCGGATCCCAAGAAGCCCTCGAAGAAAAAGCCCCCGGGGCCTCGCGCCGTGCTCTTGGGAGTCGGCCTCGATTCGGACGGCCACCAGCGGGTGACCAAGGGCAAGAATTTCGCCCTTGTCGGGGGAACCCAGGAGACCCATGAGGCGATGACCGAGAAGGCCATCAAGATCAACGAGCACCTCCAGAAGCGGGGCAAGGAGTTGCACGAGGTCAGCCGCGAGGAGTTTGACGACATCGCCCACAAGGTGGGGTTGCGCCGGGACGCTCCGGAGGACAACTGACCGGCCGGTTTCCTGAACCGGTGGAAGATCGGGGCCGAGGGGCCCGGACTTCAGGCGCCAATCTGCTGCGCGTAGGCGGCCGGCGACATCAAGGCCTCGCCTCCGCGGGGTTGGACAGCTGCAGGGTGAAGAAACTGCCCCCGGCGTAGGGCTCACTGTTGACCAAGGCGGGGTTCTCGCTGGCGGCCCCGTTCACGGCGATGATCTCGCCCGACAGCGGCGAGTAGATGTCGCTGGCGGTCTTGACCGATTCGACCACTGCGCAAGCCTCGCCCGCCTTGACCTGGCGTCCGACCGACGGCAGTTCGACGAACACGATGTCGGTGAGTTCATGCTGGGCATGGTCGGTGATGCCGACCACGGCCGTGTCGCCGGAGATGCGGGCCCACTCGTGGGATTTGGCGTACTTCAGGTCGGCAGGAACTTGCGAACTCATCGTGACCAAGGTTTAGCGGGAGCCTCGGGGGGGATGCCAGCAGAAAGGAACCATCGATGGCGCACATCGGGGAAGGCTGGGCCGGGACCTGCCCGGCATGGGGTGAGCCGATCCAGCCGCGGTCGTCAGTCTGTGTCCGGGGTCCGGGGTCCGGAATGCCTCGGGCCATCGCCTCGGGCCCATGTCGCCCGGATCAGCGGCGGCGGGCGGTGGTGTAGGTGCGGGTGACGGGCCCGGCGGGCAGGGTGATGGAGTAGGTGGCGCCGTCGGGGGCCACGGCGCAGTGGATGGGGTGGGCGGTTCCGGGCTGGGTGTTGGCGATGAAGGCGTCGGGGATGTTGTTGGTGGCGCCGTCGGGGCGTCGGTTGCGGTGCAGTTGGTACTGGGCTTCCAGCCGGGGGAGTCTCCGCAGCGTGCCCAGCACCTCGCCGGCGGTTCCCTTGGTGGGGCCGTTGTTCATGACCGACACCGTGGGATTGAGGGCGGCCAGCAACCGCGGGTGGTTGCTCACGTCGAGTCCGTGGTGCGTGACCTGGACCAGGTCCACCTCGGGCACCCGGATCTCGGGCCAGACCAGCCGGGTCTCGACATTCCAGGTGAGGTCGCCGGCATCGAAGAAGCGGAAGTTCCCGAATTCGAGCACCCAGGCCGAGCTGTTGGCATTGTCCGAGGTGTCCGGGGCCCTGAGGACGGGGGCCGACCCAACGGCCTTGCGGGTCGGGTACAGGCCTTCAGCCGGCTGCTGACGGGTGAGGATGCAGCGCAGCGCCAGCGGAGTCCGGCCGGATTTCAGCGGGATCACGGCTCCCGGTTCGACCCGGTGACGCTGGCCGACCGTCATGGTGCGGTAGGGCTTGCTGGTGAGGGGCCAGGTCGAGTTGCGGTTGCCATCCGGGTCGGCGTCGGTCAGGCCATTGTCCCACAGGTTCTTGATGGGCACCTGACCGGCGATCTCGGCCGCGCCCCCGAAATGGTCGATGTGCAGGTGGGTGACGATGAGGTGGTCGAGCTGCTTGAGACCGGCGCCTTGGGTGAGCACCTGGAGGATGCGGGTCGAGTCGCGCCCGCCGGGGTTGCCGGAATCGATGAGGATGCTCTCGCCCTCGGGCGTGACCAGGAGGGTGGATCCTCCGCCCTCCGAGTCACACCACCAGAGGTCGAGCTTGCCGTCGGCCTTGCCGGCGACGAGGGGCAGGGCGAGGGCGGGGATCAGGGCCAGTGCGAGCACGCGGGCGGAGACGAGGGACATGAGCCCTATCCTATCGCGGAGTCTGGCGGATTCCCAGCCCGGGATGTCGACGGAACCGGCCGGGGTCGGGATCCGGACTTCCGGGTGGGGCTTACCGAATTAGTGGTTCCCCAGGTCCTCGGCTCTCCTAGTCTCGCCCGCATGTCGAACCAAGTTCGGGTGGCGGTGATCGGGACCGGGTCGCTGGGCAAGGAGCACGCACGCATCTACGCGGACCTCGCCAAGGCCGGTGAGGCCGAGTTCACCGGTGTGTTCGACGTGAACCCCGAGGCGGCCCGAACCCATGCGGCCCGTTGGGGGGTGCGGGCCTTCACGTCGGTGGCCGAGGCCGCAGCGGTCAGCGATGCGCTCAGCGTGGCGACGCCAACGGTGACCCATCATGCCATCGCCCGCGAATTGCTGCAGGCCGGACGACACGTGCTGGTCGAGAAGCCCATGACCGACAGCTCGGAGCAGGCCGAGGACTTGGTGCAACTGGCCCAGGAGCGCGGGCTGGTGCTGCAGGTGGGCCATGTGGAGCGGTTCAACCCGGTGTTCAGCACCCTGGAGGTTGCGGCCCCCTTCCCGAAATTCATCGAATGCCACCGGCTGTCGCCCTTCCCGGCGCGGAGCACCGACATCGGTGTGGTGCTCGACCTGATGATCCACGATCTCGATGTCGTGATGGCCTTCGTGAAGTCGCCGGTGGTCTCGGTGGACGCGGTGGGCATCCACGTGCTAAGCCGCAGCGAGGACATCGCCAATGCGCGCCTGCGCTTCGCCAACGGCTGCGTGGCCAACCTGACGGCGAGCCGGATCAGCCCGGAACGCATGCGCAAGATCCGGGTCTTCAGCGGCGGGGATCACCCGGTGTACATCAGCCTTGATTACCGGGTGCAGGAGGGCTTCCTGTACCGGTTGGCCCGGGATGGAGAGGAGGAGAGTTCACTCCTGCGCAAACTGCTGGCGGCCAAGGAATCGACGATCGTGAGCGAGTTCGCCGGCCAGCGGATCGTCCGCGAGCCGGTGCCCATCGACAAGGCCGAGCCGCTCAAGCGCGAATTGTCGGACTTCGTCGCCTGCGTCCGGCGCCGTCAGGAACCCAAGGTCAGCGGAGCCCAGGCCAAGGCGGCGCTGGAGGTCGCCTTCGAGATCGTCCGCCAGATCCGGGCCGGGAATTGAGGGGCGGGCCCCGGGGCCCCGGGCGGGGGCCATCCCGGGGAAGGATGGTGTCTTGGAAGGGCTGTAAGCCGAATTCTGTCTTCCTGGTTTGCACCAGGGAGAGAGTCATTTCTCTGAGCGACCGATACCCGGAACCCGACCGGCTTGCGCCGATGCGATGCGGGCCGCATCATAGATTCCCTATTTGGTCTTGCTCCCGGGGAGGTTTGCCGTGCCCCGCTCCTTGCGTTGCGGGCGGTGGTCTCTTGAACCGCCTTTTCACCCTTGCCCGGGCCTTGCGACCCGGGCGGTTTGTTTTCTGTGGCACTGTCTGTCGGCCACGCCTTTCGTCGTGACCTCCCGCGTGTATCTCCGGCCTGACCGGAGTTACGCGGCCCCGCGCCCTGTGGAGTTCGGACTTTCCTCCCGCGACTGCCGCCGCGAGCGACCCTCCGCCCTTCCAAGACTCCTGCAGGGTGGGGGACCGATGCGGCTCTGGCGAGTCGGCATTTTGCCCAGCGTGGAATCGGGCCGGGATCCCGTCGGCGATGAAGTCGTCTCCGGACAACCCGAAGGGCATGCCAAAAACCGTTGGAATCCTGGCGGGAAGGGTTGTGGTCCGACCGGATTCCTGCCATAGGATGCTCCCAAGCAGCCGTCTCGGATCCGGTCCGGTTGCGTACACACACACCTCAACCTCATTCCTGACATGAAGACCCTCCGATTGTCCGTGATCCTCGCCCTCGCTTCCGCCGTGTTCGGTGCCTCGAGCCTCTCGGCCAAGTCTCCGCGTGCCGCCGCCAACTCCTCGGCCAAATCGGCCAAGGGCCATTGCGATTCCAAGGGCGGCTCGTGCTGCAAGAAGGACTCCAAGAAGTAGGACCCTCAAGGGTCTCCTGGCTCCCCAGTTTCCCAATCGGGGGGCATAGCGCAGGCGTCCCCAGCTCCGGTCGGGGGCGCCTGTCGCCGGTTCATCGGGGAGACAGGATCGGGAGGCCGGCAGGGTAACCTCCGCCGGTGCCGATGGAGGTTTCCGCTCAAGGCTCCCAATCCGCCGCCCGGCCCGCTGGGGGAACCCCAGGACGGGGCCATTCGGTGGTTGCCCATCCCCGACGGGCCCCAGGGGTGCCGCCCCCCCCACCGGCAGCCCCGGAGTGACGCCGGCTCGGCAAAACTGTCCGCCCTGGGGGTGCCGGTTGCCGGTCGGCCGAGGTCGGTCCGGGTGGGTGAGGGCGGGGGAAGGGTTGAAAACCTCAGGAAAACGGGGGTGTGACCAAAGTGGCATCCTGTTTGCCTTCCGAACGGCGCGAACGTCGGAATGTACCAGGCGGCCGCGGCCATGACGGGCAATGCCCGATGGCAGGAAGCCATTTCCGAGAACCTCGCGGCGTCGACCGTTCCCGGTTACAAGCGCACCGAGGTGTCGTTCTCGAGCCTCGCCGCGGGCTACGTGCCGCCGAGTGAGGGCTCGAATCCCGGCCAGCGGGGCATGCGCTACCAGTTGCCCGCGGCGCGCAGTTCCACCGCCTTCTCCCGCGGGGATTTCCAGACCACCGGCGTGCCGACCCACGTGGCCATCGAGGGCAACGGCTTCTTCGAGATCCAGCTTCCCAACGGCGAGTTGGGCTATACCCGGAACGGACAGTTCTCGGTGGACGCCAACGGGCAGTTGGTGACCAGCCAGGGGTATCCGGTGCTGACCGACGGCGGGGCCGTCCAGCTCGACAACACGTTGCCCGGACCGATCTTCATCGCCGCCGATGGCACCGTCTCGAAGGGGACCACCGGCCGCGGCAAGCTGCGGGTGGTCGAATTCAGCGATCCCCAGCAGCTCACGGCCGTCGGCGGGGGCTTCTGGAAGGCCACCGACCCGGCGATCCAGAAGACCGATGCCGGCTATCCGGCCCTGCGCAGCGGAGGACTGGAGGGCTCCAACACCTCCGCCGTCGCCGAGATGGTCGGCATGATCCACGCCATGCGGATGTACGAGGCCAACCAGAAGGTCATCCAGACCCAGGATGACCGCATGGACAAGGTCATCAACGACCTCGGAGGCGCCCCGGGCTGATCCCTCCCGGGTGAACCCCTCCCGGGTGATTCCATGAACCGAGGCATCAGGGCCCGCTGAACCCCACCACAACGCGCAAACCAAATGATCCGATCCCTCTACTCCTCCGCCGCCGGGATGCAGTCCCAGCAGACGCAGCTCGACGTGATCTCCAACAACCTGGCCAACGTCAACACGACCGGGTTCAAGAAGTCGCGCCCGGAGTTCCAGGACCTGCTCTACCAGAACGAGCGGCCCTCGGGCGCCGACCAGGGCGCGGGCAACCTCGCCCCGACCGGGGTGCAGATCGGCCACGGTTCCCAGTTGGTCGCCACGGCCAAGGTCTTCACCACGGGCGAACTCACGAACACCGGCAACAAGTTCGACCTGGCCATCCAGGGCGACGGCTTCCTCGAGGTGCAGATGCCCGACGGCAGCCGGGCCTTCACCCGGGACGGAGCCCTCAAGCTGAGCAACACGGGCAACTGGGTCACCAGCGACGGTTTGCCGCTGGTCGGCGGCTTCCAGGCGGTGCCTCCGGGCACGACCGACATCTCCATCTCGCCCGGCGGCTCCATCACGACCCGCGGTCCCCAGGGCGACCAGGTCTTCCAGGTCAACCTCGTGCGGTTCATCAACCCGGCCGGTCTCCAGAGCCTCGGCCGCAACCTCTACCGCGAGACCACCGCCTCGGGCCAGGCCGAGCAGGGCAACCCCGCCCAGAACGGCTTCGGATCGCTGGCCCAGGGGTATCTCGAGATGTCGAACGTGAAGGTCGTGGAGGAAATGGTCGGCATGATCATCGCCCAGCGCGCCTACGAGGTGAATTCCAAGGCCGTCCAGGCCGCCGACGAGATGATGGGCCAGGCCAACAACCTTCGCCGCTGATGAAGACGCTCCTTTCCGGAATCCTCGCGATGTTCCTTGGCGCGGCGCCCCTGGCCGCCCAGGAGCCCGTCCCGACGGTCTTCACGTCCCCGGCAGCATCGGCGGCATCGGCGGCCCCGGCAGCCCCGGCAGCATCGCGCTCCGACGACCGACCCCCGGCCGTTTTCGCCGGCGGGGCCGTGGTCCGCTCCGAGGGCGTCTTCGCGACCGACCTCATCCAGGGGGTGGCGGCGCTGCCCCGTTTCCGTGTGGCGCCCGCGCCTGCGTTGGGGGGGTGGTCGATCCTGTCCCGCACCTCGGTGGTCGAGACGCTGCGGACGGCCGGCATCGACCTGGCGGGACTTCGCTGGAACGGCCCGAAGACGGCCCGGATCTCCCGGGCGATGCGCGACCTGGTCGAGGCCGAGGTGCGCGATCGCGTCACCCAGGAACTCCAGCGCCGGTATGCGCGCAACGGCGGCGAGATCGAGGTCCGCCTGTCGCGTCCGTGGCGCACCGTCCAGGTCCCCGACGAATCGCTGGATTTCCGGCTCCAGGATCTTCCGCAGGCCGGGCTCCAGTCCCCGGTCTCGCTGAAGGTCGAGGTGCTCGCCGCCGGCGAGCCTGTCGGCAGCTGGTTCCAGCCGGTCCAGGTGCGACACTGGTGCGAGGTTCCGGTCGCCGCGTCGGCGCTCCGCCGCGGACTGCCGCTGGCCGATGCCGAGACGGTGCTTGAGCGCCGCGATGTCCTGGCCTCACGGGGCATCCTCCGCTCCCTGCCGGCGGCCCTGCAGGACTACGAGTTGGCCGAGAGCCTCGCCCCGGGCCAGGCGCTCTCCGACCGCAGCCTCCGGCTCAAGACGGTGGTCTTCCGGGGCCGCCGCATCGATGCCCGCATCCAGGCCGGATCTCTGGAGATCACCACGAAGGTCGAGGCCCTCGAGGACGGCTATCCCGGGCAAAGCATCCGCGTGAGGAACCCGCAGTCCAAGCGCGAGTTCCGTGGCGTGGTGCAGACTGAGGACGCCGTGCTCATCCCGCTCTGAAGGACCTGCGCCGCCCCCCGCCAAACCCGCCAAACCCGCCCATCCCGGACATCCCAGACAATCTCCCGATCCTCATGAACGCTTTTCCCCGATCCGATGCGAACCGCCCGGTGCGTCACCCTGCGGTGGTGATGTCGCTCGTCTCGATGGTGGTGTCGTTGCTGCCGGTCGCCCCGATGGGCCTGCGGGCGGCCAACGGCTCGCTCTGGACGGAGGCCTCCGCCCGCGTGCTGCTGGCCGACACCCGTGCCCGCCAGGTCGGCGACATCGTCACCATCGTCGTCGACGAGAACAACGAGTCGGCCAAGCAGAACAACACGAAGACCGCCAAGAAGACCGGCGTGAGCGCCACCATCTCGAGCTTCCTCTTCGGACCGGCCAAGGACGGGTTCCTCACCCGGGGCGGCAAGTATCCGGCGATGGACATGAAGTCGGACAAGAGCTTCGAGGGCGGCGGCACCATCAACAACTCGGAGCGCATCACCGCCCGCATCGCGGTGCGGGTGAACGAGGTCCTGCCCAATGGCCACATGACCCTCGAGGGTCGGCGCATGATCCTCGTGGGAGGCGAGCAGCAGGAGGCCGTCCTCCGGGGTGTCATCCGCCAGGAGGACATCCAGCCAAACAACACCGTGATGAGCTTCAACGTGGCCGATGCGAGCATCAAATTCGTGTTCAAGGGCACCGTCTCCGACATCCAGCGATCCCTGCCGGCCCCCGACCCGCTCCTTGGAAACCCGTCATCCAAGGCTTCGGATCGCACGGCGGGCGAGTCTCAGGAAAAGATCCGCGAGATGACCCAGAAGTTCGAGGCCGTCTTCGTGCGCCACCTGTTGAACGAGGCCCAGAAACCGGTGATCGGCGGAGGCGCCATCGCCGCGGCTTCGTCCCGGGGCATCTACCAGGACATGATCGTCGAGCGCATGGCCGACCAGATCAGCGAGTCGGGCACCTTCGGTGTCGCCCGGAGTCTTGAGCTTCAGTTCCGCCATTCTTCCCAAGTGACTGCTTCAACCCCCCACGCCGCCCCCGAGGGCGGCAAGAACCTCCCGTGAATCCCTCCATTCAGGACCTGATCCAAGCGCTGCGGATGGAGTTGCAGCAGTACGGCGAATTGCTGGCCCGGCTGGACCAGCAGCAGGACACCGTGTTCCGCCGGGACGCCGAAGGCGTGCTCGACGGATCGGCCGCCATCGAAAGCCAGGCCTTCCTCGTCGAGCAGGCCCGTCGTGAACGCGAACTCCGCCGAGCCTCGGTGGCCCGATCCCTCGGGGCACCGGCCGACGCGCCGTTCGAGCAGTTGCTCCCCCTCCTGCATGAGGATTACCGCCCCCTCATCCAGGCGCTGGTGGAGGAGAACAACGAGTTGTTGACCCGGGTGCGTGCCCGTTCGCGGCAGAATCATCTGCTGCTCTCGAGGACCGTGGACCTGATGCAACGCCTGATGGGCGGACTCTTCGCCACCAAGGCCGGGGGAACCTACTCCGGCGACGGCGCCCTGCTCGGGGCCGCCGGCAATCCGCGACGCCTCTACGAGGCCGTCGGCTGAACCAACCCATCGAGGTCGTATGCTGGGACTGATCGGATCATTGCGCATGGGGACCCGCTCCCTTGCCGCCCAGCGGCAGGGTGTCGAGGTCGCCGGCCACAATCTGGCCAACGTCAACAACACGGCCTATGCCCGTCAGCGCGTCTCGATCCAGTCCACGGCCTCCGGAGACGGGTTCACCCAGCCGGTGGGCACCGGATCCGAGGTCGCTGCCATCCGCCAGATCCGGGACCAGATCCTCGACGGCCAGGTGGTGACGGAGGGCGGGGTGACCGGCTCGCTCGAATCCCAGCAGCGGGCGCTGAAACTGGCCCAGTCGTTGTTGGGCCAGAGCATCGACCGGGGCAACTCTGGCGCCTCCGGGGCCTCGGCCGCCGACGGGGTGGGGGGAGGCCAGCAGCTCGCGGCGGGCCTGACCGACTTCTTCAATGCCTTCGCCTCGCTGGCCGCGCAGCCGGCATCCATCCCCGAGCGCGAGATCACCCTGCGCAAGGCGGTGGCCCTCGCCGCCCAGTTCCCGGCCCTCGACCAGCGGCTGTCCGGTCTCTCGGACCAGTTGGACGAGTCGCTGGATGCCGATCTCGCCTCGGCCAATGCGCTGATGTCCGACATCGCCCGTCTCAACGGCCAGATCTCCCGGACCGAGGTCGTCTCGGGCGGGACCGCCAACGACCTGCGCGACCAGCGGCAGGCCAAGCTGGAATCGCTCTCGGGTCTCGTCGGATTCGACGCCGTGGAGGCTTCCGACGGTTCCGTGGCCATCCTGGTCGGTGGTGAGCCGATGGTGGTGGTCGACACCCGGACCAAGACCTTCGAGGGCTACACGGCCCCCGACGGCCGCCGCCTGATCCGCGCCTCGGGCACCGCCGGTCCGCTCGTGGTCACCTCCGGCCGTGTCCACGGCACGATGGACGCCCGGGACGGGGCCCTGAAGGACCTGCGCGACGGCATCGACGAGCTGGCGGCCGCGCTGATCGACGAGGTCAACGCCATCCATACCACCGGTCTGGCCCTCGACGGG